>JAYWEH010000092.1:0-29724 GCA_043780025.1 Deltaproteobacteria bacterium
GACCAGTCGGTGCGCATCGTCGGTACGAGCTCGATTCGCGAGATCGTGGCCAACGTGGCGGTCAGTCGCCTGTTCGTGCGCGCCTGGATGCAACTTTCACCCAGCCCAGTGCCATCGGGCACGCCGGTCGTGATCGGAGTGGGTGGCGATCAGAACGCGGATATTCGCATGCGGCTCTGGGCAGGCCGCCTGGCGACACTCAATACGGGCAATGGCGACGGTGTGGCGCCCAACACGGCCACCTCCGGCAACTGTCCGACGTGCGTGGCCGTCCCGAGCGAATGGTTCTGCACCGAAATGTTTGTGGATCACGCAGCACAGAACGCGACGATCTGGATCAACGGCGCGGAGGCGGCGAGCGTGACCGGCAATGCGGGTTGGCACGTCGGCTCGGTATGGCCGCAGTTCCCGACGCCCACCAACGTGCGTTTGGGGTTTTGGGGGCTCGAAGGCGCGGCGGCCACGATCTGGATTGATGACGTGGCGATCGCCGAAGAGCGTATCGGCTGCGAGTGATGGGGGCGTAGCCCCGGGGTTTCCATCTGCCCGCGCGCGGGATGCCGTGCGGGATGGACCCTCATCGGCTCGCGGTGGGGAGGGGTGCGAGCTTCCTCGAAGCTCGGTGTTGGTGTAGCGAAGGATCGGCCCGTCCACCACCTTGACGTCCCCATTGTTATACTTATAATATAACAATGCTGGTTCGCGTCTCACCCGGTGACGAGACGCCTCTGTATTCGCAGATCGCGAGCCAGCTGCGGCGCGCCATCGCTGAAGGCAAGGTGCTTGCCGGGGAGCGCTTGCCCGCGGCGCGTGAGCTGGCGGAGTCCCTGGACGTGCACATGCACACGGTGTTGCGCGCGTATGACGAGCTGCGGGTCGAGGGCCTGCTCGATGTTCGGCGCGGGCGAGGGGTGGTGGTTACAAACACCGGCAAGCAGGGGAGCCGGAATCGCGCGCGCTTGATCGAGCTGGCGAAGGCGTTGGTGTCGGAGGGCTCTCGCCAGGGGCTGGGCCTTGGCGAGCTCAAGAAGCTACTCGGAGAGGTGTGATGGCCAAGAGCTTGAAGGTTTCGCTGTTGGTTTGCGGGCTGGGCGGCTTTCTCCTGGCTGCTTTGCCGCTGCTGGTCGGTGGGGCGCATCTGCCGCAACCGCTCGCCGTGCACTGGGGCATCGATGGTGCGCCCAACGGGGCGATGTCTCGCGCCGGCTTGTTGGTCACGCTCGCGCTGGGCTGCGCATTGCCGATCTTCCTCGGTTGGCCGCGCCAGCGCACGGGCTCGCTGCGCGTGGGGGCTGCGGCGTTGCCGTTCGTGGTCTTCATCGTGACCATGATGGCGGCGGTGGGCGTGAGCACCGCGCTCTTGAACTGGGATCGCATCGACTGGCGTGCCGCCGGAAATTTTTCTGCCTGGGCCCTGGTGTCGTTGGTGAGCGTGCCGGCGGCCGTGGCGGGACTCAGCTTGCTGGTGGCCCGGCGCGTGTGGCCCGGCTCGTTCGTGGCCGAGGCGTTGCCGAAGCAGGCGCTCCAGCTCGCCGAGGGTGAGCAGGCGTATTGGACGGGCACGGCGGCCAATCGCTGGTTCGTGGTGTTGGGGCTCGCGCTCGGCGTGGAAGGCTGGGTCTTGGCGCTAGTGATGTCCACCGACGTACCTCAGGTGCCATATGTCGTGGCGGGGCTGCACGTGTTCGTCATGGTGGTGATGATGCTGGTGGTTCGCATCCGGGTGAGTGTGGACCGACGCGGGCTCGGCATCCGTTATGGTTGGTTGGGCTGGCCCCACCAGCGGATTGCCATGGAACGGATCGTCTCCGCGGCGGCGTTTGAGCTGGTGCCGATGGAGCACGGGGGGTGGGGCTATCGGGGCAGTTTGCGCCTGCTCGGTCGCGCCGCCGTGGTGATTCGCGGGGGTATGGCGCTGCGCCTCGATCTGGTGGGAGGTAAGCGCCTGTTGGTGACGGTGGATGACGCCGAAAACGCCGCGCAGCTGATTAACGGTTTCGTGAGCCGCCGCGCCGAAGCGCAATAGCAGGGTATCCCCGGGGGTGCACTTCCGAGCAGTGGCCACAGAGCAGCGCCCGCGGCAGAACGGGTCTGATGCAGGAGCGACGAGAGGCCGTATCGGCGGGGGTGAGCGGTGATCCGATGGCGCGGGCCGTGCAAGTGCAGCAGCGGCCGGCTGACAGCAAGCTGGCGGCGGCGCGGGGCTGGTTTCAGCGCCTGGGCGTGTTGGGCTTCGCCTTCTTCTTCGTGAAGGGGCTGCTTTGGCTGATCGTGCCCGGGCTAATTGGCTACTTCGGCTGCGGTTGAAGGGCGGGCGCTGACCAGGCGCTGGGCTCGATACAGTCGCGCGTACAGGCCCTGCGCGCCCGCCAGCTCGGTGTGGTTACCGATCTCGGCAATGCGGCCCTGGTCCAGCACGATGATGCGATCCGCCGAGAGGATGGTGGAGAGCCGGTGGGCGATCACGATGCTGGTGCGGCCCTTCATGAGATCGGCGAGCGAACGCTGGATCAGCTGCTCGGACTCGCTGTCGAGCGCGCTCGTGGCCTCGTCCAGGATCAAGACGCGCGGATCGGCGAGGAAAACTCGCGCCAGCGCGATGCGCTGTTTCTGCCCGCCCGACAGCTTGGCGCCGCGCTCTCCGATCAAGGTGTCGTAACCGAGCGGCAACCGTTCGATGAACTCCGCGGCGTGCGCCGAGCGCGCGGCAGCCATCACATCCTGTCGGCTGGCGCGGGGGCGGCCGTACAGGATGTTCTCGAGCACGCTGCCCGAGAACAGCAGGTTCTCTTGCGCGACGCTGCCGATCTGGGCGCGCAGCTCGCGCATGCGCAGGTCTCGCAGGTCAACGCCATCGAGCAGCACGCGGCCAGCGCGTGGATCGTAGTAGCGCGGCACCAGATGAGCGAAGCTGGTCTTGCCGGCGCCGCTCGGCCCGACCAGGGCCACCATCTCCCCGGGCTGGATCTCGACGTCGATGTCGTGCAGCACGGTGAGCTCCGGTTGATAACCGAAGCTCACGCCCTCGAAGCGCACGTGCCCGCGCACGTTCTGCACGGGCCTGGCATCAGCTCGATCGTGGACGTCGGGGCGCAGATCGAACAGCTCGAAGATGCGATCGATGGCCGCGAGCGAGTTGTGCAGCACGGTATTCATCTCGCTGATGCGGTTGATCGGAAAATATAGCTCGCGCACGAGCAGGATGAAGGCCACCACGGTGCCCACGCTGATGGTGCCCAGCATCAGGCGGTGGCCGCCGTACCAGACCAGGCCGAGCGTTGCCATCTGGGTGAGCCACTGCACGACGGCGTTCGAGAGGTTGGTGATGTGCGCGTTGTGCAGGGTGAGCTCGAGCAGAGCGCGCGAGCGCTTGAAGAACGACAGGCCCTCGCGGCGCTCGGCGACGAAGGCCTTGACCAGGGCAAAACCCGCCACGCGCTCCTGCACGTCCCCGGAGAAGCTCTCCATGGCCTCCTGCACCTTGAGCGACGTGTCCTTGGAGCGCGCGCCAAACCAGCGCATCGAGGTGAGGTAGAACGGAAACACCGCCAGCGCCGCCAGTGTGAGCGGCAGGTCCATCGAACCGAGCACGTAGACGTAGACGGCGCAGGTGACCAGATCCATCCAGATGTTGGTCATGGCGCTGCCCACGAAGTTTTGGGCCAGCGCGATGTCGGCGGTGAGCCGGGACACGATGCCGCCGGACTGCTTCTCTTGAAAGAAGGCGTGGCTCAGACCGTGAATGTGTCGGTACAGGTCCGAGCGCAGATCCATCATCACGCGGTGGCCCGCGAGCTGCGCCCACTGGCTCCTGTAATACAGCGCGACCGCCCACACGGCGTACACGCCGACGAGCGTGAGCATCAGCAAATCAAAGGTGCCCCACGGCGAGCTCCAGGCGGGGCCCAGCTTGGGTCCGAGCCAGCTCAGGTAGCGATCGAGCGTGCTGGCGATCACGTCTTGCGGCGCGGGCACGGCCTCCGTCTGGGCAGTGACCAGACGATCCGTCAAGAACCGGAAGGACAGCGCCATGGTCGAGGGCAGCAGGAACTTCAACATGCCGCAGCCCGTGGCCCGTGCGATCAGGCCCCAGTAGGGCCAGACGTAAGTCAGGAAGCGCGGCAGTGAGCGGCGGGGGCGGGGTGCCGCGGCGGGGGCCGCGTTCTCGGAGACGTGCATGTGGAGCCGCCAACCACTTTTGCCGGGCGGCGGCCAAGCTGCAACTACTCGCCGCTCGGATCAGAATCTTTGGCTGTCGGCGGCGCGGGTTCGGCCTGCTTTTGTGCGAAATCCAGGGCGGTTTGCCAGACGCGAAACAAATTGCTCGAACAGATCTTTTCGAGCTCCGCCTCGCTGTAGCCGCGCGCGAGCAGCTCCCGCAACAGGTTCGGATATTGCGACACGTCTTCGAGGCCCCTCGGCAAGCTGTCGCCCAGGCCGTCGAAATCGGAGCCGAGGCCGACGTGATCGACACCGGCGAGCCGCTTGACGCGGTCGATGTGCTCGGCGACGTCGGACACGCTGGCGTAGGGCATGGAGATGCTCTGCTCCGCGTGCGCCTCGATGCGGCGGCGCTGCTCGGGGATGTCGCGGTTCAGCTGGTTCTGCTCCGCGAAAACCTTGCCCGCCGCCCAGCGCTCGAGGACGACCTGATTGGCTTTGGGCAGCAAGAACTCGGAGCCGAAGTTGATCATCACGACCCCGCCGTTCTTGCCGAGCGCGCGCACCATGTCGTCGCTCAGGTTGCGCTTGAACCCGGGCACGAAGTAGCGCAGGGAGGAGTGCGACGCGATCACGGGCACGCGGCTGTGTTCGAGCACGTCGGAGAAGGTCTCGTCCGAGACGTGAGACACGTCGACCAGGATGCCCGTGCGGTTCATTTCGCGCACGACCTCGACGCCGAACGGGCTCAAGCCGTGGTGGGTGTGTCGATCTTCGTAGGAGGAGTCGCCGATGGCGTTGTCGCGCGAATGCGTGAGCGTGATGTAGCTCACGCCGCGCTCACGAAAGTGCGCGACGTTGCCGAGGTCGCGCTCGAGGGCCGCGCCGTTTTCGATGCCGAGCGGCAGCGAGACCTTGCCGGCCAGCGTGTTCTGTCGCACCTGCTCGGGCGTTGTCGCGAGCGCGAACCTCTGGGGGTGGGCACGCGCGAGTTGCTCGACCAGATCGATCAATTGGTCCGCCAGGCCGCGGGCGCCGCCGCTGGTCTGGTAGCTCGGCGGCACGTAGATGGAGAGGAACGGCGCGTCGAGCCCGCCGGCGCGCGCGCGCTCGTAGTCGAAGTGCCCGGCGGCTGTGCGCTGGGATACGTCCTCCGTGAGCTGGCCGTTCTCGCTGCTCGAGCGCAGGCGGTGGGGCAGGTCGATGTGGCCATCCACGATGATCAGGCTCTGGCTCAGCCGTGTCGCGCGGTCGCCGGGCAGTGCGGCCGGCGCTGGCGTCGTGAGAGGTGCGGTCCCCGTTGGCGTCGGTGCTGGCTCAGTCCGTGCTCGCTCGGGCGTGCCTGTTGGGGGATCTCGCTTGGACTCCGCGCAGCTCAGGATCAGGGCCGTGCCGATGGCCAGCCACAGGCGGGTGTGCCGCGACGGCCTCGGGCATCGAGAGGGGCTGCCACTTGGAAACACGCGGCGAGCCTATCAGGCTCTGGCCCGGCAGGGCGCCCGGCGCCCAGAATCGGGTGTGAATTCGGTCGCCGCCCCGCCTCGAGGGCGTTAAACCCAGCAGCAATGGTGTCGACTCCGGCGCGCCGTATCCCTTCGGAGGCCGACGAGCTCGAGCGGACGCCCCCCTTCGGCACTTCCGCGCCGGTGACGCTTTCGCTGATCGGCGTCTGCGCGGGCCTGTGCGTGCTCGAGTACGTGTGGAAGTCGCGGGCCGCGCACGCGACAGTGCTCTGGCACATGGGCGCCAACAACGGCGTTGCGTTGTGCCGCGGCGAGATCGAGCGGCTGCTCGCGTCCGTGTTCCTGCACGACGACTGGATGCACCTGCTCGTGAACGCCTACATGTTATGGCTGTTCGGCAAATCGCTGGAGCGGTTGATCGGTCCGCGCCGGTTCCTGATCCTGTTCGTGGCGTGTGCGGTGGGCGGAGCGCTGCTCAGTGTCGCCGCCCAACCGCGCGTGATGAGTATCGGAGCATCGGGAGCCATCTGGGGTTTGATGGCGGCGGCCATCGGCATTCGCCTGTGGCCGCGCGGGCTCTTGCCGCCGACCTCGTGGCGCCGGCGCGCCATGGGCTGGGTGCTCGGCGTGTGTCTCAGCGTGGGGGTCAGCTTCCTGCCGGGGGTCGATACCTGGGCTCACCTCGGCGGAGGGCTGGTCGGGTTGGCGCTGTCGCTCAGCGTGCTCCCGCGCGGTTTGATCCCGCTCGTCGCGCGGCCGTTTCCCGCGGCGGCCGAGCCCGGACCGCGCCCCTGGCTGAGCGCGGTGACGCTGGTCGTGGCCCTCGCCACGGTCGCGTCGGTGGCGACGGCCATGCTCCGCGGAAGGCCCTGGCAGCTGACGCGCAAGAGCCCGGCGGCACTGCTAACGGACGCCCCGCGCGCGCGCTGCCCAGAAGGCTGCGCCGATCAAGGCAAGCGGCGCGATCAGCACGGTGAAGTACCAGCCCTCCGGGATCAACGCCGCACCCGTGCTCGACAGCACCGCGGCATAAACCAGATCGCCGAGCAGCGTCGCGCTCGCGAAGCCCCAGAAGGGCATGCGTGATGCGCCGGCCATCAACGTGACGGCCTCGGAGAGCACCGGTACGGGGCGCGTCGAAAGCACTCCGAGCCAGCCGGGCGAAAGCGCCATGCCCTGGGCCCAGCGCTCTGGCGCGAGGCGGCCCAACCCATAGCCGATGACGTGGCCGAGCAGGAGGCCCGCGGCACAACTCGCGAACCCGAGCCGCCAGCCGAGGCGTGCTCCGAGCATCACCCCAACAACGCTCGAAGGCACGGGCAAGAGCACGTCGAGGACGAGTAGCCCGACGCCCACCGCGGCGAATGACCCTGAGTGTTCATCGTGGGACGACAACCAGCGCTGCCCCGGCAGCTCTCCGATCACGGCGAAGGGCAGTAGCGGAACACACACCCCGAGAGCCAGAGGTAGCCAGGCGCGGGCTCGCGAGAACCAACCATTTCGAGTCACTTCTGCACCGCTTTGGGCTGCTCACGCATCGCGCGCTCGGCTCAAGCCGATGGCTCCGCTGACGTTCACAGTCAACACGGGCTCGTTGGTTGGGCTCGCGATGGCACCACGGATGATGATTCGAAACGACCTCGCCCGAACCACTACCACACTACGACCCTCCCGGCGCCATGCCGCCGTGCTGGCCATTTTGGCCGTTGCGGCTTGCACCGCGACACCGCCTCCCGAGTCCCCTGCCGCGCCTGCCGTCGAGGCCGCTCCCGAATCGGAGCCGAGCGCACCCGCCGCTGAAGCCATGCCGGAGTCGGTGGTCACGGCGCTGCTCGAGACGTCCGCGCAGGGGCTGCACTCGAACGTCACTTTCCTGCTCGCTGTGCGCTTCCAGATCACTCCGGGTTACCGCATCTCCTGGACAAACCCGGGAGACGTCGGCCAGAGCACGCGCGTCAATTTCGAAGTTCCCGAGGGCTTCGAGCTGGGTGAAGTCCAGTTTCCCGTGCCGAGCCGCTTCGAGTTGCCTGGGGGCCTCGTGAGCTACGGCTACGAGAACGAGACCGCCGTGTTCGCCCAGGTCACCGCTCCGAAAGGCCTGTCTTCGAACCAGGTCTACCGTTTCGACGTCCGCTCCACCTGGCTCGCCTGCAAGATGGAGTGCGCTTCCGAGGAGCTCAACGCCTGGTTCGAGCTGCCCGCCAATCCGCGTTCGCCGTCGCCGCAACTCCCCGAGCAGCTGGTGGCGCACTACGAGGCACTGCCGAAGGCGTTCGCCGCGCTACCGCGCGCCAATCACGACTGGAAACGTGGCGCGGGAACCCCCGCGCTTTCGCTCACTGCGCCGCCCGTCAAATGGGTGGACTTCTTCCCGGGCGACGTGGACCAACCGAAGTTGCTCGGTGTGAAGCCCTCTCCGAGCTCGCTCGACCTGCGCTTCGAGAGCGCCGGAGCGGACAAGCCGCTGCGCGGACTCGCGGTCGGTGAGGTGCAGGGCAAGACGGCGTTCTTCGACGTCAACGTGCCCTGGCCTTCTGAGTGAGCGACTAGCCATCGAGCGGCGCGCCGCACGCAACAACGCCCGCCCTCCCTGATGGGAGCAGCGGGCGTTGCTTCGACGAGCGCTGATGCGTTGCCGATTCTGAACGATCTCAGACCATCGACTCTTTGCCGCCGATGCCGCCCTTGCTGTTGATGGTGGGTTCCTCGTCCAGCAGATCTGCCGCGTCGACGAACTCGGTGTCCTCGTCAAACTCTTGCGACCACGTGGACGGGTCTTCGACGGGCTTTGCGAGTGCAGTGGGCGGCAATGGAGGTGGCGGCGTCTTGGGCTGAGATTTGCTAGCCTCGCCCTTCTTCTTGCCGTCTTTGGCGTCCTTGACCTCTTTGGCGACCAGCTTGTCGGTGCTGGCCCGCGACGCCGGCGTCATGAAACCCGCCATCTCGTCTTCATTGGCGGTGGGCGGCGCGCCCTCGTCCGACATCATCGCCACCGGGCTGACGTTGGGGCCGCTCTTGCTGGCGCTCGAGGTGTTCGAGCTGAGGCTGACGTTGCCCATCGCGGGCTCGAGCCCCGTTTCGGTCTTTTCCTTCTTCTTGGCGGCGTAGCCGTGCTCGACCGCGATCTTGCTCTCGATGATCGCGTCCCAGACCTGGAACAGCGGCATGTAATTCACCAGCACGTCCGGCGGCATCGAACCGAGCAGGTCGGACTCCGTGAACGGGGCGTTGCGCTTGCCGCAGTCGAGCGCGCCCTTGATGATCTTGCCGAGCTCGCTCTTGGGCAGGCGGGAGGCCAGCTCCTCGACCGTGATCCCTTCGACGATGTCAGCGTGGGTGAGCAGCTTGTCGTCGAGCGCTCGCGCCAACATGAACGCCATGTGGCTCTTGGCCGCAGCGTATTCCTTCTGCCGGCTCGGCGAGATCTTCCAGAACTCGCCTTCCGTCACGTAGGACCAGAGGGCCTTGTGGTCGAGGTAGCGGACACGATCGTCGAGCTGGAAGATCTTCATGATCGCCGTGGCGTCGGTCTCATTTTCGTCCAGGGCGATCTGGAGATCGTCCGCACAGGACTCCCAGGTCTTCTTGATCGCGACCTTCTCCTTCACCCCGGTGGCCAGCACCAGGATGTCGGCGCGCAGCCGGGCCTGATCTTTCAAGCCTTCCATCATCAAGGTCGGGGGGAAGTGCCGCACGAAGTCTTCAGGCGAACGGCGCCCGACCTCGAAGCCGTGCTCAATGACATGAGCGAGGAAGCGTTCCCGTCCCTTGCCGAGCTGCGAGGCGCGGGGACCCTCTTTATTCGTATCCTTCTTCAGATCTTGCATGAGCTCCTCTTCGGGGATGCTGCGGTTAGCGTGCGGGGGTCGTCAGGCTAGCACGGGGTGGATGGTGCCGCGGAGCCCCGCGGCCTGGTGACGTGCTCGACACTCTTGTACGACCGAGACTGCCTTATCTAAACGGTGTAGGCCAGAGTCCTACGCGCGCCGAGGTGCTCCAGAGGTGCCCCCAGCTGGGGTGTGGGGTGATCTCGGTGCCCCCGCGGCTCGAGCAGCCTATCGTGCGCTCCTTTGCCCGTAAACAAAACAGGACGCGCTCCGGTCAGCGACGCAGGGCGCGGCCGACGGTCGCACCAATTTCTTGGGCGCGCTGCAGCGTTTCCGGCCACGCGCAGCGGAGCTCTTCGCGGCGCAGATTGCTGCCGTCCGGCTCCGCGAGCAGCGCTCGCAACCGGAGCTCGGTGCCGATGTGCTCGGCATACGCCGCCACCGGCACTTGGCAGCTGCCGTCCACGGCCAAGAGGACGCCTCGCTCGGACGCTGTCAGCAGCGCGGTTTCGGCGTCTTCCAGCTCGGACACCAGGCCCAGGATCGATTCGTCCCCGGCGCGCACTTCAATGGCCAGTGCGCCTTGGCCCACGGCCGGCAGACACACGTCGGTGGAGAGCAGCTCAGTGACGTCTTCGGCGCGGCCCAGGCGCCGCAGCCCGGCGTACGCCAGCACCACCGCGTCGACGGCGCCCTCTTCACAACGACGCAAGCGGGTATCGATGTTGCCGCGCAGCGGCACGTAGTCCAGATCCGGCCGCACTGCGCGCAGCTGGACGATGCGCCGCAACGAAGACGTCCCGACGCGAGCGCCGCGGGGCAGATCCTTGAACGCACAACCGCTCCGCGTCTTGATCGCGTCGCGCGCGTCCTCACGCAGCGGCACACAGCCGATAAACAGGCCGGGGGCCAGCTCGGCGGGCACGTCTTTGAGGGAATGCACCGCGAGATCGGCCTGGCCCGCCAGTAGGGCTTCTTCGATTTCCTTCAGGAACAGGCCCTTGCCGCCGACCTCGTTCAAAGGCCGGTCCTGGATGCGGTCGCCCGTCGTGACGACGAGCAGCTCCTGGGTCTCGACGCGTGATTTTTCTCTCAATGCTGCCATCCAGGCTCGCGATTGTGCGAGCGCCAGCGCGCTCTTTCGCGTGGCCACCGTGACGGTGCGGCCGCTGCTCATCGGGTTTCTCCTGCGGCTTCGCCCGCCGGAAGGGCTTCGTTCGGTGATGGGGCCGGGATGGAGTCTCGCCCTTTGGCCTTGGCGGCGCGAGGGGGCAAGCTCTCCGGACGTTGGTTTGAAGGATCGCTGCCGTCGAGCGCGAACAGTTCCGTCAGCAGGCTGACGTAGCCGTCGAGCTGCTCCGCGTCGGCCGGGTTGGACGCGAGCTCGCGCAAGCGCTGGGTCGGACCGTGGAGGATCTTGTTCAAGGCCGCGTCCAGCATGCGTTCGACAGCTTCATGATCGGCCTGGGTGAGATGGCGCAGCTTGGCTCGCTGGCTCTTCTCGTGTTCGGCCTTGAGCGCGGCGCCGAGCTGCCGGCGCAACGCCACCACCGTCGGCGTGACTTGTTCGGCGGATGCCGCGCGCTCGAAGCTGCGCGTCTCCTCGAGCACGATCTGTTCGGCCCGCTCCGCTTCGCCGCGCCGGCTCGTCTTCGTCTGCTGGACGATCTGCGACAGGTGGTCGATGTTGTAGAGGAACACGTCATCGAGCCCGTCGATGCGCGGATCGATGTTGCGCGGCACCGACAGATCCACGAAAAACAGCGGCCGGCCGCGGCGCTGGCGCGTGAGCCTCGCGACGGTGTCGTGGTCGACGACGAAACCGTGAGCGCTCGTCATGGCCACGAGCACGTCCACCTCGAGCAGCGTGGCCTCGAGCTGGTCGAGCCCGCGCGGTGTCGCGCCGAGCACCTTGGCGAGCTCGGCGACGCGTTCCGGGTTGCGGCCCAAGGCCACGAGCCGCGCGCCTTCCGCGCCGAGCTGCTTGGCCACCAACTGCCCCATCTCCCCGAGGCCGAGCAGGGCCGCATGACGGCCTTTCAGATCGCCGAAGATGCGCCGGGTGAGATCCACCGCGACGCTCGGCACCGAGACCTGTCCGACGCCCAGCGCCGTTTCCGTGCGTACGCGTTTGGCCGCTCGAATGGCGTGGGTGGTGGCGCGGCGCAACGCGGGGCCCACGCTACCCACCTCATGAGCGAACTCCAGGGCTTGTTTGAGCTGACCCAGAATCTGTGGCTCACCCACCACCAGGGAATCGAGCGATGCGGCCACGCGGAACAGGTGTTTGATGCCTGGCGCCCCGAGATGGCGGTACAGGTAAGGGCTCAACGCTTCGGCGTGGACAGCGAGCTCGGCGCAGACGATCCGATCGAGCTCGTCGAGGTCCACCCCCTCCGGCGCGCAAACCAGGACTTCGACGCGATTGCAGGTGGAAAGCACGAGCGCTTCCGCCACCTGGGGCCGCGCGACGAGCTGCTTGAGCAAGGCCTCGATCTGCGCCGGCTCGAGCGCGATGCGCTCGCGCACCTCGATCGGCGCGGTGTGATGCGATAACCCGACGACGGCAAACATGGCTCAGGCTCCGTTGCCCCGGAGGATGTACAGGAACAGAACCAGGACCACGCAGGCCGCGCCGGCGACCGTGCCGTAGGCCATGCGCCGGCCGTGCCAGCCCAAGATCGCGCGAACCAAGAGCACGCCGGCGATCAGCGCCCAGGTCATGTACGCCAGAATCACTTGCAGGAGTTGGGCTTGGCCCATGTGAAGATCAGACAGGAAGGCAGCGCCGCTGATGGCCCCGAGCGTCTGCAGCGGGAAGCCAGCGAGCAAGAGCCGGTGCTCAGTCGTATCTAACGCCTCGAGCGGGGGCAGCCGCGAGGGCATGCGTTTGGATTTGAGCCGTCGTTCCTGCAGGATGTAAAATGCGCCGGCCGCGCCCGCCAAGAGAAATAGCGCGAGGCCCAGCAGGTTCGAGGCGATGTGAATCGCCAAGAGGCCGCGCGGCAAGTGATTGAGGTGAGGGCCGGAGCCTACGAATTGGCCGCCCACCAGAAACCCCACGACGATCGGGACGACGGCGACGCCCAGGGCGTCAACGCGCCAGCGGCGGCGAATCAGGATGTAGGAAATTGCGGTGATGAGTGCGCTGAGGCTGAGGGAGAAGGGGAGCGACTCCACCGGGCAGGTCTTGGTCACCATACTTTCGACCCCGAGCTGGATCGCGTGGGTGACCGTGCCGACCGCGAGGACCCGCGCCGCCCAGACGTTGCCTTCGGGCGTGTATTCACGCCGCGCCAGTTCCACGAAGTAGAGCGTCGCGGCGGTCGAATAGGCCACCAGGCTGAAATACAGCGCCGCTGAAGCAACTTGCTGGTTCATGGAAGGCCGGAGCGCGGGTGCGGGGTCGGGGCTCTAACTCTATCCTCCATAGCAGTCCGCGGCTACTTTGGCTGACCTGGAGTTGCTGCTGGGCCGGGACTGGAGCCCGCTGCCTTTGTATCCAGCAGCTTTTGCAGGGCGATTTTGACGTCTGCCAGCGTGAGGGGATCCCGCAACGCGCGCTCGACTGCGCGGCGGCCGGTCGCGCCTCCGATGCGCAGCAGCGTGCGCGCCGCAGAGACCACTGCTTCCACACGTTCGGGGTGGTCTGCGGTGGTGCGATGTAGCGCGAAAAATCGGGCCACGAGCGCCGCTTCGCGTTCGCTGGCCAGGACCTCGAGCGCGGCGGCGGCGCGGGCCACGGCTCGCGGTGGATGTCCGGGGCGGCCCAGCTGTTCTGCCAGGAGCGGGGCCGCGCGCGTCTCGGAGAGTGCGGCCAATGCATCGGCGAGCGCTCCGAGCGGCGGCAACGTCCCGTCGCTCCCCCAGCGACCTTCGCCCGCCAGCGCCGCCAGCATGAAGTCCACTCCATTGCGACGCGTGGCGAGCAAATCTTCGGCTTCCTGCGCGAGCACCCGATCGGCGCTGCGCCGAGCCCCGAGCTCGATCAGAACCCGCGTCGCTTCCGGTTCGGGGCGGGCACTCAGCTCGCGCGCAAGAAATCGCTGAGCGCCGCCGAGCGCCGGATCCGCGAGCGAGAGAATGCGCGAGAGTTGCTCGACGAGCGATTCGTCAGCAGCGGGCCCGGCGCTGCCGGCCTGGGTCGTGATCGCGGGCCCCGCCGACAGGCTGCATGCGGACAGCAGGGACTCGGACCGAAAACTACGCGCACTCTGGATCAACTGGACGCGCTTTTCGGTTCGGCCATCGCTCGCACGCACGAGCTGGATCGAGCCCTGGTCGTCACAGATGACGAGCCCCGCGCCGCCGATCGCGGCGGCCAGCGCGCGGCCCGGCAGTTCTTTCACCCAGCGCAGCGCGCCTTGCTGCGCGTCGAGGCCGAAGACCACTCGTTCGTAGCTGGCGAGATAAACGGCGTTGCGGCTCGCATTGCCGCTCACGCTGTCGCCCACCGCTGGCACGAACAGCCAGGTGATCTGGGGTTCCGGATCGCGCTCGCTGTGGCTGGGGCCAACGCGGACCTTGCCGGGCAAGGGCCGTCGCGGTGGCGCGTAGCGCTGTGCAGAGGGAGCACCAGGGATTTGCCAGGGCGGGCCTCCCACGAACACGTGGCCATCGAACTCGAAGACCTGCGTGGCGGGCGTGGCCCAGCGCTCACGCCCGATTTCACGCCCAGTCGGGGCGTCGATCGCCGAGACGAATTGGCCGCCCCAGGGTACGAGCAACGCGTTTGCTACGAGCAGCCCCGCGCCGATGCCGCCCGCCGCGTCGACCGCCCAGAGCTCAGCGCCACTCCTGTCGTGGAGGGAGATCCAGCGGGCTCCGCTGCGCGGGTCATCGAGCGTGAGCGCCGTATGGCGCCCGTCATCGCTGACGCCGTTGAGCCGTGCCCCGTCTTGGGGGATCGACCAGAGCGGCGTCCCGGTATCCGCCGAGAGCGCGGTAAATTGTTTGCCCTCCCCAACCACCACTAACTGTCCGCCGAGCAGGGGCGGCTGCGACACGTCGGCGGCGCGCCGCCAGGGCTGAGCTGCGGACTCAGGCCGATCGAGCGCGGCGCCGATCAGCCCTCCCGGGTGGCTGGCGACGGCGAATGCACGCGGCTCGCGCGCTGGGGCGCGCGCGAGCTCCGAGAAAAATCCGGCCAGGGCGCGCTCGGTTGCACCCGGCCCCGTGGGCCCTCCGTTAGCCGAACTGTTTGCTGTCTCGCTCCGTTCCGGGGCCCCGGGGAGCAGATGCAATAGTTCGCGGCTAGAGCAACTGCACGCGAGCGCGGCGCACCCGAGCGCAACTAAGACGGCGCTGCGAGTCACTCACATGCCGAGGCGGCGTCGGCGAAGGCCGCGGCGCACTCGACGCGGTCACCCGGCGCGGCGAGCGCGCGCACAGCGCGAAACGTCCGGCCCTTGATCGCCACCTGCTGATCGAGCTCCATCAACCGCCAAGGTTAACGAAAACCGGAGTGGTTATCTATGCCCTTCCCGCTGGCCGAGAATCCTTCGGCCTGGGCCGTCGCTGCGGCGAGGGCCTCGGCTGAATCCAGCGTCGTGGCGCCCCCTTCCAACCGGCGCCGAAACGGCAGTGTCCTCGCCCGAGCGGCAGAGCGCGCGCCTGCTCGTCATCGGCGATTCGACCCTCGAAGCGTGATGCAATTCCGACTCCTTTCGCCGATCCTTCTCGGCGTACACGCCCTTCGGCCTCGGCATCGGCGGCGATCAGACGCAGCACGTGTTGTGGCGCATCGAGCGGGGCATCCCCGCTGGCACCAAACTCTCAGCCGTCATCTTGATGATTGGGGTGAACAATTTCCGCAACGGCTTCTCGCCCGCCGACACCGTGCGCGGCTTGCTGCGGTGCTCGAGCGCATTCGCGAAGCGTTGCCCGCAGCACGCGCGTTTTGGTGCTCACGATTCTGCCCGCTGGTGAGCTGCTGGGCGGCGAATTCGCGCCAAGATCCCGCGAAAGTTCGCCGGATTGAAAGTTCCCGGAGGGAGCACTACCTTCGCGCACCGTGACTCGAACAGCTGCACGCGTTTTTTCGTTCAACGGACAGTGGGAGTTTGCGGCCTCCACGTGGCTCGATACTCACGGCCGCGCCAGCAAGCTCGGCTTCAGCAATCTCGAATGGCTGAGCGCTCGTGTCCCCGGGCACGTGCACCTCGATCTGGTGCGCCACGGCGTCATCGCTGATCCGTTTGGAGCACGCGCCGAGCTCGGCTGCCAGTGGGTGGATGAAACAGCCTGGAAGTACCGGCGGCGTTTCGCGTTTGCCCCCGATCCCGCGTTGCCTCGCCAGGTGATCGCCTTCGACGGCCTCGACACCGTGTGCCGCGTGTCGCTGAACGGCGAGCAGATCGCGACGCACGACAACATGTTCGTGCCCCTGAACCTCGAGCTGACCGGTAAGCTGAAGCAGGGCGAAAACGAGATCGAGATCGAGTTCGATTCGTCGGCGCGCATCGGGCGTGAGCGCCGCGCGCGTTTCCTCGCCAAGGAGGGCATGCCCGATGACGTGGCGCGTTTCGACGAACGAGCCTTCGTGCGCAAAGCGCAATACATGTTCGCATGGGATTGGGGGCCCCGGCTCACCTCGGCGGGCATCTGGCGAGACGTCTCGTTGATCGAGTTCTCGGCGCGCCTGCTCGATGTCCACGTCACCCAGACGCATCTGCCGAGTGGCGCGGTGGAGCTGGCGTTTCAGAGCACCTGGGACGGCCCGGGGCGTGTGTATCACGTCGTGGAAGGCGTCGACGCGCCCGTGGCGGACGGCGGCAGCGTCAGCCTTGGCAAGCCCGAGCTCTGGTGGCCGCGCGGCATGGGTTCGCAGCGGCTGTACCGCGTCGACAGCTTCTTGGTGCCGGCAGAAGCGCGCCCGGAGGCGCTCGCCATGAGCGCCCTCGATCGGCGCAGCCAAAAGATCGGTCTGCGCACGGTGCGCTTGTTACGTGAGCCGGACGCGCAAGGCGAGTCGTTCGAGTTCGTGGTGAATGGCAAACGCCTGTGGGCGGTCGGTGCGAACTGGATCCCCGACCACTCGTTCCCCTCGATCGTGGACCGAGCCCGCACTCGCGAACAGCTCGAGCGCGCCATCGACATGAACATGAACATGTTGCGGATCTGGGGCGGCGGCGTGTATGAGAGCGACGATTTCTACGACGGCTGCGATGAGCTCGGTCTGCTCGTCTGGCAAGATTTTCCGTTCGCCTGCAGCTACGTGCCGGACGATGAGCCCGAGCAGCGCGTGCTGCGCGAGGAAGCCGAAGTCAACATCACGCGCGTGCGCAATCACGCGAGCCTCGCGCTCTGGTGCGGTAACAACGAAAACCTCACCATGTGGCACTCGAAATGGGGGCGCCCGCAGCCGCAGCCGGGGCGCTACTACGGGGAGAAGCTGTATGACGGCACGCTGCCGGACGTTGTCCAAAGGTTCGATCCGGGCCGCCCCTATGTCGCTTCGTCACCGATCGGCGGCGAAAACGCCAATGACGGCAACATCGGCGATCAACACTATTGGGACGTATGGCACGGCCGCGGCGACTGGAAGCACTACAAGGATTCGACCGGGCGCTTCGCGTCCGAGTTTGGCTTTGCCAGCGCGCCGGGGCACGCTGTGTGGCGGCGCATCTTTGCGAGCGATGGCTCGTCCAATGACGCCGACTGGTCGTGCCGGTCGGTGCGCGATCCGCTCGCGCGTTGGCACGACAAGACGGGCAAGGGCTACGATACGTACGTGAGCTACGTCGAGCTACACTATCCGGTCGCGCGCGATCTCGAAGAGTTCACGTACAGCTCACAGCTCAACCAGCGCGACGCGTTGCGCTTCGGTATCGAACATTTTCGGCGCACCCCGGGTTGTCGCGGCGCGCTGATCTGGCAGCTCAATGACTGCTGGCCCGTGCAGAGTTGGGCCGTGCTCGACTCCGACGGCGCTTACAAGGCGGCGGCGTTCGAGCTGCGGCGCTTGTACGCGCCGGCCCACATCAGCCTGGAGTTCGAGATCGGGGACGACCGGGCCAGGTTGTGGACGTTGCTCGAGAACGCGCCGAGCGGAGTCCAGGGCGAGGCTGTGCTGGAGGCGCGCCGCCTCAGCGACGGAGAAGTGTTGCGCCGGATCGCGCAACCGGTCGAACTCGCGCCCGGTGATCGGCGCGCGAGCATGGACATCGATCTGCGCGGGTTGGGCGTTCGCGATTCGTTCCTCAGCGCCAGCTTTCTCGGCATGCGCACCTTCCGCCTGCTCTCGGAGCCCAAAGACGCGGTCGTCGCGGCGCCAGCGTTGAGCATCGTGAAACACCCCGACGGCGTGCTGGTCGACACAGATCGCCCCGTGATCGATCTGTTCCTCTGGGACGAAGCCGGGCGGCTCGAGCTGCTCGACAACTTCGTGACCCTGCCGTGCGCCGGCAGCTACCTATTTCGCGCTCGCGGAGGCCTCGGAACGCTGTGCGCCCGCAGCCTGGCAGGCCGTCACGTCGTCAGTGGCTAACGGCCGTGCCTTACAAGCACTCGAGCTTGAGGCGCCGGATGTTATTCTTGTCGAAATAGTAGGGGGGCGTGCAGTCTGAGGGCGCCTTCGCGGGCTTGGCACTCGGGTGCTTCCGCTCCTTGTTGCCGATGGCGGTGGCCTTCAGCTTGGCGGTCGTCACTGCGTGCTTGGGTGGCGGCGGGGGTGCCTTGGGGGCGAGCACGCCCACGACGGCTCGTGCTGTCTGGTTGACCGGGGGCGGCGCCTTGGGAGGCTGCACAGTGGCTGGCCCGGTTGCGGCTTCGGCGACGGGCGCGTTGGCGCCCGCGGCTGGCCCGGCCTGTTCAGCGTCTTCGGTCTCTTCCGGCGCTGGCGGCAGATCGTCCGTGCGGATCACTTGCAGCGAGGCTTCGCGCCGCCTTTCCGCGCTGCGGGCGGCCAACGTCTTCGTCGACAGTGGTTCGGCCCCCCCGGGGGAGAGCGCTGACGTGGCTGTCGGTATGCTCTGCAGCTCGGCGCTGGCCCGCGCTCGCGCAGACGAAGCTTTCATGAAACGCCACGTCGTCAATAAGCCGAGACCGGCTAATAGCGCGCTGAGCAGCACCTTTGTCTTGGCGCTCGGCCAGCCCGGTGCGCCGACAGCGCGCGCCACTACCGTGCGCGGTTCTGCTGCGGCCGCGACAGCCGTGACCGTGCGGCCCGGTGATGAGCCGATCGGCGAAGCAACACCGGTGAGCGCCGTGAGCGCGAGCGACGGACGCGGGCGCGCGTCCACTGACCACGACGTGCCGGAGCGAACCGCGCCCGGAGGGGGCGGGGGCCGGGAACTGCGCCGCAGAGGCGGAGGCAGGCTCGAGATGCGCTCGGGACCCCCAATTCCGTCTCGCGGAGCCCAACCCGCCGGCATGTCCCACTTGCGGGTCAACTCCTCTTCGTCGTCCTGGTCGTCCTCACCGTCTTCTTCGACCAGGCTGTCGGCGTTCAGGACCGTTTCGTCGTCGTCTTCCAGCAGGCTGTCGGCGTTCAGAGACGTTTCGTCGTCTGCTTCGTCGTCCTCGTCGTCCAGACTCGCAATGCTCCGTTCGGTACTCGGCGCGGCGGACGATTCGCGAGCGACACGCGCATCCACGGGCATGCTGGCCAGCGCGTTCACGCTGGCCGTCACCGCTTCGCTCTTGCCCATGTCCAGCTTGGCTGCGCCGTCGGCTCCATCCATCGTGGGTTCCCCGAAGCGGGGCAGGCTCGGCCCATCGAGGCGTTGTAGAGCGCGGTCAACGTCAGCGTCCGGCGCCTGCTCGTCGATCTCGGGCAATGACGATGGGGCCTCCCTGACACCGGCCAGCGCCCGCTCGGTGGCGCTGCGCTCCGTAGCGTTGTCCGAGAAAGCGTTGTTCCCCATCACATTGTCCCCCATCACACTGTCCGACAACGGCTGATCGTTCAGCGCATTGTCGATCAGCGCGTGAATGGACTGTGCGCGTTCGGAGCGGGGTAACGGTGGCTCGGAGCTCGAGACGCTATCGATCGATGCCGAGCTAGCGGCATTGGGAGCAGGTGCGTCTGCCTTCGGCAGTTCGATGTACTGTGCCAACGCGGACCGAGCCGCAGCAATGGCTTCAGGACTGGCGACCGCAGCGGTTGGGGCTGTAGAAACGTGCGGCGTGAGCGCGTCCACCTCGGGACGCCACGGATCGGACGCGTGCGCCGGTGAGCTCGGACGCGCCGGCTCGGCTTCGTCGACCAGAGCGCGTGCGAACCCGAGCGCGAGCTCCGAGGCGCTCTGAAATCGCTTCAACGGATCCTTCGCGAGAGCCCGCGTGAACCAAGCGTCGACGGATTCGGGCAGATCCCCCCGGTATTGCGTCGGCGGAGCAAAGTCGGAGCCGCAGATTGCCGCCGTGATGCCCTCCGGCGTCGCCGCCTCGAAGGGCAGCGTCGTGGTGAGCAACTCGTAGAGCGTCACCGACAGCGCCCACAAGTCGCTCTCGGCGGTATTGCCGCGCCCGGACTGCAACTGCTCCGGGCTGAGATAGGGATGGCGCCGAGGGTTCGGCGCTTCGCCGGTGCTCGGAGCTGCCGCTTCGCCGAAGTTCAGAATCTTCACGAAGGGGCGGTTCGCCACCTCCAACCAGAACAGATGATCCGGGCACAGGCTGCCGTGAGCAAGCCCGAGCGTGTGAGCCTTGCTGAGCACGCTCGCCACTTGCTGGAGCACGTCTTGTGCTTCCAGGAGCCCAATCGACCCGACCTGGAGCAACCGTTGCCGCAAGCTCTTGCCTTCGAGCAGCTCGCTGGCAATGAACGGGACCGCACCCTTGGCGACCCCTTGCTCCACGATCTTCACCAGGTGGGCCTCCGACAAGCGCCCCGCCACGAAGGCCTGGCGCGCAAAACGATCGGCGGAGGGCGGTGGTGCATCTGTCTGGTTCCCGCGTTCGTCGTCGTCAGACCCGGCGTCGGCCTGGAACTTGACGGCCACTAGAGCGTTCAGGGACAGATGCTCAGCCACCCAAACGTTGCCCAACGGGACGTCAGCGAGGGGCCGCACCAGACGCAATCGGGGCGTCACCAGGGCGCCAGCAATCAGCTTCAGGCGGCGCCCCCAGGGTGCGTTCCAACTCGACGACCAACGATTGGGGTTCCAAGCACCTGCCATCGGGTCCTGAGCTCCTACCTACTCACTACTCAGCCACACAGTAAGACTTGGCGATGGGGCCCGGTCAAGACAAAAGGCTTGCCTCGCCGGCTCACGGGCTCGCAGTGTTTTGTTTGGGTTTATTTGCGGTCTATTCGGGTCATTGCTGCGCCGTTATCTGCGGCTCCATTATCCTCGAGAGTAGCGCCATCCGAGCGCCCCCGACGGGGCTTTCCAGCGCGCTCGAACTGAAGCAGGTGCAGAGTGGAATACGTTCATACAAAGGACTCCGAGCGCCAATCCGGCGTGCCGCGCGGAGAGATCTCGAGACGCGAATTCAAGAGCCAGATTTTCTCGGGCACGGCGCGCGACTACTGGCTTTACGTACCTGCTCAGTATCGTTCGGACACACCTGCGGCTCTGATGGTGTTCCAGGACGGCCAGGCCTACGTCTCCGAGGCCGGCGACTTCCGCGTGCCGGTCGTCTTCGACAATTTGATTCACCAGGGCGAGATGCCGGTAACGCTGGGCCTGTTCATCAACCCCGGCCACTCCGGCAAGGCGCCTCCTGAAGGCCCGTGGGGGAGTGACAACCGTAGCTACGAATACGATTCGCTCACCGAGAAATATTCGCGCTTCATCATCGAGGAGATGGTGGTCGAGGTCGAAAAGACGCACCGCGTCTCCGCCGATCCCAAACAGCGGGCGATCGGCGGCATGTCATCCGGTGGCATTTGCGCTTTCACCGTGGCCTGGCAGCGGCCCGACTGCTTTCACAAAGTGCTGAGCCATGTCGGCAGCTTCACCGACATCCGCGGCGGCCACAATTACCCGTTCTACATTCGCCAGTGGGCGAAGCGCGATCTCAAGGTCTTCCTGCAGAGCGGCGAAAAAGATCTGGAGACACAGTTCGGCAATTGGTGGCTTGGCAACCTCCAGATGGCGTCGGCGCTCGCCTGGCGCAAATACGAGCACCAGTTCGTGGGCGGCCAGGGCGGCCACGACGGAAAACACGGCGGAGCAATCCTGCCCGATACCCTGCGCTGGCTCTGGGGCGCAGGCGTCGACCAAATGGCCGGGCACTGATCTAGCGCTGGCAGGGCATCGTCCGGTAGGGAAAACTGGTGGCGGTGACCGACGAGACGACCACGGAAGCATCGACCGAAAGGGCCGTCCATCCGGAGCATGTATTGGGGGTGCTTTGGTTGACCCCCGACGAGCGCTTCGACGCATTTCAGCGGCGGGCCACCCTTGGGCGATCCGAGTCGTGCACGCTTCACCTCGAGGGCAGCCAGGTTTCCCGGCAGCACGCTTCGTTGGAGAAAACGGGCCCTTTGTGGTTGCTCCGCGACTTGGGCGGCAAGAACGGTACGTGGGTCAACGCGCAGCGGCGTGACGTGGTCGCGCTCGAGCAACAAGATACGCTGCGAATCGGTGATTGGGTTGGGGTGGTGTGCTCGGTGCCTCGCGCATCCATCGAAGCGGGTGAGCTTTTTACGACATTGGCCTCTGGGCTCCTGGTCAGCGCCTCCACTCGCGCCGCCCTGGGGCCTTTCGAGTCCTTCGCGCAACGCGACCTCGCGATTGCAATCTACGGCGAAACCGGCACCGGCAAAGAAGGGCTCGCACAGGCTATCCATCGGCATAGCGGCCGCTCCGGGCGTCTGGTGGCGCTCAACTGCGCTGCGGTGCCTGAAGCCATGGCTGAAGGGCTGTTGTTCGGCCACAGGAAGGGGGCGTTCACCGGAGCGCATGAGTCCGCAGAAGGCCATATCCGAGCCGCGCATCGTGGTACGCTCTTTCTGGATGAGATTGCCGATCTGCCGCTCGCTGTTCAAGGCAAGCTGCTGCGGGTATTGGAGGAGCGGGCGGTGACGCCGCTCGGTGCAACGGAGCCGGTAGCTATCGATTTTCGCCTGATCGTGGCCTGCCAGGAACCGCTGTCGAAGCTCGCGGCGGAGGGCAGCTTCCGGGGGGATTTGTACGCGCGCTCCAGCGGGGTCGAGCTCACGATGCCGCCGCTACGGGCGCGGCGGCAAGAAGTGCTGCGGCTGCTGTCGAATTTTCTAGCCGAAGAGCAAAGTCCCCCTCCGTTCCTGGATAGTCGCCTGATCGAAGCGCTGTGCATCTACGACTGGCCCTACAACGTGCGAGAGCTCAAGCAACTGGCGGTCGTGTTGGGGGCTTCCGGCAAACCTCGGCTGAACCTGAGCGACCTGCCGGAGCGTTTTCAGGCGGCTCCCGAGGCGGATGAAACAGAGGCCAGCCCAGGTGCACCAGCGTCTGACGCTTCGGCCCGGCGCCTCGCCTGGCTTTCCCGCCACGCGCGCGAGCTCAACCGGCTGAGGGTGGCGCTGGAAAAACACGAGGGCAACGTGAGCAACGCGGCGCTGGAGGCTGGCGTCCCTCGGCACCGCGCCCGCCGCCTGTTGGCGGCAGAAGCCGAGCGGGCAGGTGTTGCCCGGAAATGATCCCCTCGCAACGGAGGAGCCGGAGGCGCCCGAAACCTTCGCGCTGCCTCCCGTCGGTGGCGTCATCGATGAACGCTATCGCATCACGCGCTCGATCGGCGCGGGAGGCATGGGAGCCGTTTTCGAGGCAGAGCAGCTAGCGGTCGGCCGTCGCTGCGCCCTCAAATTCTTGCGTACCGAGCTTGCCGGTCGCTCACGCAGCGCCGCTCGATTTCGGCGTGAGGCGCGCCTATTGGGGAAGCTGGAGCACGAGCATCTGACCGCTGTGCTCGACTACGGCACATTCCTCGGCAGGTCGCCTTTCCTGGTCATGGAGTACCTGGAAGGGCACACGCTCAAGCAGGTGTTCGAAAAGCAGGCGCCCATGCCGCCGGATGCAGCGCTCGAGATCCTGATCCAGATGGCGAGCGGCATGGCTTACGTTCATCGCCAACACGTCGTGCATCGCGACCTGAAACCGTCAAACGTGATGCTGGTTGAGCGCAGTGACGGCCGGCCCTGGGTCAAGATTCTCGATTTCGGCATTGCTCGGGCCTTGCAAGAATTTGACGGCCATTTGACCCCGAGCGGCGCGGAGCTCGGGACGGCGCAATACATGTCCCCGGAGCAAGCCAAGGGCTCGAGGGACGTGGATCCCAGGTCGGACGTGTACGCGCTCGGTGCCATACTTTACGAGGCTCTGACGGGCGCCGTGGTGCACCCTGGAGACTCCTACAACGCGATCATCTTTCACTTGCTCACCCAACGCCATCGGCCGCTGAAGGAGCTGTTGCCCGCGTGCCCCGGGGAGCTGAACGCCGTAGTGGAACGTTGCCTGCATAGGGACCCCGAGCGGCGCTACGCGGACGCCGGTGAACTCGCGGATGCGTTGGGTCCATTGCGAAAGCGGCCAGGCCATACGCTCACAGCTGGCGCGCTAGCTCGAGAACGAACGGGGGGCCGTCAGCGCTGGCGCGGGCGAGTGAGCTGGCTGGTGGCTGGAGCCGTTGTGGGGTCGGTTGGCACTGCGAGCATTGGCGCGATCGTTTTGAGTGACCCGGCGCTTCGGGCCCTAGCGAGCTCCGAGAGTGAAGCGGAGCCCACCTTCACACAGATCGTCGAGTTGCGTGCATCTGGCGCGGACGTGGCACAGCCGCTCTCGAGCGTGGACGTGCCACAGCCACCGAGCGGCATGGATGTGCCCGCCCGAGTAACGCCGAGTGCGTCGGCTCCGGAAGTATCCGAGCAGGTCACGAGCGCCGAGCCGCCCGTCAAGACGAGTCGTCCACCGGAGCGGGGTTTCCCACCCAAGCCCCGCACTTCTTCGCCAACGCTTGGTGACCCTTCGCAGCATGCTCCGGCGCCGAGCGTTGAAGCTGGCACCGCTCCGGCAACCGCACCCCCGCTCGCTGGGGACTCCACGCCACCCGAACACTCGTTCCCGTTCGAGACTTTGAATCCGTACGGAGAGAATTGAGATGTTTCGGAGGGCTCCAGCGGTGGTCCTGATTCTGCTCTGCCATTCGGCAAGCGCGGAGCCGTCTGCGCCAGCCTCTCCCGCGTCCGAGCCGCTGGCAAACAGCGATCCATCAAAACGCGGGGCCGCCCGCCAATGGTTTTCGACGGGCGTGTCGCTGGCGCGCGCAGGGCGCTATGCGGCAGCCAAGGCATTGTTTCTCGAAGCCTATGCCGCAGAGCCGCACTACCTGGTTCTCTACAACGTTGCTCGAGCAGAGCTGCAGCTCGGTGAGTTGAGCGGCGCCGTGAGCACGCTGCGGCGGTTCCTCTCGGAAGGGGGCGCGGCCGTCAGCCCCGAACGGAGGCTCGCGGTGCAGGAGCAGATCAAACAGATCGAAGCTCGGCCAGCCCTAGCGTCCGAAGCTGCCGCTGCAAATGGCGGGACCGCCCAGTTGCCTGCTTCGGGGACAGCGGCCCAAGTCAGCGCCAATACCGGCGACGCAACCGCTTCGGTGACCACCGCCCGCCAGTGTTTTGCGGCGGGCGTGTCGCTGGCGCGCGCAGGGCGCTATGCGGCAGCCAAGGCGTTGTTCCTCGAAGCCTATGCGGCCGAGCCGCATTACTTGGTCTTGTACAACGTTGCTCGAGCCGAGCAGCAGCTCGGTGAGTCGAGCGCCGCTGTCAGCTCTCTGAGGCGGTTTCTCTTGGAGGGCGGCGCAGCCATTGGCACCGAACGGCGGCAGGACGTAGAGGAGCAGATCGAGCAGCTCGAAGCTGGGCAAGCGTTGCCATCCGAACTCGCGGGCGAGGCGATCGCGGCTCCGCAATTACCTCCTAGGGGCGCAGCGGCCAAGCCCAGCGTCAGTGCGGGCGCTGCAACAGCTTCGGTGACACGAGGGGCGACGCCGCCCCTCGAAAGCGAAGCTCCCCAGAGCACACCCGCGCCCGCCACTGCGCGCTTTTGGGGTTACGTGCTGACGACGGGTGGCTTTGCGGTGGTGGGCGGTGCTATCGGGCTCTACATGTGGAATGACGAGCGGCACGACCAATGGCAGACGGAGGACGATAGGTTGTCTGCCGAAACGGGGCCCGGGGTGTCTCGCGAGAATGAGCCTGGTGTGAATCAGCGCATTGGTGAGAACAACGAACGCTTGGACTCCATCCAGGACTTTGACGCGGTGCCGATTATCGCAGCGGGCGTGGGTTTCGTTGCGATAGGCGCCGGCCTCTGGACCTTGATTGAAAGCCGCGAAGCTGCCCAGGTGCAGCTGGCGAGCAGCGCATCCGAGTTCGAGCTCCGCGTTCGTGGGACCTGGTAGAGACGTCGGCTCGATCGGGGGGCGCAAGACGCAAGCGCGGACAAATCGGGTAATAGGGATCTGGCGTCATGCCACAGATAGCGGTCGACCCCATCGACTCCACTGCTAGTATCCGACGCGCATGCGGGGCTCATTCGACTGGCGTTGGTTGTTCATCGCGGTCAGCGCCTGTCACTCGGGTGAGCCGTTGGCGCTGGCCAAGGTACTCGTGAAACCCGATTCGGTCGAGCTTGCCAACGGCACGCCCGATTGTGCCGGCGATGACGAGTGCAACTCCGGCGTTTGCCAGCTCGACGTCGATGGCACACCACGCTGCTGCAACGCGGATTGTCTAGCGAACGGCCGGGTGTGCGCCGCAACTGGCCAGTGTGTATGCAGCAGCCAGCAGCGCGAAATCGCTGGCGCGTGTTTACTCGACAAGGGCGAGCCTTGCGGCGGTGCGGCGGAGTGCGCGAGCCAGCAGTGCGCCGACGGAGTCTGCTGCGATGCTCCGTGCGATGGCCTGTGTGAACGCTGCGACGCGCCATCGCAGCCCGGCGTTTGCGCGTCATATGACGAAGACCCGAGCTGCCTAAAAAAGATAGCGGTCGAGGGCGTTTGCGACGCGTACCCGGAGCCGGACCTCGGCTGCCCCGTGCCGACGTGTGACCCGAGGGAGCCGTGCGTCGAGTATCGGGCGCCAGCGCCCGGTAGTTGTTCTGGCACTGGACAATGCGCCCCGTGTGAGCCGCTGCATACGCGTGCCGGAGCTGCTTGCGGCGTCGGAGCGCAGTGTGACGGCGCCGGTGCGTGCAGGGTGACTGGTCTCGGCCGCATTGCGGCCGGCGCAAATCACACCTGCGGCATTCTCAATGACGGCAACGTGCGCTGCTGGGGCAGCAACGAACATGGCCAACTCGGGACTCTCGACGACCTGGACCCTCTGGTCCCCGACAATCTTCTAGTCGGAGACGACGAAGACCCGGCGGACATACCGGCGCTCGACTTCGGCCCTGATGCCTGGCAGGTCGCGGCGGGCTTGGCCCACACCTGTGTTCTATTCGATGACGGCACGGTGCGCTGCTGG
Source organism: Deltaproteobacteria bacterium (assembly GCA_043780025.1). Classification (GTDB taxonomy): domain Bacteria; phylum Myxococcota_A; class Polyangia; order Polyangiales; family Polyangiaceae; genus SZUA-265. The sequence continues at coordinate 26,847 of JAYWEH010000092.1, forward strand.
GGCCGTTTGATCGATGAACCCCGCACGGGCACGGTGGCTGGCCTGTTGGGGACGAATGACGTGGTGCGCGATGGCCGTGGTTTCGCCAAGCCGCTAGATACGGGGGATGTTCGGCTATCCGAGCGCGCCGTGCAGATCAGCGCCGCCTCGAGTGGGGCGCATTCGTGCGCTCTGCTCGCTTCGGGGCAGCTGAGCTGCTGGGGCCTCAATGTGAATGGGCAATGCGGCTATGGCTATGAAGGGCAGAACGTCGGCGGCGAATCCGATGAGGAGCTGCCCGTGATTGGCTTGGATGCTGTGGCCCTGCAGGTGAGCGCCGGGACGGGGCACACCTGTGCATTGCTAGAGGGTGGGCTCGTCACCTGCTGGGGCAATGGGTCGCTCGGGCAGCTTGGCTACGGCAACAAAACGGATCGCTCGAGGCCGCTCGACGCCGTGCTCATCGGCGCGCCGGCGCTCCAGGTGACGGCGGGGTTGGGGTTCACCTGCGCCTTGCTCGAGCAGGGCAGGGTGCGCTGTTGGGGGGGAAATGGGGATGGGGCGCTGGGCTATGGGCATGCCGAGCAGATCGGCGATAACGAGACCCCCGATACAGCGGCAACGACACCGGGTCCGTCAGGCAGCACTCTCTTGGGTGGCGACGTGAACATCGGTGGACTAGGCGTGGTGCAGATCAGCGCGAGGCCTGACGTTAGCGCCGTGTGTGCTCTCTTCTCGAAGAGCGGCGCCGTGCGCTGTTGGGGCGCGAACCTCGGCGGCCAACTTGGCTACGGCCATAACGAGACCCTCGGCACACGCTTCACGCCTGACGAGCTGGCGGGACGGGGACGCGGCGGGGATCTCGCACTGGGTGGCCCCGCTCTAGCCCTTTCGATTGGCGGCCGTTGCGCGCTACTCGAAAGTGGCGCCCTCTACTGCTGGGGCGCCAATGAAGACGCGGAGCTCGGTCTCCCGGGATTTCGAGACGGTAGCTTGACGGTCACGCCATTCGATATGGGAGCAGTGAGATGGGAATGAAAAAGACTCTGCTGTGGATCGCTGCGAGCTGCGTCGCCTGCGAGGGGACCGATTACACCCGCTTTACGGGCGGTGGAGGAGCGCCCACTCAACGCATCGGCAGTGCGATTCCGGTCGTCCCGAATCGAAATCCCCGGCCTGAAGTAGGCTCCCAGGGGGGAACGAACTCCCAGCCCGCGGATCGGCGGGCAGACACCCTTCCGCCCGATACTTCCCCAGATGCGGAGCAGCCTGCGCCGTTGCCGGCCGAGCAGGATGCGGGGCCCGGCGAGTATGATTCTGGCGTGGCCATCGAGCCCAATTGTCCGCCGGCGGCGCTCGGTTGCAGCATGCCCCCGGTCCCGCCAACGCTCGAAGGCGTATATGGAGTGGCCGCGGGTCCAGAACACACCTGTAGCGTGATCAACGGCGGCGGCGTCCGCTGCTGGGGCAGGAACACGTTTGGCCAGCTGGGCTACGCGCATACCAACACTGTTGGTGATGACGAGTCGCCGGCCTTGGCGGGCAACGTCGACGTGGGCGCGCCCGTGGTGCAGGTCGTCGCTGGCTCTAACCATACCTGCGCGCTGCTCGACAGCGGAGAAGTGCGTTGTTGGGGCTGGTTGCGGCCATTGGGTTTCGGCGATACGCCGGGCCGACACCGGCTCGCAACTTTCTTGGGACGCAGCATCAACGTGGGTGACGATGAGACGCCCGCCTCGGTCGATGCCAGCGTCGATCTCGACGGCCCAGCTATTCAACTCGCGGCAGGCCGCGACTTCACCTGTGCGCTCCTGCTCGGCGGCGACGTGCGTTGCTGGGGCACCCCTGACTATGGCCAGCTCGGCAACACGAACAGACTGGAATACATCGGCGACGATGAAACCCCTGGCTCGATACCGCCAATAGAACTGGGCGGCCCGACCGCGTTCATTGCGGCGGGCAAGAATCACGCTTGTGCTATTTCGAGGACCGGCGAAGTGCGCTGTTGGGGCGACGCGGCGCGAGGTCAACTGGGCTACGCGAACACGGACCGCATCGGTGACAATGAAACTCCCGATTCCGCCGGCAGCGTTGCGCTCTCAGAACGTGCGATTCATGTCTCCGCTGGTGAATCGCACACCTGCGTGGTGCTGGAGAGCGGGGCCGTCCAATGTTGGGGCGATGGTCGAGCCCTTGCACTCGGCTACGACGATCCCGACAATGTGGGTGATGACGAGCACCCGATTGAACGTCCAGTGCTCGAGCTCGGCGCGCGGGCGGTCCAGGTGGCGGCTGGGCAACAGCACAGCTGCGCGTTGCTCGAGGGTGGAGCCGTGCGCTGTTGGGGCATCGGTCAGCTCCGGAACCCTCAAATTTATGTTGGCGTTCGTCTCTCGCTTGCAGCGCCTCGCATGGATCTCGGGGGTGACGCCGTGCAGATCGATATGCACAACGCCCATGCGTGCGCGGTGCTGACCACACGCGAGCTCACGTGTTGGGGCGAGGGACAATACGGCAGGCTCGGCTACGGTGGGACCACGGACATTGGGCGCGACCAAACGCCGGCCTCGGTCGGTGTGGTGCCCGTCTTGCGCGTACCGGCCGATCCCATTGTGCCCGATCCGGCGCTGCCCGATGCCAGTGTGCCGGCTGATCCGGAGGTGCCGACTGATCCGGAGGTGCCGACTGATCCGGTGCTGCCGCCCGATCCGGTGGACGCGAGCCCCCCGCTGGCTGATGCCGGCCTTATCTCTCCGCGCCCTGAAATTGCGGGCATCGCGCTCGGGCGCTGGCACACGTGCGCGCTGAGCACGGCCGGCAGCCTGCGCTGTTGGGGCAACAACGACGATGGCCAGTTGGGTTACGGCCGCCCCGGCAACATCGGCGATCTTCAGCTACC
>JAYWEH010000093.1:0-14083 GCA_043780025.1 Deltaproteobacteria bacterium
AAAGCTCGAACCAACATGTCCATACAGCCATCGGCGGGAGGCGCGCCAACAACGTCGCTTTCCCGCCACTCACTGTATGGACGGCGCCACTTGGCCCCCCTACTCTTGCCACGGAAAGGAGTACGGAGATGGTTCGGAAACGAGACGGCTGGACCCGAGCGCGCGATCGGTTACGGCGGCGCCGGAAGACGCGGGCGCCGAAGACCGGGTGGGTGATCTCGGAGCTGGCTGCGCTGACGGGGCAGTCGCCGCGCACGATTCGTTACTATCTGCAGCAAGGCGTCCTGACGCGGCCCGCGTTTCACGGCACCGCGACGCGCTATGGACGGGAGCACCTGCTCAGGCTGCTCGGCATCGAGCGACTGAAGCGAGAGGGGCTGCGCAAGCTGGCGATCATCAAGCAGCGGCTCGACGCGGCGGGGGAGGCAGAGCTGCTGGCTGCCGCGGTGGCTAGCGTGCCGAGCGCTGCGGTGGCGACTGCGTTGGGCCTCGAGGTGGCGGGAGCGTCGGGGGCAGCAGGCGCGCCAAGTGTTGTGTCGATGGATCGCGGAGCGGACTCGAGCCAGCGTGCGGCAGAGCCCGGCGAGCCGTGGCGACGCATCGCCTTGCTCCCGGGTCTAGAGCTGCTCCTTGCGGAGAACGCGAGCCCCGCCGTGCGCCAGGTGGCGCTCCAGATGCAGGCGCACTGCGCCGCGCGTTGAAGGCGATCGGCCGCATTGAAGTGTCGCGTGTACAGACACAGCCACAGGTGTGTCTAGTCCACATGTCTTGACTAGACATCGCAAAAGGCCATTTTAGCCTCATGCACCGCGCTTCGATTTCGGAGCTCAAAAATGGCCTGTCCGGCTACTTGGACCTCGTGCGCCAGGGCGAAACGGTGGTCATCACGGATCGGGGTCGTCCGGTCGCGCAACTCGTGCCGCCGTCCCGGTCCAAGAGCGCTGACCGTGACGAGCGCCGTGCCGAGCTCGAGGCACGAGGTGTGTTGCTGCGCGCCACCACCCGGGCGACCAAGGGCTTTCTCGAGCGTTTGCCCGGGCTGCCCAAAGCGCGGGCTGACGTCGTGGAGGCGCTGCTCGAAGAACGCCGTGAGGGCCGGTGAGGTTTTGGGATAGCTCGGCCGTCGTTCCGCTGATCGTGCGCCAACGGCTGAGTGACCGCCTCGCGCAGTTATTCCAGGACGATCCCGAGCTGCGGGACGGTCTTCGCGTCCTCGCGAGTACCCCGCAGATCTGACCGCCGGCTAACGCGCTCGGCGCGCGGGCGGCCGAGAACTGCGGACGGCAGCCGAAGGATCGGTGGTGGTGGGGCTGCTGCGGCGTTGCAGGGCTGCGCGCATCACGTATTGCACCAGATCGTCGAGCGTATCGGCGGTGGTCTTGCGCAGCAGGTGCCGCACCGTCGTCTTCACCGTGTTGTCCGAAACACCCATCTCGTCCGTCAGCGCCACCCGCGGCGTACCGCCGAGCGACAGCGTGAGCACCTGCACCTCGCGCGGCGACAAGCCGTGGCTCGACACCAGCTCGGAGACCACGGCCGCCAGGCTGTCATCCCCCGAGGAAGCACGCGCCACAGCGCGCGCGGAAAACCGCTCCAGGCTCTCGGTGACGATCGGCTTGAACACGAACTCGACACCGAGCGCGTGGGCTTCGTTCGCCCAACCCCGCTCATCACTGCCCGTGAGCATCAAGATGGGCAGCACTGGGTCGCGCCGACGAATCTCGCGGATCAGATCCGTGCCGAGGCCATCGGGCAAATTCACGTCGACGAGCATTCCGGCGAGGTTCGGATGTTCCTCGAACGCGCGCAGGCCTTCCTGCACCGTCCCCGCCTCGATGACCGTCCCGACGCGCTGGAGGTAGGTCCTCAGCGTGCGCATCACCATGGGATGGTCTTCGACGACCAAAAATTCAGCGCCGGGTGTCACCTAGCGAATGCGCCCTTCCCATGACCACGCCTCTTGATCCGGTTGATCGAGCATCGGGTTGATCGAGCTACTGTTTCTTCGCTCGCCCCACAGCACAGCCCAGGGACTATACCATCGATTTGCTCATGACAACCAGCTGCGATCAAACATCGTCCACATAAGTCGCAACGAGCTCGTCCTCGGGCGCGCAAACGCGCTGATCGTTGCGAAACTATTGCAATGGCGAGTTGGCCGCGGGCCCCGGATCCGCGCTGCAACCACTTGCCCCGACGTCGTCCCTAGGGCGGGCCCCTCTCCCCGCCGGACGTAAAAAGAGATCCCGGCGGCCCCCCCCCAGGTTGGCTCGCCGGGAAAAAATACGGACAGATGTCGACTCGACGGTCAGCGGCTTGGAAAAGGTACTAGCCCCCCGGCTAGTTCCCCCCCGCTCGCGCGTGCTTCCCCCCGAAGCATGTTGCGAGCTCGATAGGCCTGCTCCAAACCGCTGTTCACTCTCGAGTCGACACCTGCCCTTGTTGAACCCGAACGACTTCTGAGGGCGTACCCCTAATCACCCCAATGGGTGACGCGAATTGGCCGTATCACGCGTCGCGAAACGCCTCAGCGGGGCGTAATCGTGCAGCGTGCAGCGCGGGCCATATCGTGGCGAAAAGACACGCTAGCACTGCGAAGCAACCGGTCAGCGCGAACTCCCTCGCGCGGATCTGCACCGGCAACTTTGAGATGAAATACACCTTGGGGTCGAGCGGAAAGCCATACGCCAAGATCCACTCGCAGACGACGTAGCCAAAGCTCAAGCCGAGACTCGTGCCGACCACGCCGATGATGAGACCTTGATACATGAAGGTTCGAAGCAGGTGCCAGTCGCTCGCTCCCATCGCCTTTATCACGGCTATTTCCCGCTTTTTTTCGAGCACGACCATGATCAACGTCGCGATCACCGTGAACGCGGCGACCAGGATGATTAACGCGAGCACGAGGCTCATCAAGATCTGCTGAATTCGGAGCGCGGTGAACAGGCCGTGGTTCAGCTCTTGCCAATCGAGGACGTGGTAGAGTTTGCTTCCCAGATCGGCTTCGACGCGTTTGGCGACCTCAGCGGCACGGTCGATGTCGGCGATCTTCATCTCCACTCCGGTCACGGTGTCACCGGCTTGGTAGAAGGCTTGTGCTTCGTGCAGGTCCGTATAAACGAGCTTGGAGTCGTATTGATCGAAGCCCGCGCGAAACACACCGGTGACTCTGAATTGCTTGGCAACCGGTGGGCGCAACGACCCGCGCACGAAGGAGTAACCGATCGTCGGTGACGTCACCTGCACGCAGTCGCCGAGCTCAGCGTGCAGCGTCTGCTTGAGCGCGGCCCCCAATACGATGCCCGGGAAGACGGCACCTTCGGCCTTGCACGGATCAGGGTCGAGCGCTTCCGGCAACACGTCGTCGCTCGGCAGCTCGCTCGCATAACCCCCTTGGGGGACAATCGAACCCGGCGCCAAATCCCCGGGGGCGAGCTTCAGCGGCCCCTCGACTACCGGTTCCTCGTAGCGTTCCGAATTGGGTCGGAGCTCGTCGGCAGGCAGCGACTTCAGCAAGTCGAGCAAAGTGGGATCTTCAGCAGCAGCGGGGACGCCGCCCGGCGGCACGACCTCCGGCAGCGGGGCCGATGCCGCCTGGTTGATGCCCTGGCCAGCGGGATCCGCCTCGCTGGGGGGTGCGGCGTCGCGCTTTCTGCCGGGCAGGGCCAAACCTTCGAGCGAACCCTCGACCATATGGCGAGGCAGATCCAGCACGGTCCCCATCAAGTCCGGATCCACGCCTTTGAGCAGCACGCCGGTGGCGGTGCGACCTTCGTGGGTGACCATCATCGGGTTGATCACGAACGGGCCCGCCCCGATCACCTCCGGCAGCGCCCGGACCTTGGCCATCACCTCGCGATAGTCGCGAAACTCGCTGGAGTATTTGAGCACGAGCACGTGCGCGTTAACGCCCAACACCTTGTCGCGAAACTCGGAGCGAAAGCCTCCCGTCACGCTCATGACGGCGGCGAGCGCCGCGGTTCCCAGCGCCACACCGAGAATCGCGAACACCGTGCTCACGGAGATGAACGCATGCTTGCGCGAGCGCATGTAGCGGATCGCGAGGTTGAGGGGAAAACCCATTCGGGACAGCCTCTAATACGCCGGTTCCAACGAAGCGATGGGAATCCGAGGCGGCACTGACCTACCGCGCGGCCGCACCGGCACCCCATACGCTCGAGCCATCGATGCGATGGGTCATTTCGCCGCGGCGGGGTGAGTGAACACCAGTCAGTAGTATTGGACCCCACACCAGGAAGGAGTAACATGCCGCAAGCGACGCTAATTGGGGAGGACGCGCTTCTTTCTAGCCGGTGTTTTTGACCGGGGTGCCGTATCGTTGGAGTCCAAGCATGAGCGTCGAGCTCCCTGAACCCCCCTTGGTCTCACCGCCAGGCCCTACCCCCGATCGGTACCTCGGCTGTACGATCGACAATCGCTACAAGGTCGAAAGTATCGTCGGCGAGGGCGGCATGGGCGTTGTGTATCAATGCCGCCACAAGATCATCGACAAGCGAGTGGCGCTCAAGATCTTGAGGGCCGATCTCGCGCGCGACGCGGAGGTCACGGAACGCTTCCTGATGGAAGCGAAGGCGGCCTCGGCGATCCAGGACGAACACATCATCAGCATCAGTGATTTCGGGCAGCTGCCGGACGGCGCCGCCTACTTCGTGATGGAGTTCTTGGAGGGCACACCACTCGCGCTGCTCGCCGGCGGGGGCAGCCCCATGCGCCTTCCCCGCATCCTGCGCATCGCCCTGCAATTGAGCGAAGGGCTCGCGGCCGCGCACCAGCTCGGCATCGTCCACCGCGACCTCAAGCCGGACAACGTGTTCTTGATCCAGCGCGGCAAGGAGCCAGATTTCGTAAAGATTCTGGATTTCGGTATCGCCAAGGTGTCGAGCACGACCGGCGGGCGCCTCACGCAAGCGGGGTCGGTTTTCGGCACGCCTCACTACATGTCGCCAGAGCAAGCGGCGGGCACCCCACTCGACCAGCGCGGAGACATCTACTCCCTCGGCATCATGCTGTACGAGCTCGCGACCGGGCACGTGCCCTTCGACGCCGAAAATTTCGTCGGGATCCTCAGCCAGCAGCTGTACACGGAGCCCGTCGGACTGCGACGCGCGGCACCCAACGCCAACATTCCCGCGGCATTCGAGCGCATCGTGCTCAAGTGCATGGAGAAGAAGCCGGAGCGGCGTTACCAATCGATGTCCCAGTTGCGGGACGACCTGCTCGACCTCGAAGCGGATCTCGGTTTGTCGGCGCGTGATTCGCTGAAGCCGGAGGACCGCATGGGCCTCGCCGCGTCCGTCGAAGGGACGGCGCTTTCTACCGAGCTCACGCTCGCCAGCCTGCGCCCTCGCCGTTGGCCTCTCTATGCGGCCATTGTGGCCCCGGTCGCCGCGTTTGTAGGTGTTTTCGGCAGCCAGCTGGGTCAAGGCGTGTCGCGGGATCGCGCGCCCGTCGAGGTGGTGCACAGCGCCACGAGTGGTCCCGCACCGGAGTCAATTGATCCGCCGGCGGGCGAGAAGATCGAAGCGGCCCTGCCCGTCCAGGTTCTGCTCGGCGCCGTCCCGGCAACGTCACACGTATTCGCCAGCGGCCAGGACCTCGGGTTGCCGCCGGTGCCCATCGACGTGCCCTCGGGATCCATCGTGTTCGTCGAGGTGCGACACAAGGGCTATGAAACCCGCGAGATCGCTCTCGACGGTTCCGAGCAGCGCGTGTCGGTGCCGCTCACCAAGTCTAAGAAGAAGAAGGGGCGCAAGGCTCGCGGCAAACTCTCGCAGGTGTCGGAAGAGACCGACCTCGTGCGTGAAGAAAAAGCCGTCCCCGAAAAGCCCGCACCCCGTGGCGACATCGGCGGCCAGTTGTTCATGGACCGCTGGCAAAAGCCCTGAAGCATAGAGCATGTCGATCGAAAGCTCGCTGCGCCTCGGCCGGCAGGGTTTGCCACGCTCGCTGCTCGAGCTGTGTGAACGCCTGAGCGCCGCAGGCCACCGCACCTGGCTGGTCGGAGGCTCGGTGCGCGACTCGCTACGTGCCCAGCTCGAAGGGGCGGCGTCCACCCACAGCTGGACCACGAAGGACTGGGACGTCGCCACCGATGCCAAGCCCGAGCAGGTCATGCGCGTGTTCCGCCGCGTCATCCCCACCGGTATCGAGCACGGCACGGTCACCGTGGTCTTTCCCGATCTCCAAATCGAGGTCACCACGCTGCGCGCCGATATCGGCTACGCCGACGGCCGACGCCCCGATCAGATCGGCTTCGTCAGCGACATCGAAGAGGATCTGGCGCGCCGCGACTTCACCGTCAACGCCATCGCGTTCGAGCCGCTCTCCGAGCGGCTCTTCGATCCCTTTGGAGGCCTCGCTGATCTGCGCGCGCGGCGCCTGCGAGCGGTTGGAGAGGCGTCGCGCCGCTTCGCCGAGGACGGCCTCAGAGTGCTGAGGGCCGCGCGTTTCGTCGCGACGCTCGGCTTCGAGCTCGATGCCGAGACGGCGCGCGCCATCCGGCCTTCGCTCGACACCTATCGCAAGGTGAGCGCGGAGCGCATCCGCGAGGAGTGGAACAAGGCATTTCGCGCCTCAGAGCCGAGCCGTGCGTTCGCGATCATGCAGGAACACGGCCTACTCGAGATCACGGCGCCGGAGCTTTCAGCACTGGCGGAGCAGGTCACCCCGTCGGGTAATCGCCTGGCGCGCGCGTTGGGGCACCTCGATCGCTGCCCTGTGCGAATGGAGCTGCGCCTCGCCGCGTTGCTCGCGGAGATCGCGCCCGATCCCAAGTCTTCGGCAGGCGCCGCGGATGGCTTGCTCGCGCGGCTGCGCTACTCGAACGCGGAGCGCAAGTTCATCACACGCTTGATTCAACACCAGCACCTGCCGCTCGCGCTGACCACGACGGACGCCGAGCTACGGCATTGGCTCAGGCGCGTGGGGCCGGATCTCGTTTCGGATCTGTGCGCGCTCGCGCGCGCGCGGATGGACGACCCTGACGGTGGCTCGAAGGCGCTCTCGGCTTTCCAGAATCGCGTGCAAGCCGCGCTGGCGCTGAACCCGGTCCTGTCGTTGGGGGGCCTCGCCATCGACGGCAATCGGCTGATCACCGAAGCCGGCGTCGAGCGCGGGCGCGCCGTCGGCACCACGCTGGAAGCACTGCTGGTGCGCGTGATCGACGACCCGACCCTGAACACACCTGAATGGTTGCTCGACGAAGCGCGCAATATGGCTTCAGGTAGAAACAGTTCCGCGCCACGCTGAACCATACGATCGTGGTGAAGGCGTGAGCCGCGAAGGCGGTTCACCAGTCAGGGCTGCGCGGACGCGCTCTCGAGCTCATGAGGTCGCGCGCGAGCGCCGTCTTCGAACGTACCCAGGGCGGCGAGCGCGAGCAGCGTCATGCCGAAGCTGAGCAAGGCGGCGAGCGCCACACAGGCGGTGGCGCCCACGGGGCTGAAGCCCATCGGCCCTGTGTGCCGAACGGAATTCGCAGGGGGCTCGGAGTGCATACCCAGCTCGTCGACGAGAGCTGCCGGGCACCAATCCAGCATCCCGCCTCGCCACACGAGTGTATCGCTGGGCGGCAACGAACCCCGCTCCAACTCTTCCACCAGGCGCTGCCGGGACATCACGCGGCGATCAAAGTGCGAGACCTGGACGATCCAATCCGGATCGGGCGGCATCGTGTCGCGAAACTGCGTCGCGGCGTCGTCGCTCTCGAGGTAACGCCCGAGCGCGTGTTCCGCTGCCCCCTCCATAAGCGGAAGGTCCAGCTGAGGTTCATCGAAGCTAGGACTACCGTGGCTCATCGCTCGAGCGCACAGAATAAGCCCGTACGCCGCAGCGGTCGACTCCGACGTTCAGGCCGCCCACCTGCGGAACGGCCTATCAGTGTCGCGGCTGCCAACGCCACCGCTCGTTAACAAAAGGTTCACACGGATGACACGACCGAGAGCGGTTATTGTCTTGCGGGCGCTGTGGGGGGTGCTGGCATAGGCGCTGGTGCAGCGGGAGACGCCGCCGGAGCAGCGGGCGCCACTTTCGCCGGGCTCGCCTGCAGTGACTTTTTGGTCACGGTCAGGTTGCCTTTTTCTGCGTCGGCGGCGGGGGCTGGTGGAGCTGCCGATGCGGACTTCCCCTCATCAGCCGGCTCTGCTTTCTCAGCGCCGGGCTTGGACAGCTCATTGACCCAGCTGATGCGGCCAAACCGCGAAGCCTTGTGGAAGTTGCCTTGATCCAGGATCGCTGACCACGCAACGCCGTCGTTGTTCTGCATCGCGTACAGATTCAGGCGCCAACTCGCTCCCGGCTTCGGCGGCACTTCCTTGGCTTTGTCGAAAGACTTCCAGGGAATGCGCAACTCGACCAGGTAGCCTTCGTCCTTGTCGCTCGAGTTGTCGAGAGTACCTTTGATCTGGATCGCGCTCTCGAGCTTGGCGCTCCACTCCTGATGACCGAAGGGGCCGTCCGGATCGGTCTTCGGCTTGTTGTATTCGTCGAACTGCGAGTCGAAGACCAGGTTCTGCGGATTGATCTGGATCTCGTAGTAGTCCTTGTTGTCCCCGTTGCCGTCCGGGTCGACCATGATCTCGACGCAGTCTTTGGTCCAGAGGTGGGGATCGGTTTGCTTCTTGTCAAAGCCGCCCACGACGTCCTCGTCTTTGACGTCGAACGCCAGATACAGCCACTTGTCGTCCCAAAGGGCCTTGGCGCTGCCCTGAATCTTTGATTCGGGCGCAGGCTCTCCCGTGCTCACGTTGATAAACGCGCCGGTGTCCGTCGCGGTCGCCCACGCCGCTTCATCGAGCTTGCCGTCGATGCGCATCGTCGCGCCCTTGGCGAGCACGGGCACTTCGACGCGCGGCACCCGCGTGGCCTTGGCCTCCGGTAAGGAGGTGGTGTCCAGCGTGACGACGAGCGCGCGGTTGTCACCGAGCGAGGGGCCGCTCTTGATCGGCAGGCGTTCCTTGCCTCGCCAGATACCCGTCGTGACCTGCACCTTATCGCCCTTCACTCGGCGAGGCATGGTGAAGGTCTGGCTGTCGGCGTAGATTTTCCCTGCGACCCAGCTGCTCGGCGGCCAGGTCTGCCCGTTGCGCTTCAGGTGCCGGAGCGGCCCGACATTGTCGATGTTCATCAGGCGATCGCCTGAACCATCGATCACATGGGTGAACAACTTCCAGTCGGGGGCATCGAGCGCCTTGTCGACGCGCCAATACATCGTCAACTTCACGCGCTTGCCGGCGGGCACGCTGGTGCCGGGATCGATCTGGACACCGGCAAGCACAATCTTGTCGTCAAAGTTGATGTTCAGCGGGATGACGTTCTCGGGCAGCTTTTCGACGATGAATTTGCTGACGTCCTCCGGCGGCTCGGAGTCGGGCTGCTGCTCGGTCACGCAACCTGAGCTGGCAACGGCGACCACCCCATAGGCGAGGGCCGGCACGGCAAGCGCTGCTCGCAAATACGGCACCGCGAGCGCTGCTCGCAAATGCGGCACTGCGGCACACAACAGTCGCAAACTGGAAATCGTCGTTCCTCGCATGAATCGTCCCTTCAGATCCTTCGGTCAAATCGCGTGGGCACGGGAGCCCCCCCGAGCCCGCAGCCCCTCAACCCACAGCCTCAACCCTCAACCCCCCAACCTCAGCGCCAGACTCTCAATGTTTACCCCGGTTCTTTTTGCGCGCCGTCCGCTCGCGTTTGCGAGCGCCCTTGCGCGCGTTCTTTTCGGTGCGCGACAGCACGCGCATCTTGGGCGAGCCCGCGTCTCCGCCTAGCTCGGGCCCTCCGAGGCCGGGCATTCCAGGCATCATCGGCATCCCGGGCATGCCAGGGAATCCGCCGGGCATACCGGGAAAGCCGCCAGGCATACCGGGGAATCCACCGGGCATACCCATGCCGGGCGGGAGTTTGCCGGATTTGGCGGCGCGCCGGAGGTTCCGCGCCAGAGCCAGGTTCTTCATGCCGGGGATCTTCCCCAGCAAGCCGGCATTGCCCCCGAAGTTGCCCATCATCTGCTTGATGAACACGAACTTCTGGACCAACTCGTTGACGGCTTCGACCGGGGTGCCCGAACCGCGTGCTACGCGAGTGGCTCGCGACGGCTCGCGCACGAGCAGTTGCGCGTCGCGCTTCTCGGCTCGAGTCATCGACTGGATCATGGCTTCGATCTTCGAAAACTCTTTACCGTCCAGGTCCGCGCCCGCAGGCAACATGCCGCCCATGCCCGGGATCTTTTCCACCAGGTCCTTGAGCGGGCCCATCTGCTGGATCATGCGGACCTGCTGCAAGAAGTCCTCCAGCGTGAACTCGCCGGACAACATACGCGCGGCGTCTTCTTCGGCCTTCTTCTGATCGACGACTTCCTCGAAGTCCTTCATCAGGCCGACCACGTCGCCGAGGCCGAGCACTCTGCCGGCCATGCCCTCGGGGCGGAACTCTTCGAGCCGATCGGTGGTTTCACCGGTGCCCGCAAAGACCACCGGTGCGCCGGTGACCTCTTTGATGCTGAGGGCGGCGCCGCCGCGCGCGTCGCCGTCGAGCTTGGTCAAGATGACGCCGCTGATGCCGAGCCGATCGTTGAAGGTGCGCGCAGTCGCTACCGCGTCTTGACCGATCATGGCGTCGACCACGAGAAAGATGTTCTCGGGGGCCACGGCGCGCTTGATGTCGCTCAGCTCCGCCATGAGCGGCTCATCGATGGCGAGGCGACCCGCCGTGTCGTACACGATCACGTCGCAGCCCAGACGCCGCGCTTCGTCGCGGGCCGCCCGGGTGATCTCGAGGGGGGTCTTGTCCGGTAGATTGAAGACCGGGACCTCGATCTGTTCGCCCAGCACGCGCAGCTGCTCGACGGCGGCGGGGCGCTGCATGTCGGCGGCCACGAGCAGCGGCTTCTTGCCCTCGCTGCGAAATCGGCGCGCCAGCTTGGCGCTGGTCGTTGTCTTGCCGGAGCCCTGCAGGCCCACCATCATCACCTGGGTGGGGCCGTTGCTGGCGAACTTCACCGCTTCGCCCTCGAAGCTCATCATTTCGACGAGCTGGTCGTGGCAGACCTTGATGAACTGGTCGGCGGCCGAGACCTGAAACTTTTGGCCGCCGTGTTTGACGCTGGTGCGCACGGTCTGGCCGACGGCGCGTTCCTCCACCTGGGCCAAAAAGCGTTTGATGACGCCGAGCTCGACGTCTGCCTCGAGCAGCGAGGTACGGACCTCCTTGAGTGCTGGCTTGATGCTTTCGGGAGTGAGCTCGGTCAGCCCCGCCAGTCTATTTTGAGCTTCACGAAACCCGCGCTTGAGTGCGTCGAACACGATGCCCCCTTCTTAGCCGCGCCGCCGCCAAGTTACCAGTGTCGAGAGGGCGCGCTAAAGTTCAGTAGAATTGGGCTCTTAGCCGCCGGCGGAGTAAAACCCGCGGAGCGAACCCCACCCGAGGAGACCTCGCCAGTTCGCCACGCCTGGGCCCCAGCACCGGGGAGCCCTAGAATCAGCGACCTCCACCCCCCGAAAGGATATCACTGACGCCATGTCATCCAGCAAACCCGCGATCCAGTCGAGCTCGCTCGATCCGCACACCACGACGCTTTATCCCGAACCGTATCGCTCCCGGGTGCTACCGCGCTCGAAGCGCAAGTTGGGGGACGCCTTCGGCTTGACGAAAATCGGCGTCAATTGCACCACCCTCGCTCCCGGCAAGGAATCGTCGATGCGGCACTGGCACACGCTCGAAGACGAGTTCGTCTATCTGCTGGAAGGCGAGCTCGTCTTGCGCACGTCGAGCGGTGAGCAGGTGCTATCCGCGGGCATGTGCGCGGGTTTTCCGGCGGGCGCGGAGGACGGCCATCAATTCATCAACCGCGGCAGCGTCCCCGCGGTGTACCTCGAAGTCAGCAATCGCGACTCCGCCGATACGGCGTATTACTCGGATCCGGACGTCGACATGTTGTCGAGCCCGCCGGACGCTCCACCCAAGATCACTCGGCGCGACGGCAGCTCGTACTGAGCGCGGCCGGGGTTCACTCGAGCGAGCCTCAGGAACGGCGCGCGCTCGGGCCGAGCCCGCCACGCCGCGTTTGCCGCTCGAATTGTCGATCGAACAGCCGCACGCGACGCATCAGCAGGTCCAGCAGGAAGCAGCCCATGGCCAGCAGGATGAAGCGCTGCCAGAGCGGCTCCTGATACGTCACGACCTCTGCTCCGGGATCGAACAGGGCCTCGAGCGGCGGCTGAAATTGCCCGCCGCTCGCCTTGGCCACGCTCTCGAGCAACGCGCGATCGGGCTCGAGCCGCGCGTATTCGCCCGGATACGGCGCGGAGACCTGCCCAAAGCTCGTGGCGACCGGGACGCTGCGGCCGTCCGCGTCCAGCTTGAAGTGCTCTGCACGCAGGAGAAAGGAGCCGTAGCTGCCAAGCTCGAAGTCAGCCTGGTAGCGGCCGGGCGCCACCTGGCGCAGCGGAAACTCGCGGCGCTCGCCGCCCGGCAGCGGCCCCTGGGCGATCAGCCGTGACTGCATGTCGTTGTCGAAGGAGCCATTGGTGCTGAACGCATCGACGCTGGCGAACACACGCCCGCCCGCGACGCGCGTCACCATGTCGAGCTCCCGCCGGTGTTTACTGCGCATGTGCTCGCGCGTGAGCTGGCCCCAGAATCGACCAAAATCGTTCCAGCGCAGCCAATCCACGGCCCAGTTGTTCTTGACGTCGCTGGTCCAGGCCAGCGCCCAGCCGAGCCCGACGCGCCAGCGCGCCAGAATGGGCTCCCCCTGATCGCTGGCCAGGATCTGTTGGGCCGGCGGCGGCTTGAGCTGGGTCGCGACATAGCCGTGCAGGAGCGGCGCGCTCTGAACCGAAAGCCCGCGCAAGAAGTCGGCGTTACTCGTCTGCTTCACCGGGAACCACTCCTGCACGCCCGATTGGCGCGTGAGCAGCTCCGTTTCGCGGGTGAAGATGCGCGGCAGGCTGTTGGGATCCGGCACGTGATGGTAGCGGCCGCCGCCGGCGTCCGCGATCATGCGCAAGAAGTCGGAGTCCGCGCCGTCGCCCAGGCCCACCGTGGTGACGGTGATGCCTTCGCCGATCATCGCCGCCACGAGGTCGCGAATGCCGTCGCTATCGGCGCGGCCGTCCGTGAGCAATATCACGTGCTTCTTGCGAGCCTGCGCGACCGAGATGTCCTGATAGGCGGCGTCCAGCGCGGGGAATATCGCCGTGCCGCCGCCGGGCTGAATCGTCGCAATGTCGTTCTGGATGCGCGCGTGGTAGCGCGCGGGCTGCAGCTTGACGGTGCGTTTGGGCTGGGAGTCGAAGGCGATGATCTCGATCAGATCGTCTTTGCCGAGTGTTTCGACGGTGGCGCGGCACGCGGCCTTGGCCATCTCGATCGGTAGTCCGGTCATCGAACCCGAACGATCGATGACCAGCGCCATGGCTACTCCGGGCATGTCCTTGTGGCGCTCGGCGTCCATGCGCACGGGCAGCAGCCGCTCGATGCTGGTGCCGTTCCAACCGCCGAGGCCATAACCCGCTTCGCCCCCGGCAAACAGAAAGCCTCCGCCCAGGTCGCGCACGTAGCGCTCAATCAGATCTTGCACGCCCGCGCCCACCTGTTCCGCCGGTACGTCGGAGAGCACGAAGAAATCATAGCGTTCGAGCTCGCCGAGCGTGCGAGGCAACGCCGCGGGAGCCCGCACGTCGACGTCGAACTGCTGTGCGCCGAGCGCGCTGGCCAGATATGTCGCACGCGCTGGCTGCCCTTCGACATAGAGCACGGTGGGGCGGCCGGGCACCTCAACGCTGGTCACGAATTGGTTGTTGGCGGCGAACTGATCCCGCGACAGCTCGTCGAGTTCCAGCCGATAGCTGACGGGGCCACCCAGGCGCACCACCGAACGGAAACGCACCTCGTTGTGGCCCGCCGCGAGCTCTAACGTGCGCACGCCGTCGAGACCGTTGAGCACGTCGCCCTGGAACAGCCGAGCCCGTACCGAGCTCGGTTCGGTGGCATAGATGTCGGCGCTGACGAAAAATGGCTCGCCGACCTTCACGCCGCTCGGGATCGAGAGCTCGCGCACCGC
>JAYWEH010000094.1:0-5913 GCA_043780025.1 Deltaproteobacteria bacterium
CGCTTCGAGGAAGGGCAGACCGAGCGCGACGCCGCCGAAGCCGCGCAGAAAGTGGCGGCGTGCAATGGGGCTGGGAGCGATGGGGGTCTTGGAACTCGGCTTCATGGTGTGGCCTCCGAACCCGCCGCGATGTCCGCGCCGGGGTTCGCCGAAAGACTCAAAAATTGCGGGCTCGATACCAGCGCGAGCACGATGTCGGCGACCGGCCGCGACTCGGCACCGAGCACGTCCAATGCCGGCACGTCTTCGAGCGCGAGCGGCCGACCTTGCGCAAATTCGATCCAGCGGCTGGCGTAACAGCGATGCGCCTCAGGGCTCTGCGCGAGCAACTCGACGAGCTCATGGGCGCCATCGAAGCTCACGTTCACCCCGTCGAGCGCCATCGTTGCCGCCGTGTCGACTTGAACGCCCCCTTCGATCGTGCGGACCTGGCCCACGGCATCGAAGCCTTCGAAGGCGAAGCCCGGCGGATTGATGTGCGTATGGCAGTTGGGACAGAAGCTCTGGCTGGTGAGCAGACTGATCTCCTCGCGAGTGGTCTCGAGCGGCTCGTCCGTCTCCGGCAAGGGTGTCATGCTCGCGCCGGGCGGCGGATCCGGGATCTGCCGGCACAACACGTCGCGCAGCACGAACAGCCCGCGGTGAATCGGGTCGGTGCGGATCGCGTAGGCGTTGGAGGCCAAGAAGCCCACCTGCATCAACAGGCCTTTGCGGCTGCCGTCGGGAAAATCCACGCGGAACAGACTGCCGGGCTCCGCGCCGGCCGCGCTCATTCCGTACAGCGGCGCGAGGCCGTCGTCCGCGAACGCGTAAGGCGCCGTCAACAGCTCTTCCAGGCCACCGCCGTTGCCGACCACGTCCTCGATGAACTTGCTCGCGGCGAGCCGTACGCGCGGCACAAAGTTGCTCGGCACGCCGGGGTACGTGGTGGGGTCGGGGCTGATGCGCGAGAAGCGGCCGAATTGCCAGGCCTGCTCATGAAACGCCGCCAGCTTGTCGAGCACCCGCGGCGCCTGGAGCATGCGCCGCGTCGCGTTCTGCACCTGTTCCGGGGTGTGCAGCGCTGCGGAGCGAGCGAGCGCAAACAGCTCGTCGTCCGGCATCGAGTCGAACAGGAAGTATGAAAGCCGCGACGCGACCTCCCAATCGTCGAGGGCGATGCGGCCGCCCGCGCCCAGGCTGGTGCCTTGATCCGTCCGATACAAGAATTGGGGCGACTGCAAGAACGCTTCCACGCTCAGCTGGACGCCGTCCCGGAACGCGTCCCCGCTCGCCTCGATCGCGGCTGCGGCATCGAACAGCCCACGAAAGCCAGCGAGCTCTTCGGTGCTGAGCGGCTTACGAAACGCCCGCTCGCCGAAGCTCGCGAGAAATTGATCGGCGCAGCCCAGAGTGGCGGGGTCACACGGCACGATGCGCTCGAAGAGGGCCGCCTCGGTCACTGCGCGTTCGGCGAGGCGCTCCGCCATCGCGCGGTATTGCGGCCCGAGCCGCGCGTCCACGCGGAAGTCGTTGCTGGTGTCGAAGGCGAAGCCATTCAACGCGTCCGGCGCAAAGGTCAAGTCCAGGGAATCGCGGATCCCGAACAGATCCTGCACCGTGCGCAGGTACTGGCTGTGTGTGAGCCGGGTGAGCCGCGTCTCCGCTGTCACGTCCGCGGGCGTCCGCGCGATGAACGCGCTTGGCGCGGGCGCGGGCATGTCCGGGTTCCCATCGGGCGTGTCGTCTATCTCGTTTCCGGGCTCCAGGGCTTCTGCTGGAACCGTGTTCGAGCTCCCTTCACCGCACGCGCAGAGCGCGCACAACAGACCCGCGGCAGCCGCGAAATGCGGGCCGCCCAGGCGGGCGCCCCATCCCCTAGCGAGCGAGTAGCTCGATCGATGCGCTCCAGTCGACAGCATGGTCGGCGCAATATGCCAGCGCTCGGCGCTCGAACCAACAGCTACGCGTCATTGCTCGGGCCGGAATGCGCGAAGGCCTTGCCGACTTCGTCGTGATGGCTCGCGTGTGAGTGCAATTTGCCGCAGAAGCGCCCTGCAGGAAATGCTCCGGGCGCGCTATTGGGTGAGGCCCTTCGGGGCGGCTTGCCCCTCGAGCGCCCGGAGCACCCGCTCCTGCTCGCCCAGCTTTCGCACCTCGTCCATGCAAATTTCCGCGATCTTCGTGAAGAGTTTGAGAGACGGCGGTTCAGAAAGGAGATCACCAAAATCGATCGCATGCCCGAACACGCTGTGAATGGGCGTGCCCGTCCCGTCAAAGTTGCTGATGATCTGGCGCGGCAAGTTGTTCGGCAACAGGCCGTTCGTGAATACGGGCACGACGGCCACGCTGCCCGCCGCGTGGATCAAGCGCCCGACGCCGCTCTTCGCCGGTAAGAGCTCGTAGGGATCGTCGCTCGTATTGCGGCGACCTTCTGGGTGGATCCCCACCAGCGTTTCGCCCTGCCGGAGCAACGCCCCGAGCTCTTCGATGCCGACGATGTTGAGGGTGGCGCGGCGCTTGTCCCGAAATAATGGCGGGTACATCGCGAAGAAGCTCATCACGCCGTTGACGAAAAAGCCGGCGACGGTGTCGTAGAAGAAGTTCGAGCGCACCGGGAATACGATGCGCTGGCGCAGGCCCCAGCGCAGCATGGCGGCGATCAGCACATACAGATCGAAGAAGCTGCGGTGGTTCGACACCAGAATGAAGCTCTCGAGCGGCGCGAGCGGGAGCAGGCGATCCATGTGGTGGATGCGGTGCAATCGAAACGTCACGAGCGTGATCCACCAGACGCCGAACGTGCGCTGAAACCAGCGCAGCGCGCGATCGACGAAGCCCGGTTCGAGCGTGCGCCGAATGATGCGCATCTGCAGATACTCGAGCCGGCTCACTCGGCCTCTCGCAGCATTCGCGAGGCTGACATGCGCCCCGAGGGCGCTCGTCTCGCTTCCGGGAAGGTCGCTGCCAGCGAGGTCACTACTCGACGTGTCGAGCAAGCTGGCGGTGCCCGAGTCGCTTTCCGGTGCCGTGCTCGGCGCTCTTCCGGCGCGCAGATCGTTCAAGATATCGGTGTCTTCCATCCTCACAGCCCCAACCATTTGAAGCGCGGGCCGGGGGCCCATCGGGGGGCTATCCCTACCAGGTGCCGCGCCGGGCGTCGACGTGACCCGCTTCGTGACAGTGCGATCCGCTGTCTAAAAAGCGCCGATCCGGGGACTTAGGCGCGATTTTTTTGGCCTCAATGCTCCAGCCCGCTGCGAGCGAACTCGAGCAAGACGTTCCAGATACGCCGCTCGCGGGTGTGCAGATGCACCCGCACCCGTTCGCCGGAACGTAAGTACGGCGCGATCGGTTGATGCGCCGCGTCCGCCGAGAGCTCGAGCTCCACGCGGACGTGCGACCCCGGCAGCACATGGCCCAGTACCACCAGCATCTCGTCCGCGCGCGCGACATCGCTCGCGACCCGCTCGACGCGCGCCTGGGCCATTCCGAATTCATTCATGGGCAAGGACTCGACCTCGACGTTCGCCGTGCTCTCGACGCCGACTTCCGTCGCCTCCCGAGACGGCACGAAGCTCACGATTCGCCGCGCTCGGTTCCCTGGCACGACCTCGGCGACGCGAGCTCCCGCCTGCACGGGATCTCCCGGCTTGGGTAGGAGCGATTCCACGCGGCCTGTCACGGGTGACCGGATTTCCATGGCCTGAAGCGCCGACCGCGCGTCCTCGACGGCCGCCTGGGCGCGGTTCAGAGTCGAGCGCCGCCCGAGCTCGCGCGCCTCCCACTCGCGCAACCGATCCGCCATGGCCAGGTCCAGATCGATCAATTGCGAGTCGAGCAGCGCGCCTTGCTGCAACGCGGCTTGTACCGACTCGTCGGCATCCCACGCCTCCTTCTGGCTCGCGGCGCCGTAGGCGACGAGCGAACGCAGGTCCGAGAGCCGCGCCGAACGTTGCTCGATTTGCGCCTGATTGATGTGATTGCGTCGTGCCAGCGCCGCCTCCTGGCGATCACCCGCGCGCAGCACCTCGTCGAGCAGTGCGCGGTCCACCCGGGAGGACTCCTCTGTCTCGTGCCGTAGAGTCGCGAGCTCCTGCTCTCGTACCGCGAACTCGGCCCGCAACTCTGCGTCTTCGAGCCGGAGTAGCACCTGGCCCATTTCGACGGCGTCGCCGCTCTGCGCGAAGACCTCGCTCACCGCGCCGGCCAGCACCGACTCCACCGAACGCAGGCCGCTCGGGGCGCGCAAGATGCCCCACGCCTTCACCTCCACCTCGACCGTGGCGAACAGCGCACCTGACAGGGACGAGATTCCGAGCAGCGCCACGACG
Organism: Deltaproteobacteria bacterium; assembly: GCA_043780025.1. GTDB lineage: Bacteria > Myxococcota_A > Polyangia > Polyangiales > Polyangiaceae > SZUA-265. The sequence continues at coordinate 4,314 of JAYWEH010000094.1, forward strand.
ATCCGTCGCAGGTTTCGGGCGCGCTGTCGCGGCGCTGGAAGCGTGCGCGGGCCCGGCGCGGGCGGCAGAATTGCCGTTCGGGTGAGCCTCGGTTCCGCCGCTAGGGGTTCGGGCGGAGGCCGTGAGGAGGAGGCGTCCGAACCGGTCCGATAGGGCGGCGGTGGAGGGACGGAGGGAAGCTTGTGCTTCGGCACGGGCACGGGTTCGAGCGGGGCGCTGTCCGCACCTGCATTCGTGATCGCAATCAAGGGGTGGGACGCGAGCCGTAAGCAGCTCGATTGCTCTGCAATCGGCAAACAAGGCCGGATTTTCACGCTGTCCGGCTCAGCTGCTGGGGCGCCCGGCGGCGGCTCGAACGGGACCTCGACGGGTGCGCTTCGGGCTACCAGTTCTCGCAGGCTCACGCCGCCGGCCATTGTCATACCCGCGTCCATCGACCGCGCGCGCCGCGAGTTGCGCCAAAAATCGTGCGAGCGCGCGTCACGGAAACACTTGGGGCAGGCGCCGCCGCTCCCGTCGCAGTTGCCCCGTACGTCGGACACAGCGTCGCTACCGCGAAAAGACTCAGTTTTGTCCGCCGTCGCCGGCTGTCGCGCGCAGGCGCCACGTGTTAGGCTGCGTCGGCGACGCCGTCGATCAACAACCGGGGGAACAATGCATGAGCCGCCACCCGCTGAGTGACGGTTGGAGCCTCGATTGGAGCTGGGCCGGCTCAGGGCTCGAGCCAGAGTCGGGCGACGTGGCCGTCTTGACCCCGTTTGCCGGCGGCGCTTTGATCGCCGCGATCGACGGCCTGGGGCACGGCCCTCGCGCAGCGCTCGCTGCGCGTGCGGCGGCGGCACTGCTCGAAGGTCGCGCAGCGGATCCGCTCGGGGATTTGATGCGCCACTGTCACGAGAATTTGCGCAAGACGCGCGGCGTCGTCATGAGCGTAGCCAGCTTCTCCGCTCAATCCAAGAGCCTGACGTGGTGCGGTGTCGGTAACGTCGAGGCCATGTTATTTCGCCCGACGGCGCTGGGGTCGCACTCGCGCGAGGCGGTGCTGTTGCAGGGCGGCGTGGTCGGTTATCAGATGCCGCGCGTCCGCATCTTCACCGTGCCCATCGCTGCCGGCGACCTGCTGGTGATGGCGACCGACGGGATCAAGAGCGGCTTCGCGCGCAAGATCGATGCCGGCGCCCCGCCCGAGCAGACGGCGAAGGGGATTCTGGCGAGCCATTCGCGCGGTACGGACGACGCGCTCGTCAGCGTGACTCGTTTTGAGCAGTTCGCGGCCGCGGCCGGGACGTGATGTCGGCGTTTGTCTTGCCGTTTTGATAGCTGCGTCTGTCGGTTCGGCCAAACGGTGGCCGTGCGACGGCTACACTGTAGTGAACTGAACGCCCGAGGTTGAGCTGGACAACCCGCATGAAAAGCAGAGATAGTTGGTGGCTTGACGAGTCCACTCCAGCCCCCCCAAGCGCCGAATCAGCCCGCGGAAAGCGGTGACGGTTCGTCGAGCACCCCGAGCGACAAGCGGAAGCAGAGCCTCTACTTCCCCGAGTCGATGCTGCAGGAGATCAACGACGAGGCGTCTCGACTCGAGCGCTCCTTGTCCTGG
>JAYWEH010000095.1:0-5909 GCA_043780025.1 Deltaproteobacteria bacterium
CGTCGGCTGTTCAGCCGGAATCTTGAGGCTCGCCGAGGCGATTGATACGGCTCGACACGCATCCTGGAATCAGCCGGGTGAGAGCGCTGCACTGTCGAGCTTCCGAAAGGCGGTGGGGCCCGCCTGGGCCACTCGCGCAGCAGTCAAACGCGCCTGCGCGTCCCGCCCGGTCGAACTCGCCCAACTGCGAGAGGTCGATCGCTTGCGGTACGCGGAGGAGCACGCCGTAAGATACGGGGCCGTCGACCTGGCCGAGCGCCGCCAAGAGGTTGCGCGGCTCGTACCCCTCCTTCGCAAGAGCGCCCAAGGTGCGCTTTGACCTCGGCCGAGGCCTGAGCCTCAAACAATCCCGCCGAACGATTTCCGCTGAGTGATCCCATGGCCACAGCATCAGACGTAGAAACTCCAATCGAAAAACCGACCTTCGACATCCTTCCGCTCAGCAGCGAGGTACGCAGCGCGGTCGACGCTCTCGGTTACATCCACCCCACGCCGGTGCAATGCGCCGTCTTCGAGATCGCCGGACGCGGCAAGGACCTGGTGGTGCAGGCTCGCACCGGCACCGGCAAGACCGCAGCGTTTGGCTTGCCCCTCGTCGACCGCCTGGTGAAGCGTAAGCTGAAGGCGGTGCAAGCGCTGGTCTTGTGCCCCACTCGCGAGCTAGCGCTGCAGGTGACTCGTGAGCTCGAGGCACTGGGCAAGAACACGGGCCTCTTGGTGCTGCCCGTCTACGGTGGGGCGCCGATGTTGCGCCAAATCGAGGGCCTGAACGAGGGCGCGCAAATTCTGGTCGGCACCCCCGGGCGCGTGCTCGACCACTTGCGGCGCAAGACGCTCGATCCTTCCAAGATCCGCATCCTCGTGCTCGACGAGTGCGACGAGATGTTGTCGATGGGGTTCCTCCCGCAGATCTCGGACATCTGGAACCAGCTGCCCAAGGAGCTGCAGGTTCTCTTGTTCAGCGCGACAGTGCCACGCCCGGTACTGCGGGTTGCCGAGTCACGCTTGCGGGAACCCGAGTTCATCACTCTGAGCGGCGATCAGATCGGCGCGCTCGAAATCGAACACTTCGTGTACATAAGCCAGGGCGACAAGCTGCAAGAGCTGCTGCGCATCCTGAAGTCCGAAGCACCCGACAGCGCCATCGTCTTCTGCAACACGCGAGACGACACGCAGCGCGTCGCTACCGAGCTGAAGAAGGCCGGGTATCAGGCGGACTGGCTGAACGCGGATCTATCGCAAAAGGAACGCGAGGCAGTGATGCTCGCGACACGAGAAGGTCGTCTGCCGTTTCTGGTCTGCACCGACGTGGCGGCGCGGGGTATCGACATCTCCCACCTGACGCACGTCATCAACTTCGATTTCCCGGAAGCTACCGAGCAATACGTCCACCGCACCGGGCGCACGGGGCGTGCCGGCCGCATGGGCACGGCGATCTCGTTGGTCAGCCCGGGTTCAATCGGCAACCTCTATTACTTGAGGCTCGAGTACAAGATTCACCCCATCGAGCGGCAGCTCCCGAGCGAACGTGAGCTCAGAACACGAATCGAGACTGACACGCTGGTGAAGCTGGCGGAACAATTCTCGGAGCCCAAGGAGCTGGAACGCTCGCTCGCGCGGCGGTTGCTCACACACGAACGAGCGGAAGCCATCATTGCAGGTCTCTTGCGCGAACATTTGAAGCAGGAGTCACCTCATGTGGCCGCGGCTCTGGAGTCGAGACCGTCGCGCGAAAGTCCCAGCAGCCCCCGCCCACGCGGGATCGCGCGGCGGCATGGCCCCGCACCCGTGGCAGCGCCAACGCCCATGGCAGCCCGAGCGCCCGCTCCCGCTCCCTCAGCTGACGTCGGCACACCGGAGCTCGCGCCGGGTGGCGAACACACACGCCGCCGGCCAGCCCCGCGCGCGGTCCCCGACGCGGCACCGCCAGAATTGCCGTCCCAGGACGCATTCCGCACCGAAGCTGTCCGCACCGAAGCTGTCCGCACTGAAGGTGCCCGCACTGAAGGTGCCCGCACTGAAGCTCGCTCGCCGAGGCGGCCTCGTCGCGGTGGCCGTGAAACGGGTTCGAGTTTTTCTGAAGCGGGCATCTCGTATGAAGTGCGCGACCTGCCCAGCGATGAGCCTTTGCCGGCGCGACCGGCTGACGCTCGAGCCGTCAACATGGCAGAGGCTTCGAGCGACGAACGTGAACCCACGAGCGTTCCAGCGCTCGGCTGGGAAGGACCTGTCGACGAAGCATTCATCAACGTCGGGCGCGACGACGGCGTGCGCCCGAGCGATCTACAACAGGCATTGACCAGCGCCGGCGTCAGCCAGGACGACACCGCGTACGTGCGTATTCGCCAGCGCCACACGTTCATCGGGGTACGTCCGGGCATGCTCGACCAGGTCGTCGCAGGGCTCAGCGGACAGAAGATTGCGGAACGGTCAATCGAAGCACAACCCGCACGCCCGCGCCAGGCACGCCGCTAGCCGGCATCGCTCACGCCGGCGCGTCCCTGTTGGGAAAGCCTGCCGAAGTTGATACTCGCCCTCGAGAGGGTGCCTGACTCCGAGACAGCGACTCGGCAAGAAAAAAGCGCCAATCCTCCCGTTAATCTGCGCTTGGCATCGCGCTGGATTGCCGCCGGATTTCTGACGCGAGTCATTTTCCTCGCAAATCATCCTGCGTTACGCTGCCTCGTGATCCGTACGATGCTGAGAGGCAAGCGGCTCCGTGGCACTCGCGCCCCGGCGGTTGCGCAGTGGCGAATGCGGGCCATAATGCTGAACTAGAGGTTCGCGGACCCGGTTCTACGCGGAGGGCGTCGAAGCAGTCGGGTCATTTGCTCGAGCCAACGCAGAGGTTGCCCGTGGTCGTTACGCTCTTTCCTTTTCGCGTCATCGGACGCGCCCGGGCGCAGCGCTAAAGCATGTGGCGACATCACTCTCATGTGGCACGTGCAGCAAGCCTGGTAAATAGGGGTTCGCGGCGCGAAATGTTGGGGCGCTCGAGCCCTGAGCGAGAATGATAGAAAGCAGCACGCAAAAAGATTGCGGCAAATCCTTGGCAAAAACCGTTGCGCGAGGTCGAGCTCGAAGCTACGACAAACACGAATGGCACGGCCCGTAAACGTCGAACGGCTTCAGAGCAACATCGCCTGGGCTGTTGCACATGGACTCGGCGCGCGCGATTTGATTCCAATGCTCGAACGCTTGATCGAACACGCGCCCCGAGGCAGCGAGTGCAGAGTTGCGGCCGAGCGTCAGCTCGCGGAGCTCATCGTCGAGAGCGCGCCCTGGCGCGCTGCGCTGCTCACACGCGCTGTCCTGGAGCACAAGGATGACGACCGAGCTTGGGCCTTGTTTGGCCTGGCGCATACCCTGCTCGGCAATCACGTCTCCGCAAAGAAGGCCTACTTGCGGGCACTGGCTCGCGCCCCCGGTTGCGCTTCGTATGCACACAACCTCGGGCACCTGATCGACGTGGCCTTCGATCGGCCGCGAGAGGCCCTGCGGTGGCTGAAACAAGCTCACGGTGCGGCTCCACACGAGGAAGAGATTGCCGCTTCGTACGCGCATGCCCTGGCCCGCAGCGGACAGGTATCGGATGCGGTCAGCATCCTGACTCGCGTTGTCGGCTCCAAGCGTCGCGCAGTCGAGTTGCTGGATCGTTGGTTCGCCGGCAAGACCCTCGCGCAGTCGACCTGAGAAGGAGGCGGCTCGCGCAGCCGTCTGCTCGCTGACGCTCGCGTTGGCTCGCCTTGTTGTTGCTGGCCCTCGGGGGCCCGGAGCCCCGCGGGCGGGCTCGCTGACGCTCGCGTCCGCTTGCCGTTGATGTTGCTGAGACTGCAAGGGGATGGCGCGCTCGCTGACGCTCGCGTTGGCTCGCCTTGTTGTTGCTGAGACTGCAGCAGGGGGGTGGCGTGCTCGCTGACGCTCACGTTGGCTCGCCTTGTTGTTGCTGGCCCGCCGGGCCCGGAGCCCCGCGGGCGGGCGGTTCATGAAGCGGCCTGGACGCGGGACCGGTAGGGTCGTGACATTTCGCGCTGACGCTGTGAAGGCACGCGAGCTGGCGGGCGCGGCGGTTTGTCCTTGCATGTTTGGGATTCGCCACTATCGATTCGGGGCGATGCGGTCACTCGGCGTGTGCCTGGTTCTCGTTAGCGCCGGTATTGCTTCGCAGGCACGGGCCCAGGTTTCTGACCCGCCGGTACCTGCACCAGCGGCGCAGCCGGAGGCGCCCCAGCTCGGCAGGACCGCGCAGCCCGCCCGGTCCGTTCCACTGGTAAACGATCCGATGTTGGAGACGATTGAGCCTCCTCCGCGTGTGCTCGCAAGCTGGCAAGAGGCGCTCTCGCTGGTGCGATCGCGATCGACGTCAATCGCCACCGCTCATAGTCGTATCGCGGATGCCAACGCCCGCGCTCGCCAGGCGCTGTCGAGCAGCCTGCCCGAGATCAGCGGACAGGGCAGCGTTCGCCGCGACTTACTTTTCGCGACCGGAACGAACTTCACATCGACCTCTACCCAGGTCAACGTGAGGATCCCGTCACCGGCCACGGTCTGGAACGCCGGTGTGTCGCTTCGTCAACCGCTCTTCGATCTCCGCTCCTGGTACGACGTTGGCACGTCCGATCGCGCTGTTGCCGCAGCCACCAGCAGCGCAGAAGACGTGGAGCGGCTGGCACTGGGCGGGCTGGCAGACTCGATTGTGACCGTTATCACCGCCGAGCGGCTGGCAGAGGTCAGCCGCGTTTCGCTGCGTTCGAATCTGGAAACCCTCGATCTGACGCGTCGGCGCAAGGAATTGGGCGCTGCCAGTGGCGTCGACGTGCTGCGCGTCGAACAGGAGGTCGCCTCCAACCGCCTGGACGTGGTTCAATCGGACGAGTCGCTGCGACAAGCACGAGAATCGCTCGGCATGGCGCTTGGTTATCCCGAAGGGTTTGGCGTCGCCCCCAATATCAAGGTGGACGCGCTCGCCACGGATGCTCGCTCCGCGTGTGTTCCGGTGTCAGACCCGAGCCAACGTAGCGACGTGCGCGCAGCCGAGCTCAATCTGCAAGTGACCGAACGGAATGTCTCGAGTCTGGGCTACGGCTTCGCCCCGACGCTCGATCTCGTGAGTGATCTCAATTACACGACGCGACCGACGAGCGCTCGACCCGTTCAATGGTCCATCGGAGCCGTCTTGAACATTCCCATCTATGATGGTGGGCGGCTTTCCTCGGAACGTGCCGCGAGCCAAGCCAACGCCACAGCCGCTCGCGAACAACTCACGGACGTGAAGCGGCGCGCCCAGCTCGAGGCGACCCGTGCGCAACGTTCGGTGCAGGTGGCGGAAGCCAATTTCACCGTCAGCCGTCAGGCCCGCGATATCGCAGAGGAGAGCTCGCGCCTGGCCCGCTTTGCGTTTGAGCACGGAACGGGGACCAGCTTCGACCTGGTGGAGAGTGCGCGCCGGCAGCGTTTGAGCGAAATTGATGTGACCATTAAGGAATTCGAAGTGGTCCGAGCTCGAATTGCGGCCCTGCTCGCGCTCTCGAATTGCCACTTCTGACAAGGCTCGTCGCTCGTCGAGTCCAGCTGGAGCCTTTCACGCGCCGCGGACTTACCATTCGCCCGCTGGTGCGCTGCTTGTCCGGCTCCACAACTCCAGCTAGTCTGCCTGCCGAATCGGTCCGCGGGCCACTTAAGCTGCCTCGCGGCTACTCCAACTCGTGCCCCCCGCTTCTCAGTCGCGATCTCGACCAACGAACTCGCTTTTTTCCCATTTCTGGGCATAACCCACCATCTCGCTGGTTCTGGTTCCGAGCACCTCTCCGAAGCCCTCGAGCTCGAGTGGGCCCCCTGCCCCATCATCACGCGAAATGAACAAAAAAGACGCCATCTTCTATGCGGTGCTGGCGGCCTTCGTGGCGGCG
>JAYWEH010000096.1:0-5906 GCA_043780025.1 Deltaproteobacteria bacterium
GCGAGCTCGACCCAGGCGCGAGCGAGCTCGGCGACGAACCGAGCGCGCTCTGGCTCGAGCTGGTATTCGGTCACGTCAATTTGCGCGTGCGCGGAACGCCGCGCAACGCCCTTGAAGCTGACGGCGCGCGTGATGATGCGGCCGTCAATCTCCGGGAGCACGACGTTCATCGCCAGATCGCGCGGCAACAGCCCGTGCGGCCCTGCGCGCCAATCCTCGACGCTGCTGCCGCTCACGATCACCTGCAGCACGGGCCGGCCCGCGCCGAGCGGCGCGGCGGCATCGCCCCCGCCGTGTGCACTGGCCAGCGCAAAGCCGGTGGTGTTGAGCACGATGGCGGCGTCCGTTTGCAGGAGTAGCTCATCGACGACCTGGCGGCACTCGGGCTCCTTCAGTGAAGCGAGCGCGATCGGCAACGGATTCAGGTTCGCACGCGTGATCTCGGCGATCATGCCGTCGAAGGCGCGCAGGTTGCCGGTCTCGAGGTGAGCGCGATAGAACAACAGCGCCGCCACCGGCAGCCCAGCGCGCCAGCGCGCGCGCCACGAAGAGACGTCCCCGACGCCGAGCTCGGGGTGATACACCGCGACGCGCGGCAGCCGCCTCGCGGGCGATGGGGCGACCCCGATGCCGAAAAACCGCGCGGCCACGAACCCGAGCAAAGCGCGTGCATTTTCAGGCCCGCCCTCGCGCAAATAGCGCCAGATGCGGGCGCCATCGCCCGGGCTCGCGCTGCTCAACCGCACGAGCTCTGGATCGACCGCGTCGTCCCCCGGCACCAACACGACCTGAACACCGCTCTCGCGGGCGAGCTCGACGAGCCGTTCGACGCCGTACGACCAGTAGCTCACCCCGCCCATGAGCGAGACGATCACGACCCGCGCCCGAACCAGCACCGATTCGAAATACAAATCGACCGAGGCGTTCGAGCGCAACCCGAGCAGGCTCGCCAGACGGAACGTCGGATGCGCCGCTGGCAAAGCGTCACAAGCCGAGGCGAGGAGCGCCAGATCCGTGTCGGCCGCCGACAGGATCACCACGTCCGCCGGCGTCTGGCGCAGATCGACGACACCATCCCCTGCGGCGTAGCCGCCTGGCCGCGTCGCGAGAACGTGCAAGGCTCAGCCCCCGGCAGCGCCGACGAGCGTGCGCGTCACTTGCTCTCGATCCAGATGCGAGCCGATGAACACGAGCTGGGTAGCCCGCTTCTCTCCGTCCGCCCAGGCTCGGTCGAAGTAGCTGTCGAAACGCTGCCCCACCCCCTGCACCACCAGGCGCATCGGTTTGCCTTCGATCGCAGCAAAACCCTTCGCGCGATAGACCTCGTGCTCGCGCACGACCGCTTCGAGCCCCTTCAACAGCGCGTCTCGTCCAAGCGCAGGCGGCCGAACCACAATGGTGTCGAACAACTCGTGGCTGTGCTCCTTGCCCTCGTCGTGGTCGTCGTCGTGGTGGGTGTGGCGCTCGTCGATGTGCTCCTCCGCTTGACTCCCCAGGCCAAACACGACTTCGAACGGCAGCCGCCCATGCTCGGCAGCGATGATCTTGACGCCCTTCGGCGCGAGCGTGGAGATCAGTTCGCGCAGGCGCTCGAAGTCCCCGGGCCCGAGCTCGTCGGCCTTGCTGACCACCACCAGATCGGCGGCAGCGAGCTGGTCTTCGAACAGCTCGCGAAGCGGGCGATCGTGATCGAGCGCCGGATCTTGCCGGCGCTGTTCGTCGACCTTTTCGGGGTCGTCCGCGAATTGCCCGGACAACACTGCGGGCCCGTCCACGAGCACCACCACCGCGTCCACGGTGCAGTTGGCGCGAATCTCGGGCCACTGAAAGGCCTGGACCAGGGGTTTGGGCAACGCCAACCCACTGGTCTCGATCAAGATATGGTCAATGCGATCGCGCCGCTCTACCAGCGCCTCCAGCACCGGCACGAACTCCTCCTGCACGGTGCAACACAGGCAGCCATTGGCCAGCTCGTACAGCGGTAGCGGCGAGCTCGCGTCCTCTTCACAACCAACGCTGCACTGGCGCAAGAGCTCGCCGTCGACGCCGACTTCGCCGAACTCGTTGACGATCACGGCTAACCGCCGGCCGTCCGCGTGGCTGAGCAGGTGACGCAGCAGTGTGGTTTTTCCGCTACCGAGGAAGCCGGTGACGATAGTTGTCGGCAATTTGTTCATGACGGCGTTTCCTTTGGTGAAATGAGCTCGGCCTCGGGGTTCTCCTGGGCCGGCGGAAGCTGCTGGGGAATGCGGCACAGGAAATGCCCCTTCAGGGGCGGCGGCCACGACTTGTATGGAACAGCGCCATCTTCGCTCCGCCGATAGCTCTGCGCATAGTCGAGCAGCGCGCGCGCGACTTCGGGGTTGGGCTCCAGACCCGCGATGATGTAGCCGACGCGCCGCGGCGAGCGCAGGAGCACAGCGCAGCTCTTCGAACACGCCCACAGGCAGCGCACGCTGGAGACGCTGAGCTCTGCTTCGGCTCTCCCGGAGAGCTCCGCCCTCAACTCAGCCAGCAGCCGCTGGCCGCGCGTCTGACCCGAAGCATCTCGATCGGAGCCACCGCACGTCTCGCACGCGACGATTTCCGCGCGATCACTGTCCATCGAGCTCACTGTCCATTGAGCTCACTGTCCAGCGAGCTCACGATCGAGCGCCGTGGCTCAAAATTCGATACCCGCTTGAGCGCGGATGCCGGCGCGATAGTGATGCTTGACCATCTTCATCTCGGTGACCAGATCCGCCACCTCGATCAGCTCCTTGGTCGCGCCGCGGCCGGTGAGCACCACGTGTTGATCAGGGCGCTTTTGCTTCAACGCTTCGAGCACTACCGCTTCGTCGAGCTGGCGCAAGCGCAACGCCACGATGATCTCGTCGAGCACGACCATGCCCACGTCGGGGCGCCCGAGCAGCTCGCTCGAGACCTGCCAGGCGCGCTCGGCAGCACGCCGATCGAGCTCGGCGTCCTGGGTAATCCAGTGAAAGCCCTCACCCATCCGGTGCCACTCTACGCGTTTGCCAAACATGGCAAACGCATCCGGCTCCGCCGTGGCGATGGCGCCTTTGACGAACTGCACGACCCCCACCAACATGCCGTGCTGCACCGCGCGCAGCGCCATGCCGAAGGCGGACGTGCTCTTGCCCTTGCCATTGCCGGTGAAGACAGCGATGAGGCCCTTTTCGCCCGTGGCGGCGGCCTTGCGCTCTTCGTAGCTGGCTTTGATCTTTTCGACCTTTTCCTGATACGCGTCGGGATCTTCGTGCATGGCCGCTTTCCGAGGGGGGACGGACTATCCCACAGAGCGCCTGCGCAGCAAATAGGTGTCCATAATCCAGCCGCGTTCGGTGCGCGCCGCGCTGCGCGCCCGCTCGATCTCGGCTTTTCTCTCGCCCAAGGGCCCGCGGACCAACAGCTCGCCTGGCATGCCCAAATAGGCGCCGTAGTAGATGTCGAGGTCCGAATCGGGGATCTGGTTGAAGGCGCACGCGCCATCGAGCATCACGAGCACGTCCCGAGCGCACGCGGCCGGAGTCGAAGCCAGGCGCCGCCCAGTGGTCAAATGCACGGCTCCGCCGATCTGGTTGAGCGTGATCTTGTGGCGCGCCGCGAGCACCTGGGGCGCGCTGATTCCGGGGATGACCTCGTATTCAAACTCGACCCGCGCGCGCTCTTGCATGCGCTCGAGGATCCGCAAAGTGCTGTCATACAGCGACGGATCGCCCCACACCAGGATGACCCCCGTGCCGTCTACCGCCAGCTCTTCCTCGACCTTTTGCTCGTAAGCGGCCAGGCGGCGCTCATGCCATTCTTCGACACGTTCGACGTAGCCGCTGATCTGTTCGTCTCGCGGTCGATCTTCGATCTGCACCGTACGGTAAGCCTGTTGCTCGATGTAACGCTCGCAGATCTCGCGGCGCACGCGCGACAGCTCCGCCTTCTCGTCGCCCTTGTCGAGCAGGAACACGACGTCGGCGCGATTCATGGCCTTGATGGCTTGCACCGTCACGTGGTCGGGGTCGCCCGTGCCGATGCCGATCACGAAAAGCTTTCTCATCGCTGCGAGCTGTATTGTGGTGTCGACGCGCGTCCAACTGGATCGTTCGAGCCGGTCGGCCTTGAAGCCTGGTCCGACGCGGGCTCCACTCCACCTGGAGATCGGGCCGCAGTATGCGCCGTTGATTAAGCGAGGCGCCTGGCTATGCTGCGCGGCTCCGATGAATCACCCGAGCGGGCAACTTCGCGGCTTCTGCCCCGGCGTGTGGACACCCATGGAAGCCGGAGATGGCTGGATTGTCCGCATACGGCCGAGCCGCGCCCGGGTTCCGGCTCGTCGACTCGATCGCCTGGCTCGGCTAGCGCGCTGGGCTGGCAACGGCATCATCGAGCTCACGCGGCGCGCGAACCTGCAAATTCGTGGAGTTTCGAGCGCTCACCTGGAGCCTTTGCGCAGCGAGCTTCTGACGCTGGAGCTCGCGTCCGCAACGCCGGAGCTCGAGACTCGAGCGCAAGTGCTGGTGTCGGCGCTTTCGGGTCTGGATACCCGCTGCCCGCCGCTCGAACCTCTGGCCGACACGCTGGAGCAAGTCCTCGCAACGAGTTCCGGCGCCGCGGCGCTGTCGCACAAGTTCTGCATCGTTCTCAGTGGTGGCGACGACGCTTCGAGCTCGGTCAGCGCCGACGTGCATGTGCGCGTCGATCCAGCGGAAAGCCGGGCCCGAGTGTTCCTCGGCGGAACAGTGAGCGACAGCATCGCGCTCGGCTGCTGCGGCACGGACGATGTACCCGAATTGATTCGGCGTTTGATCGCCAGCCTGGCTGCAAGCCCTGAGCCCGGCGTACGTTTGCGAGACGCGCTGCGCAGCCCGGTGCTGGCTCTATTGCTGATGGACCTGGCGCCCCTCCTCAGTCCGGACAGGAGCAGCACTGCGAGCTGGCCGGCACCGGGCCTCGGATTTCAGTCGGGCCAGGACCGCTGGGCGGGGTTGGAGTTGCCATTTGGCTCGGCGACGGCAGACGCCTGGATCGCCATCGCGGAACTCGCGGAACAGCACGGCAACGGCGAAGTCCGCCTGTCGCCCGCTCGCCAGGTCTTGCTGCCTGGATTGGGCAGGACAGCCCAGAGCGCGGTGGCCGCTGTCGTCGCACGCCACGGCTTGCGCATCGAGCGAGCACACGGCGAGCCGGAGCTCATCGCTTGCAGCGGAGCCCCCGCTTGCCGTTCCGCGCACGCGGAAACACGCGCGCTCGCTATCGCGCTCGGGAAAGCGGCACCGGGTGCGTTCGACTCGAGCTCAGCGCTACACGTTTCGGGTTGTGAGAAGGGCTGCGCCTCGAGCGGGCCGGCGACGCTGACCGTGGTCGCTACCGCGAGCGGCTATCAGCTCGGCTGGGGCAAGACGGTCGCCGAGACGTCGCTCTCGCCCAGCGTGTCGCGCGCAGAGCTCGAATCGCAGCTCGCCGCGGACGCTCGCCGCGGAGGGCGAGCGGCGGAGTGGCAACCAGCAGAACTGCCGAGGCACACCCCGTGACGGCAGGCCGCCAATACCTGCGCGACCCTCGGGAGATCTATCGCCGCTCATTCGCGATCATTCGCGCTGAAGCCGACCTGCGCGGCCTCGCGCCCAATGAAGAGCGCGTGGCGGTGCGCATCATTCATACGTCCGGCAGCGTCGACATCGCGGCCGACCTGGTTTTTTCGCCGGGTTTTGCCGAGGCCGCCAGCACGGCGCTTGCCGATGGAGCAAGCATCGTGTGCGACGCCAAGATGATCGCGAGCGGTGTGACACGCGCGCGCCTGCCCAGACAAAACGAAGTGCTCTGCCTCTTGGATGACCCGCGAGTGCCCGAACTCGCGAGAGCGCTACAGACGACACGCAGCGCGGCGGCCATCTCGCTCTTGGGTGAGC
>JAYWEH010000097.1:0-5905 GCA_043780025.1 Deltaproteobacteria bacterium
GCGAAAGCCGCTCAGGTTCGCGCGCTGCTCGAGGCCCACTTCGAGGCCGAGCAAGCCCGGTCGCCCTTGTTTAGGCACGACGGTCAGACGCAGCTCATCCAGCACGTCCGAAGCCGCCGTGTAGCGGCCAATCCGACTGACAACGAGATCGGGATGGGCGCGCAACTGGCGCTCCAAGCGCCCCAGGAAGCGGCGGCTCTCCGCGAGCAGGTCTTTGGGCAGCTCTCGCGCGCGGCCCGTACAGAACAGCGGCAGTAGCGCGCTGCTCGCCAACAGGGCGCTAGCGCCGAGATACGGGGACGTCGCAAACAGCCGCGCCGAAAACGCCACGTCGGCGCCGAGCGCCGCCATCAATAGGGCAAAGCCCGGCCAGCGCCCCACGTCGAGCCAGGCACCTGCCAGGGGAGGCGAAGGGACGCGCGCGAAGGCTCGCTCATCGAGCGCTCGCCATTGGCCGGGACCGCGCGGCTCGGTGCGCGTTGCGGGGCTGCGCTGTGCCGCACAGGCCATGGCACAAAGCAACGCCGCCGCGGCCCACGTCGGGTGGATCTGAAGGAATGTGGCGGCGCTCGCCAGCGTCACCAGCACACCCGCGAGAGGCGCGCGCAGGGCCGTCGGCAGCGCGAGCCAAGCCCTGGCCGCGCCGTTTCGCGCCGCCGCCGCTTGCTCGACCGCGCGCGCCTTCAGCCAGACCAGCGCTGCATAGAGAAAGCCCATGGCGAGCATCCAGGGGAGGTGTCGGGGCCAATCCACGCGCGGGCGCGCGGGGGTGAGCTCGGGCGTGACGCCCAGAGCGCTCGGCAGAAGCGCGGGCAGAGGCTCCGCCCGATTCGCGGCGCCACCGCCGAACAGTTGCCGGTCGAGCAAGATGCGCCAGGTGATGGCTTCACGGCGAGCCACGTGCGCGCGCACCAGCTCGAGCTCGTCGTATTGCAGCGAACGCCGCAAGGTCGTCATCACGATCCCGTAGTTGCCGAGCTCCTCACTCTCGGGCGCGGTCTCGGGGGCGCGCTCGGCCGCCCGCGTGCGCACCACCACACCGACGGAATCCACGCCGTCTTCGAAACGTGGCCCCACCCAGCTGAGCTGCGAACGGTCCCGGGTAGGCCCATCTTGGATCAGGCCGCGGCCGAGCAAGTTCGTGCGGTACGCAAACTCGAAGCGGAAGGTCCTGCCGCGAAAGCCCTGGCGGAGCGGCACCTGCATGTCGAGGGTGCCGGCGGACGCCTGCAATTTCACCGCCAGCGGCAGGCTCGTCGCCACGCCACCCTGCATGCGCGTGAGCGTGCTGTCGGTGAGCGGCACCGCATCCACGTCGATGCCCTGCAGCGTCCAACCCTTGAGCGGTGCGCCCCGCACCTCGAGCCAGAGCTGGCAGCGCACGACGGCGGTGCCGTCCGGAGCGATCTCGATCTGCGTGTTACTAGAGGTGATACGCTTTTCGATCCAGGCGTGGCTGGGCCCGGCAAGCAAGAGGGTGCAAAGTCCAAACAGGACTGCGGTCCACCAACGAGACAGCTCGGGCATCGGTCCCTCTAGGGGGTACCGATCGGCAGCGGGCCGGCCAAGTTCTCGGAGATTCTGTCAGGGCATGGGGGTCAGGGAGCGCGGCCCTGCAGAGCCGCGGCGATCTCCGCGAAGAGCTGGCTGGGCACATGAGCGTACACGGTCCCATTCGGCCCCTCGGCTCGCGCCAATGTTCGACCAATGATCGGGGTTTTGCTCTGTCCGAGCGGAGCCAACGCTTCGCCGAGCCCGGTCTTGCCCCAGGCCGCGCTGCTCTGGAGCCCCGCCAGCGTCCAGAAGCCGCCGACGAGCGACTTTTCCCGGCGCAGCCGCTCCAGCCCACTCTTGCGGTCCAGGGTCGAGGCGGGGTCGGGCGTGCCGAGCAGCGCTGCCATGCGCTCCTCGAGCAGATCAGCGTACGAAGACAGCCCGAGCCAGGTGCGGCGCCCATCCCTGCAAACCAGGATCGCGAACGGAATCGGCTTGTCCAATTTCGCCGCGCCGCTTTCGGGCGCGATTTCCGCGTACAGCGACGGCGGCAGCGAGACCTCGTAGATGCGCGAATCGGGCAAGCGCGCGGGGCCCTTGCGGCTTTGCACCTTGGGCAGCTTCGCCGTGTCGAGGCCTTGGTTCTTGGCCAGACCCCTGCGCAGCGCCGCGTCCTCGTAGAGCTTCAGCGTCTGCTCGAAGAACGCTCCGTAGCGAGCGTTCTCGTCTTCCGTCCCGACCAGCGTCCAGCCGAGCGATGCGCGAACCTGGGCATGCGCGTCTGCCGGATTGCCGGCAAGCGCGGCGGGTACGTTACCGCGCGCCGACACCACCGGACCTGGCACCAAGAGCAAGTCATTGAATGCCCTCGGCCACGCTTGCACGATCGCCGCCGAAGCACCCAGATGGCTGAGCCCGCCTCGCAACAGGCGCTCGAGCACGGGCAACGCGCCCTTCATCGTCTCGGGGTTCGAGGCGGAATAGTGGATGGCTTCCGTGGCATCCCCCGGCAGCTTCCAGAACACTTCGGGCGCAGTGCCCTCGCGACCGGCGGAGTCGCGCAGCGTGCGCCCCAACCACGACTTCGTACCGTGAAAATCGACGCTCAAACGTGCTTCGAGCTCCTGCTCCGTCTCTCGTAGCCAAGCGTCGAGCCGGATGGCGTCCGCGTCCTCGAGCCCCAGGATCACCTCGTCCACGATCGCGTTCGCGGCGTCACGCAGAGCTCCGTCGAACTCGGGGTTGCCGAGCGATGCTTCGCCGAGGGCCATGGGGACCGCCAGCTTCAGGAACTGAGTCTTGTCCCCGAACAGACGCCAGGGGGTTTCAGCGCGCAGCTCCACGTGGAGATCCGCGTCACCCGTGTTCGCGGACGGATTGCCGCGCGTCATGTACGGGCTCAGCAGATCGAGCGTTGCGCGGTCTTCGCTACAGACCAGGCGCGCCTTGGCTTTGCCGAGCGCGGCCGCCACGAAACACAAGGTCTTCGGGCTGGGGCGCACGCTGTGCACGCCCGGTTCCACGAACTCGGCGGGTACGCCCATGTTGCGGAAAGCATCGAGCGCGGCTTGCCGCGATGAGAGCCCGACCGAAGCGGCAAACAAGACGCGCGGCTGGCTTTTCTGTTTGGGGTCGAGCGTGAGCACCACGTCCACCGGCGCGTCGAGATCGAGCACCGGCAGGATCTCCGCGGCGGGACCCGCGGAGAGCAGCGCTCGCCAATCGAGACCGAGCTTCGTCCAGGCGAAGGCCATGTCCAGCGTGCGCGCGGGCGCGCGCAGGGTGGCTACGCCAAAAATATTGTCGGGCGCCTTGACCGGTGACAGCGCCAGGTCTGCCTCGGCTTCGGGTAACCCCGAGCCGGGCTCTGCCGCACCGGCGGGCACGCCCTCCACCTTTGGAGGGGCACTCGAACAAGCGACCCCAACTGAACAGAGCGCCGCAGCCAGGTAAGAAGAGCCGAGCCGACCAACCCACATAGCTCCAACGCTATACGCTCGGAGCGCTCGGGTCGAGAAACTTTCCGCGATCATGGTTCAACCGAGCGCGAGCATGCGCTCGAGGGGGCGCGCGGCGGCAAGACGGAGCTCTTCTGACATATCCAGTTTGGGCGTCAGATCGCGCAGGGCCAGGTAGACCTTCTCGGGGGTGTTGAGCCGCATGAACGGGCATTCATTGCAGTGGCAGTTGCCGTCCGGCGGTGCGGCGATCAACTCCTTGAGCGGAGCGCGCTTCTTCATCTCGTGCAAGATCCCCGATTCGGTCACCACGATGAACTTTGGAGCGTCGTTATTGACTACATACTGGAGCAGAGCGTGTGTCGAGCCGATGAAGTCGGCGGTGTCGAGCACCGGGCTTTCACACTCCGGGTGTGCGATGACCTTGGCATCGGGGTGTTCCAGCCGCAACGCGGCGAGTTTGCGCTGACTAAACGTCTCGTGGACGATGCAGCCACCCGGCCACAGTTCCATGTGGCGCCCTGTCTGCTTCATCACGTAGCGACCCAGATTGCGATCCGGAGCAAATAGAATCGGGCGATCGAGAGGCACTGACTCGACCACGCGCTGCGCGTTGCTGGAGGTGCAGATGATGTCGCTCAGCGCCTTCACCTCGGCGGAGCAATTGATATAAGAGATGGCGACCGCACCCGCGTGCTGTTCGCGCCAGCGCGCAAAACGATCGGCAGGGCAGCCGTCCGCCAACGAACAGCCCGCCTTCATGTCGGGCACGAGCACGGTGCGGGTCGGATTGAGAATCTTGGCCGTCTCCGCCATGAAGTGGACACCGGCGAACAAGATGACGTCGGCGGAAGTCCGCTGGGCCTCGCGTGCGAGCTGCAGCGAGTCCCCGATGAAGTCGGCGAGATCTTGGATTTCCCCGTCCTGGTAGTAGTGTGCCAGTATGACGGCGTTGCGTTCACGCTTGAGCCGCAGGATCTCCACGTCGAGGTCGAGGTGGCTGAGCGATTCGGGCATTGTCGCGAGCGCTGCGGCAGCTGCTCCACGCTGTTTGCCGAGCGTCAGGGGCGCCGCGGGCTCGTTGGGTGTCTTCATGGCGTTCTGACCTTCTCCATAACTCGCGCGCGAGCTGCCGCAACACCCGACGCGCATCGGCGGCGAGCGGCCGCCTGCGGGCCGGCGGCTTTGCTCCCGGCCCCGAATCCGAGGTAGGCTCTCGAAATCATGCGACACTCGCGCCGCCGCTCGCCAATCGTGGCGATCTCGATCGCGGTTCTGCAGTGGTGGACGGTCGCGTGTTCGTCGCTGCACTTGCAGCCCGCAGCCGAAGCGCCAGAGCCCCGCGAGCCCCCGGCTCTGACCCCGCGCGTGCGCTTTGGCGGCTGGATGTTCGCGCCCGAAAAACCGGCGGCGCGCGCCCCAGCGAGCCGCCGCGCCTTCATCCTCCGAGGCACGCGCTGGATCGATCACCTTGACGGTTCCATCGAGCGGGCGCGCGAAGTGTTCCGCGAAGAGGACGTCCGCGCGCTCGAACTGCCGCCCCATCTCGGCGGCGGGTTCCTTTTCTATGCAGCAACGGGCTCCGAGACGCTGATGTGGCGCGCCGACAGCTGGACCGGTGCGCTGCGCCCGCTCGGACGCGTGGAGCCCCCCGTGAGCGAGATCACGAGCGGCTTTGATCGCCTGTACCTTTCGAGCGCTAGCAGCGAGTCCCTGCGAGCGATCGATGCTTTCACCGGCCAGCCTCGCGATCTCGGGACTCTGCCGGAAGCCGCAACGTACGGAGACCTCGTATTTTCGGACGCTTGGCGCGCAGTGGTGCTCGCGGGTGTGCAGGGAGCCCTCGCGACCTTTGACGCCGGCGAGAGCTGGCACCCCGTCGGCGCCCCTGCGTGGGTCACGGATCTGAGCACGACGCGCACTCGGCGCATCGTGCTCGGAACCGATCGGGGACGCTTCGAGCTCGATCAGCGCGGGCGGCTCGTGCAGACGAGCGCGAGCGGGAACGACGCGCTGTTCGCCGGCGCCGAGACTTTTGCACGTTTCGGGCGCGACGCTTTTCCGGGCCCGGCGCCTAACGAGCCGGTTCCGTTGCCCCTCGGTTCACGACCGCTAAGAAGCGCGGTGCTCGCGGGTTATCCGGATACACCCGACACCGCGGTGGTGGTCGATCGCGGCGTGGTGGCGCGAGTTCGGCTCAGTGACGGCAAGCTGCTCGATACTCAGCCGTACGCGGGCGCGTTGCCTTGCCGGGGGGTTCCGCTGGGCTCGAGTTTCGGCTTCGTGTGCGGCGATGCTTACGGTCCGACCGAGGTGCATGGCTACCAGAACGGGAGCTTGGCGCTCGAGTTCTCGCTCGACACGCCGCGCGCCGTTCGCTCGAGTGGCAACGGCGCCTTGGTGGTCGCCGCCCCTTGCGCCGCCTTGCGGCAGCCCGGCGGCGCTGCCGCGCG
>JAYWEH010000098.1:0-29637 GCA_043780025.1 Deltaproteobacteria bacterium
GTCTTCCCAGGCGGAATTCTTGCGGGCGCGGCGGCGGCGCTCGCGGCGGCGAGCTCTCGGATCTTGGGGGCTGGACATGGTGGCGGCCTAGGTAGCCGATCTACCGGCACATGTCTCAGCAAAATGCGCCCCTTCGGCGCGACATTTCGAGGTCGGTCTCAGGGCCGCAGCATGACGTCCGGTGATCACCTCAGCGCAGCTGGCGGTCGAGCATGGCGCCGAGGCGCGGTGCCGCGGAGACCACGTGCTTCTTCGCGGTCGGCCGGAGCCGCTCGTAGGTCTTTCGAATCACGGAGCGGCTCGACCTCTCGGCTCGCTGATCCGTAATGGCGAGCAGCGCCTCAGCCATTCGGTCGCTGTTGTCGGTGAGATGCTTGCCAGGAGCGACCCCACGCTGCTGGGCTTCCTGAAAGATGGGGTCCAGCGCGTCGAGAAAATCCTCGAGCAGACCATCGATGACCTCGGGGACGAACCCCGGCTTGATGCCCTTGACGATCGAATAGGCTCCGCGTATCGCCACTCCGCCGAGCCCGCCTTTGTCGTTCACTTCCTGATCCAAGACCTCACAAGCGTCCAGAATCAAAGACTTTCTTGCCTCGCCTTCGCCAAGCTTCTCTTTTAACGTCGTCACGCGCCACTCCTCTGTTCAGTGCTCACTCGAACCCTCTACAGGCCACCCCTATCATTTTCAAATTTCAGCGTCGCCGGGCACGACCCGTTAAAGAGAGGTACGGCAGCCGGAGGGAACGGCGAGGGGATGCCGGGCTTCGAGGGAAGCGTCACGATCGGCGTTTCCGCACGCAATTGCGGCAATTGTCGGTTCGGCCGGACGGAATGTGCCAACGCAGGCAGAACTCAGGTAAGATGAACGAGGAGAGGGAGCGGGCGGCCCAGGTGGCGCGCCAGCGGGAAGTTGGGATGGGCGGAGCCCGATTAGCGCCGAGGAGGGGGCGACGATGGCTGCGGTGAACCGTAAAGAAGAACCGCTGCGGACGGATTCGTCCAGCGACAAGGGTCGGGTCCTGATCATTGATGATCAGCGGAACATGCGCGCCACGTTGGCGATGCTGCTCCGGGGCAATGGCTACCAGGTTGACGCTGCCGCGAACGGCAGCGAGGGACAAGGGCTGGGGGCGGCCGGCGCGTACGACCTCGTCCTTACCGATCTGCGCATGGGCGAGCTCGATGGTATCGACGTCTTGCGCGCCATCAAGCAGGCCCAGCCTCTGACCGAGGTCATCGTGATGACGGCGTACGGTACGATCGAAAGCGCGGTCGAAGCCATGAAGCTCGGCGCCTTCGACTACATCCAGAAGCCGTTCAGCGAGCAGGAGTTGCTCGTGCGCACCCAGAAGGCCATCGAAACGCGCCGCCTGCACGGGCAGGTGCAGCTGTTTGCCCAGGAATTCAAGGAGCGCTACCACTTCGACAACATCATCGGCCGCTCGCAGGCGATCCGCGACGTGCTGACTCGCGTGGTCAAGATAGCGCCCACGGATGCCACTGTGCTGATCACGGGGGAGAGCGGAACGGGCAAGGAGCTCGTGGCCCGAGCGATCCATGCCAACAGCAAGCGCGCGGAGCGGCCGTTCGTAACGGTCAATTGCGCTGCCATCACGGAGACGTTGCTCGAAAGCGAGCTGTTCGGCCATGCCGTAGGATCCTTCACGGGCGCCTCCCAGGCTCGGCGCGGGCTCTTCGAAGAAGCGGACGGAGGGACCTTCTTCTTCGACGAAATCGCCGAAACCAGCCTGGCGTTTCAGGCCAAGCTGTTGCGCGCGATTCAAGACGGTGAGGTCCGGCGCGTCGGTGAGAACAAGACGATCAAAATCGACGTGCGCATCATGGCCGCGACAAACGTGGAGCTGAGCGAAGCGGTCAAGGAACGGCGCTTCCGCGAAGATATCTACTACCGGCTCAATGTGGCGCGTTTCGACCTGCCGCCCCTACGTGAGCGCCGCGAGGACGTGCCGCTCTTGATGAACTTCTTCCTCGACAAGTTCAATCGCAAGATGACGCGGCGAGCGCGTTTCGGCGAAGGCGTGGTCGAGCAGCTGGTGCAGTACAATTATCCCGGTAACGTGCGCGAGGCGGAGAACATGGTCGAGCAAGCGGTGGCGCTGTGCGCCGCTGACGTGATCAGCCTCGACGATATTTTGCCGCAAGCGCCGGCTCAGCGCGTGGGCGGCCTGCGCCGCACGCTGGCTCATATCGTGGACGAAGCAGAGCGGGAAGCCGTGCTCGATGCGCTGAGGGTCCACGATGGAAGCCGTGAAAAGGTGTCCGAGGCGCTCGACATCAGCCCGACCACGCTGTGGCGAAAGATGACTCGCCTTGGCGTCACCTTCGACGGGCGTCAGGGCTGAGCCAGGCGTCAGGGCGGGATCCCAGCCAGGCGGCTCCTTCCGCTTCACTTTCCGCCAGCGGAGCACTATAGGGCTCGGGCCCGCGGCTGTGTCAGCCCCATCCGGGGCACGTCATGCTCACGGAGCTACTCGACTATCATTTGCCGGAGCGGGCGATTGCCCAGCGGCCGAGCCCCGAGCGTGAGCACGCCAAGCTGCTGGTGGTGAACGCGGCTGGGGTGGAGCATCGGCGCTTTGCGGACTTTGGGTCGTTGATTCCCGAAGGGGCGCTCCTGGTGCTGAATGACACCCGGGTGAGGCGAGCCCGCCTGCGCTGTCGTCGGCCGAGTGGGGGTGCCGTCGAGTTGCTCTTGCTGGAACGCCTGAATCAGACCCAGGGCGCCGAAGAATGGACTGCTCTCGGCCGGCCGAATCGAGCACTGTCGGAGGGCGCGCGGGTCGAGCTCGCAGGCGCGCATTTCACCGTAATACGGCGCGAACCCACCGGGGAGATCGTGGTCAGGGCCGAGGGTCACGGCGACATGGAGGCATTTCTCGCCGCGCATGGCCGGACTCCTTTGCCTCCCTATATCAAGCGACCTGCGGACGACGCCGACGACGAGAGGTATCAGACGGTGTTTGCCGCGCAGGTGGGATCTGCGGCGGCGCCCACCGCTGGGCTGCATCTGACCCAGGCCTTGCTCGGCGCGCTGGCGGCGCGTGGCGTTCAGATCGGCTACGTCACTCTGCACATCGGGCTCGGTACATTTGCGCCGGTGCGCTGCGACGATCTGGATCAACATCCCATGCACGCCGAGCCGTTCGAAGTGAGTGAGGTGCTGGCGGAGCAGATCGCGGCGGCTCGCCAGCGCGGGGCGCCGGTCGTGGCGGTGGGGACTACGGTGGTGCGAGCGTTGGAGAGCGCGCGCGACCCAGGGCGGGCCGGCCACGTGCGCGCTTGTTCGGAATGGACCCGTTTGTTGATCCAGCCGGGTCATGACTTCGGCGTGGTCGATGCATTGCTCACGAATTTCCACGCGCCGCGCAGTACGCTGATCGCATTGGTGAGCGCGTTTGCCGGCCAGCGGCGTTGTGCCGCGGCGTACGCCACTGCGCTCGGCGCAGGCTATCGATTTCTTTCCTACGGCGACGCGATGTGGCTGCCCGCACGTTTGCCGGAAGACCTGCCCCGCAGCCGAACATGAACGAAGGGCCAGCGTCGTGAAATTTCAAGTGCTCGCGCGGTCGGGCAACGCGCGTCGGGGCTCTTTGACGACTCCGCACGGCGACGTGCAGACGCCCGCGTTCATGCCGGTGGGCACCGCCGGCACGGTGAAAGCGCTGCACCCCGAGGAAGTCGCGGCGACGGGCGCACGCTTGCTCATCGCGAACACCTACCATCTGTGGTTGCGGCCCGGGCCGGAGCTGGTTGCCGAGCACGGGGGCCTGCATCAGTTCATGCGCTGGCCGCACGCGATCGCCACGGACTCGGGCGGCTTCCAGGCGTTCTCGCTCGCGCAGCGCGTACGGGTGGACGAAAACGGGTTCGATTTCGCGTCTCATATCGACGGGAGCCGGCGGCTGCTCACGCCGGAGGAGTCGATGCGCATACAGGGGCTGCTCGGCTCTGACATCGCGCTGGCGCTCGACATCTGTCCTCCCGCCGGTGTCGGTCGCGAGGAGCTCGTGGTGGCGGTGGAGCGCACCACGCGCTGGGCTGAGCGTTGCCTATTGGCTCGCAGGCCCGGGCAAGCGCTGTTCGGGATAGCGCAGGGGGGAGTCGACATCGATCTGCGCTGCCGGCACCTCGAGGAGCTCCAACAATTGCCGCTCGAAGGCATCGCGCTCGGTGGTTTCAGCGTGGGCGAGGCGAACGAGGCGATGTACCACACCCTCGATCGGGTCGTTCCGGCGATGGACGCCGAGAGGCCTCGTTATCTCATGGGTGTCGGCACACCTGCCGACCTTGTGCGCGCGATGGCGGCGGGTGTCGACTTGTTCGACTGCGTCCTGCCGACCCGCAATGCGCGAAATGGTCAGGCTTTCGTTACCGGCGGCCGTCTTACACTGAAGAATGCTCGTTTTCGCGCCGACCTACGCCCGCTCGACGAGGCCTGCTCCTGCCCGGTATGCACGGGCGGCTTTAGTCGCGCCTATCTCAGGCATCTGCACGTTGCGGGCGAGATCTTAGGTCACCGACTGCTAAGCTTACACAATCTATACCATTATTCGGCATTGATGGAGTCGGCGAGGAAAGCCATTTCAGAGGGGCAATTTGCAGATTGGGTGGATGTCACGCTGGAGGCGGCAGCCGACGCCGGCACGCCCGAGGAGCGCGCGTAGGGCCCTGGTTCGCGGGGGCTGAGAGTGACCTATGGCTGACACCGAAGTCAAAGACGAGGTGCCGAAGCAGCTCGGCCGCATTCTGCTCAAACGGCGGCCCGCTGCGCTGGTGGCGCGTCCGCGCGATCCAGCAACTCGACACGCGCAGTTGCTGTCTTTGAGCGAGAAGTATGGCGTGCCTGCCCTGGACCTGGATCAGGTGTGCCTGAAGACGGAAGATCTCGCGAACGTGCCGCGCGAGCTCGCGCAACACCACCTATTGGTGCCGGTGCTGGCGCGGCCGGATCGGCTGTTTGTGGCCATGCGAGATCCGAGTCAACGTGAGGTGATTCAAGAGGTCGAGTTCGTCTCGGGCAAACACGTCTACGCCTACGCGGCGCCGCCGGAGGACATCGCCGAGACGATCGAGAAGGCGTATCTCGCGCGCGAACGCGGCGACGTTCATTTCATTGGCCAGAGCTGTCCTCCCGAGACGCTGCGCAAGGCCGGGTTGCTACCCGAGGAGGAAAAAGCTCCGGAGCGTGTGGTGCCATTTGCGCCGCCCGCGATGGAGCTGACGGAGGTAGACGAGTCTCCCCCGATATTCGAGCTGCGGCTGCCGGTGTCGGACAGCTCGCCGCCCGATCACGGGCCTTCCGCGACCGTCTCTGCGCGGCCGCCGCGGTTGTCGTCGCTGCCGCCGGCGCTGCGGGGTCGGGGCTCGGAGCGGACCGGTGAGTTGGACGTGTTCGCGGCGGTGGAGAACGCTTTCGAGGATCTTTTTTCCGAGGTCAGCACCGTGGGGCTCCTGCCGACGGATCCAGAAGCGCAGCGAGGGCCACAGCAGAAGGCGGCGCTCGTGGTGGACGACGACGGTCTGAACCGCGACGTTCTCGCGGGTATCTTGAGCGACGAGGGGTATGCCGTGCGCAGCGCGGACAACGGGCGCAAGGCGCTCGGCATGATCAAGGAGCGGGCTCCCGACTTATTGCTCCTGGCTGCCGTCTTGCCAGACGTGAACGGCGTGGAAATCGCCCGCCGGCTGCGCAAGAGCCAGCGCTACGGCAACCTGCCCATCGTGATGATCGGAGCGGTCGACCGCGGCTGGCATGCCGCCGAAGAGGTCAAGGGACCGGGCGACGAACCGTGTGTCGAGAAGCCGCTCGACGCTGAGGACGTCAAGCAGAAGGTGGCCGCTGCGTTGCGCGTCGAGCACGAGCCGCCAACGGCCACGGCCGAGCTCTCGGAGCAGGCGGAACGCGCGCTAGCCGACGGCATGGTGGCCTACCGCAGCGGAGACATCGCGGTCGCAATCGAGCACCTCGAGCGAGGCATCGGGATTGATCCCCTGGCGTATCGCCTGCATCTGCACCTCGGCTTGCTGTTTGCGCAGCAGGGGCAGATCTACGACGCCATTCGCGCGCTGGAATGCGCCGTCGAGATCAACGCGCGCCATTTCGCCGGTGTGAAGAATCTAGCCATAATGTATTGCCAGGCGGGTTTTCGAAATCGCGCCGTGGAACTCTGGGAGCGCGGCTTGCTGCTCGCCCCCGATGAAGAAACGCGGCTCGCCATCCAGGAGCACCTGGCTGCCCTTCTTTCGCAGGAGGGTCTTTCGTAGTATGTGTCCCGCTCGCCTCCCGTTTCGTTCAGTGGCAGCATGAAATTCCTGTGCCCCAACTGCAAGGCTAAGTACCGAATTGGCCCCGAGAAATTGGAGGGTCGCCAGTCTGCCAAGATCCGCTGTCGAAACTGCGACTACCGCATCCAGATCGCCTACGTCGCGGGCAGTGACGACTACGAAATTACCGCGTCTCCGACCTCCCTCGTACCGGCGCCGCCGCCCTCCGCGAGGACTCCTGGAAAGCTCGCAGCGCCTCCGAAAATAGCAGCACCACCGGCGCCGGCAGTCGCGAGTAGCGGCGGAGCTGGGCTGGGATTGGGTGCGGCTCCGTTTCCCGCGCGCCCGCGGGACGTGCCCCGTCGCGATGCCCAGGGGGTGAATCGCCCCACGGCTGCGGTGCCGGGTTTGCCCGGCTTGGGTTCACCCAAGAGCACGCGCGGCGCCGCGCTGCACTCCGATCCGGCTCCTGTTCCGGTGCCCACCCCCGTTCCAGTCCCTGCCCCCGCGCCGTTTGGGCGTCGCCCGTTGGGGCCTCCCGCTCCAGGGAATGTCGCTGCGGTTCATCGAGGCGCTCCGCCGCAGCCTGCTGCCCAGTCCTTCCCCGCCCAGCCGGCCGTGCCGTTCGGGGCCCCGCCGGGGGTTTCTCCGTTCGCCCAGGCGCTTGCTCCGCCGCCGGCCCAGGCGCTCGCTCCACCTCCGGGCCCCGCGCCGGCTCGCCCAGCAGCGGCCGGCATGCAACTCGGCGATCAGTTCCGGCAATCAGTTCAGGGAGCGGCAGCGGCCGAAGAAGAACTGCCGCAAGACGGCTGGTTCGTCGGCGTCAATGGCGTTCCTCTGGGCCCCATTCCCATCGGGGATCTGCGCGAGCTCGGCCTGGCGGGTCACATCGATGGCCGCTCCCTCGTGTGGCGCGATGGTCAGGGGGAGTGGAAGCCCCTCGGCAAATTCCCGTACCTGGTCCGTTTGCTCGGTGATGCGGCGGCGGGCCCTGGCGCGCCGCTCGAACCGAGCCCACCGCCACCGCCCCCGGCTGCCGTGAACGGTGCGGCGGCACAGCCGCTAGCACGCGGCGACGGCGAGAGGCCGTCCGCCTGGGGCGATCTCGACGAGGAAGACGACTCTGAGGTCGACGAACAGCCGACGACCGTCAAAGGGCGCGTCTCGGTTGCGCCACCTCCTGCTGCTCCCCCGGCTCCCATCGCGCAGCCGGCGACGCTGTCTAATCCAATGGGGCTAGCACCACTCGCGTCAGCGGCGGGGAATGTCGCGGCGCCCAATCCAATGCGCATCACCGGCATGCAGCCGGCGGTTGCCGCGGGCAACGCCTATTCGCTCGGTCAGACCGCAGGACTCGACGCGATGATACCCGTGTCGAGCGTCGCGACGCCCGAACCACTGCTCGAGCCGGGTGATGCGAGCCTGTTGCCCAAGCGCGATCGCAGCCGTCTGTACCCGTGGTTCGCGGTGGCGGCGGCGTTTGTGCTGGGCGTGATCCTGACGTCGGTTTGGGGGTCGAGCGACGCAGATGAAGCGCGTAAGCCGGTGGCAGTCGAACCGGCGCGATCGCTCGCCACGCCCGTCGCCGAAAAGGAACCGGCTCCGGCGGAAGCAACGAACGAGGCCGATCCGGCCACCGACGACGCGCCGATTGGAGGAGACGCCCCCGCGGCTGCGCCTGTCACTCGCCCCGCGCGCGGAACCCCGCAGGGAGCGCCTACCCTCGAGATCCCACAGGCGCCCAAGGCGAACCCGCTGCTGCAGGGTTTGACAGGCCCCAACACTCCGGGGCCGTCCGCGGGGGTTCGCTCCAGTGAAGGACGGGGCGGTGGACTGGATCAAACGACGATTCAACGCACAGTGCGCCGGTACAATCCCGCGCTGCGCCAGAACTGCTGGCAGCGCGCGCTCAATACGCGGGCTCCGGGTACGCCCACGTCGGCGAAGGTGACGGCTCTGATCGCCGTCGAGGCGTCCGGCAAGGTTCAATCCGTTACGGTGTCCGGTGCCCCTCGAGGTTATCCGGGTCTGGCTAAATGCATCGAAGGCGCGGTCAAGGGGTGGAACTTCCCGCGCGCCGGAGAAAGCACGACCACGAGCGTTCCCTTCGTGTTCGTCGGCCAGTGAGTGATGGGCACGAACTTCCCCGCGCTAACTCAGCGCGAACGCCTGACGCGAACGTGAGAAGCTCGCGGTAAAAAAACGCCGGCGGCTAGGCCGCCGGCGGTCTGGGCGCAGTAGATAAGCCGGGTTCTGTCGGTGCCGAAGCACCCTCGGCGATCATTCATCTGGGACGCTCGTTACCGAGCGCCTCGAGCGGCCTACCCTGGAACTCAGGCGAGCAGCCCTCGAGCGTTCCTTTACATGGCCTTGCTCCAAACGGGGTTTACCGTGCCGCCTGCGTTACCGCCGGCGCGGTGGGCTCTTACCCCACCGTTTCACCCTTACCCGAGGCTCGCGAACGAGAACCGGGCGGTTTATTTTCTGTGGCACTTTCCTCGAGGTTTCCCTCACCGGGCGTTACCCGGCGTTTTGCTCTGTGGAGCCCGGACTTTCCTCCCGACCCACTAGGAGTCGAGCGATCACCTCCGCTGCGTAGACGCCCGGGCTCGTAGCACGAGGCCGCCGCCCGAGCTAGGGGTGGCGTCACGAGCTTTACGCGCAGCGACGGGCCGCGGTGCCGGTCTGCTCGAGCGGTGAAGCCGCGTCGTTCTTCGGTAGCTCGTCACCGAGCAGATTGCGCAGTTTGCCTTTGGCGCGCACTTCGAGCTGGCGAGCGCGCTCCCGAGACACACCCAGCCTTCTACCGATCTCGGCCAGCGATAGCTCCTCATCGCGATCCGCGAGCATGCGGCTCTCGACGATGAATCGTTCCCGGACATCCAGCTGCACCACCGCCGAACGGACCGCTTCGGCGCGATGATCGCGCAATTGGTCGTTCGCGAGCGACGTTTCCTGGCTCTGCTCTTGCGATGCCATGGTGTCAACCAAGCGCGTGCTGCCGCCGTCGAATACCTGGCTGTCGAGCGAGACATCACGAGAATCGAGCCGCTCCAACATGGATTTGAGCTGGTCGACAGGAACCTCGAGCCGCTTGGCGAGCTCGGCCTGCGCTTCGGCTTCGTCAGTGAATAGATTGAAGACACGCGCTCTTTCGCGACGCAGGCGGAAGAAATTCTTCGAGCGTAACGCGCCGCCACCGGTGCCCACCAAGCTCCAGGAACGCAGCACGTAGTTGAGAATGTACGCTCGGATCCAATATGCGGCGTAGGTGACGAAACGCGTGCCACGCTCCGGATCGAACTTGCCGAGGGCGTGCACGACGCCGAAGTTACCTTCCGCGATCAACTCATCGAGTGGGATGCCATAGCGGCGAAACTTGACCGCGGTGGCGACCACGTACCGGAGATGCGCTTTTACGAGCTCATCGGCTGCTGCGGTGTCAGCGTCTTGCTTCCAACGCAGGGCGAGCTCCTTCTCGCGATCGCGCGTGAGCGGCGAGAAGTGAGCGAGTTGGCCACCGTACGCGGTCAGGGACCCCCGAGATGCCGTTGCCATACTTGTCGTGCCTCCGATTTGAGAGCTCTGTACGCAGATCTTTGCGTACGCCGACCGTATCCGAGGGGCGCGGGCGCCGTTTCGGGCGATCGAACTAGGTACCCTGAAGTACGCAGCCGCATTCCCGAAAGTTACAGGAGCTTGCGAGAAAGCCTAACTCGGCACTTGCGGCCAGCGGGCTGCAACAGGTCCAGAGCATGCACTGTTGCAACCTGTCGTCCGGCGCGTGGAGCAACGTGCCTCACACGCGAATTCGCCACACTTGCCGCACCGGAAGCGCGTCAGTTTTACGTCAGCGAAAGACGTCAGACCTGGAAAGACGAGCCGCAGCCGCAGCTACCCGAGACGTTGGGATTGCCGAACTTGAAACCGGACCCGTGCGCCCCTTCGACATAGTCGATCTCGGTGCCGTCCAGGTACTGGTAGCTCAGCGGATCCACGTACAGTTGAACGCCATTCGATTCGAAGCGCTCGTCAAACTCGGTCGGCGCTTCTTCGAAGTACAGATCGTACTGGAAACCAGCGCATCCACCCCCGACCACGCGGAGCCGCAGCCCTTGGTCCACCAGACCTTCAGATTGCGAAATTTCTCGGACTTTTTCAGCGGCGAGTGGCGTAATGGCGATCATGATGGACCTTAGTCTGATTCCCCGAGGGTCAATATACGATCTTGTGCGCTCGCACGCCATGGCCCATGGAGGCGCTCGGCGGGGCGTTTTTCGGCCCGCCCGGCGCGGTGGGCCCGAGGGCCCAAAGCTGACCGGAGCCGCACCCGGCGGCGAGGCGCCCGGCTCCCAGGGATACGAGACTGAGCGGATCGGCGCAATGGACTTCGACCAATTCAGCGAGTTCGTCCGTGCCGCTCTCGAGCACCAAAGCGGCCTCAGGCGTCCACCACGCCCGAGAGCCATCGGGTGAGGTCAACAGCAGGAGCGGATCCAGGCTCGTGTTTTGTCCGCGTGCAGGCGCCACGCTGATTCCGTCGTTCGGGCCCGCCAGGAGGCGGGCGCCGTCAGTTCGGAACAACACCACTTGCTCGTCACTGGGGACTGCCAGTTGGGGCAGCAGCCCGATCGAGTCGTCCACCCAGGTTCGAGCTTCGCCGGACGCGAGCGAAAGTCGGACCAGCTGGCGCGTGCCGATGATGGCGACGACTTGGTCGGAGCCGCTGAGCGCGGCTGCGCTTGCCCGGCCCCCAACGCTGCCTCGGCTAATCGGTTCGGAGTGGCCGTCCCATTCGAAGACGTCGCCGAGTTCGTCGATGCCGATTGCGCGATTGCCAGCCACGAGCGTGTGCCGCACCGGTTCCTTCCAGCGCAAACGCGCCTGCATGGCTCCGACGGCATCGACGTGGAAGAGCCAACCCCCGAAGGCCGCCAAGGCCCCGCCGCCGGGCATCGCGAGCACGCTGCTAGCGTTCCAGGTGCGCGAGCCATCGAGCTCCACGTCAAATACGAATTGCCCGTGGGGGCTGAAGGCGAGCAGGCGCCCTTCGCGCGTGGAGAACACGCGGGTGCCCCCTGGCAGCAGCGCTGCGGCAAGGGCGCTAGAAAACGGAGCGGGCACGTTGAACAGTTGTTCGCCGAGCACCGACCATTGGAAGACGCGGCCGTTGCCGGTGCCGAAGATGCGAGCCTGTTCGTCGACCAGCAGGTTGCCGGAGAGGCCTCCAGCCGACTGCTTCTGCCAGAGTACTCGCGCCGTTGCCGGAGCTGGGAGTTCTTCGGTGCGCCGGCGCCGGCCCGGGTCGCCCGCTTCGTTCACGGCTGCGCCCGCGGGGGGGCCGCGATGGAGCGAATGCGGAAGCGTCGCCACCAGCTCGAACCCAAAAGAGCCCGTGCTGGCGAGCCACCCGATGCTCCCCAGCAACAGGGACGAGACAATCGAGCTACGCCGTGCCATTGCGCCGGTCGCCAACCTCACAATAGCAGCGTGACTTCGATCTCGGGCACGCCTGCGCCCGCGCGCAGCGTGCCGATGGCGGTAACGATGCGGCCTCGCTGGAGCTTGCGCAGACCACCGTAGATCAGGCGCGTCAGGCACGCGCTGCCTTCACAATCCCGGTCCGCTTCCAGCACCAGGATGCTGCGATGGCCATCGATTCGCACTTCTGCAATTTTTCCGCGCACCAAGACCTTCTTGCCGACGTGTTGATCGAGATCTGCGCTCACGCTGGCCAGTGGCAATGCGCCTTGCTTCAGGGTTTCCGCGTGTGCGGCGAGGTTGGCCACGCGCCGCAAGGTGAACGGGACGAACCGAGGGGCGAGCCCGGGTTCGGTGGCGCGCACGGAGAGCTTCGTCTCTCCAACCGAGTCGATGCTCATGAGCTGAGAGAAGCGCCCCGCGGCATCGACGCCGAGCGGGTTGCCGGCGATCGAGACTTCGGCGCCCTTGGTGGTTCTGCCCGCCAACATGAAGCGCTCGAGGTCCGTCACGGTGTCAGCACCGGGGGCTTCGAGCACCAGCGGCGTCACGCTGATTTTCACGCCGAGCTCACCCTGGTGCTCTTTGCCGCCGGGCGGTGCGATGGCGTAACGAATCGACTGCTCGAAGCTCCTGACGTCGCTGGCGGCGCCCAGCAGTTGTCCCGTCACGTCCAGCGCGAGCTGCCCGTGCCCCGAGGCATCCAGCGCGACCGCCTGTTCACCCAGGGTCACGCGAGTGCCGGGCAGCGCCTCGATCTTCAGCGTGAGGCGTGGCTGATCCCCCACGAGCGTGCTCGTATCGGTCTGGATCCGGTATTCGATCGGGGGCAGGGCCACGTCGACCATTTCGGCGTCCGTGCCGGGCCGTTCGAGTCGAAACGCGAGCGTGTTGGCGCCGAGTGGCAGCGATTGGGCTGGCGTCAGATAGGCCTTGCGCTCCTTGAACTCGGCGCTGCTCTCTCCGAGGCTCACCTTCGTCCCAGCCGCGCAGGTTTCGCAAACCAGGTCGATGCGTTCACGCCCAGAGGCATCAGCCGCTAAGACGGCCGAGAGGGGCTTTGCGCCCTGCCAAAAAAACGCGAACGCCACTGCGGACGCGAGCAGCACGAGCCCGGAACCGAGCAGGATCAAGGCGCTCCGGGGCAGCCGAAGCGGAGCCGGCACAAACAGGGAGCTGCCGCTCAGGGCTGACTGTGGCGCCAAATTGGTGGCTTCGAGCGGTGTCGGTGCGGCGGCTTGAAATGGAGGGGCTGGCGCCGGCGCAGCAGCTGCACCGAAGCCGGCGCGTAGCGGCGCTATCCCGGGCAAGGCCACACCCATATGGGTCTTGGCGTGCGGCGCAGGCAAGGAGGGGACATCAGGCAGTGCGAGCGGGGCGGGGCGCCCCGGGTTGGTCGGCGGAGCGCCGGCTCCTCGCTGGCTCGGCAAGCCGAACGACGCCGCGGAGAAGGCCTCTTCTGCCGGGGCCGTCGTGGACGGCTCGCGTCGTGGCTCCGGTCGATCTGGCAAGTGCGAGGCGACGGCCGCCCCCAAGATCGTCGAGGTGTTGCGCACCGTTTCAAAGCCGCTCGACGGCGCGCTGCCTAGCAATGTGTGCTGCGGCGATCCGCCGGGTACCGGCGCGGGTCCGAGCGGTGAGGTGCCGCCACGGGTTGGGGGCGAAGCCCGAACCGCGTCGAGAGCCTTGGCGAGGTCGCCGGGCATCACGCCGAGCAGCGTTCGCTGTGGCGACGCTTGCCCGAGCTTCTCCGTCGTCGGCGCTGCCTCGGCAGGCTTGGGCGCCGGCGCGGGTTTGGCCGCACCGCGCGGGGCGATTCCAAACAGGGTCTGCTGGGGCAGGGGCGCAGGGGGATCTCCCTTGGCGTCTTGCGCGCGCGGAACCATGCCACCCAGCATGTTTGGCGGCGGCACGGGCCCGGGTGCTGTCACCGGTGCGTGTTCGGGAGCACCTGCCCCTGGGGGGCGTGCCCTTCCGATGATTGCGACGGGGCCGGCACGGCCGGCGCCGCCCCGAACTGTGACAGGTTTGCCGGTTCCGCCCGAGAGCGTCTCACCTGCGCCGCTGTTGGGGAGCGGCATCTCACAGCGGCCGCAATACTTGCTAGAGAGCGGGTTTTCGGCGCCACATTTCAGGCAGACGGTCATGGCTGGACCACTATAGCAGTTTGGCTCGCGCCACCGTCACGCAGACCTATTGCTGGGACCGGCGCGACCGTCTTGTTCGCTAACTGGTCTGATTTCCCGGCGTCGGGCTAAGGCCGGGGAGCAGCCATGGAAATCGCCCTCAGCACGGTCATCGAAGAGGCTCGCCAGCGCAGGGCCGCCGTCACGGCAGAGGTGGCCGGCTATGTGGTGCTGCTCGTTGCCCAGCAGGCCTCGGAGGAACCGCGACTCGTCAGCGTGCAGCAGGTGCAGCTCAGCGCTGCCGGCGACGTTCGCCTGGACTCGAGCGAGAGCGCGCCTGCTCCGGCGGTCGAGCACCAGCTGCGGCAGTTGCTCGGTCTGCTGATCTCGCTCGCGCAATCGTCCACCCCGGCGCTGCGAGCAGCGGCGGAGCGGCTCGCGGTGGGAGGGCTGGAGCAGCTCACCGACGAATTGTCGGCCGCGCTGATCCCCATCAATCACGCGGCGGCCCGTCGGGCTCTGGCTCGCCTCTATCGGGAGACCAGCAAGGGTCTCGCCATCAGGCCGCGGGCTGAGAGCGCTGCGCCCGGCGGCGTCAGTCTGTCGCCGTTACCCGCTGAAATCGTGCCGGCGGAGTCTTTCCGCGTCTCCACGCCGGTGGCTCCGACCGCCGCCGCGATATCGGCGTTCCGAGCCCCATCCCTGGAGCCCCCTCGCGTCGCTGCCGCGTTGCAGCCCGAAGTTGCCCCGGCGCCGGTGTGCATTGCCGCTCGCTCGCCCATGCCAGACGAACTGCCGGAACTGGAGGTCGACATTGACGTCGACCTCGACATCGTCGAGGACGAGCCCGTTGCGGAGGCCAGCCCCGCCAGCGTTCCCGTCGAATCACAGCGCAGTGACGTGAGCGAGTTGGTGGCGCGCTTCCTGTCCGAGACGCGAAGCGAACAGCGCATGGTCGAGGATTTGCGCCGCATGGTTGGGCTGACCCTGTCGCCGGCGCGCGCTGCCAACGAGCCGCAGGCGTCGCCGGCGTCCGACCACGCAGCCTAGTTCAGGCTTAACGGCCGAGCTTGGCTCGGCGTGAGGTTGGGCTAGACTGGCTCCCGATGAATTGGCCACGGCGTGTGGGCCTCGCCCTGCTCGCCCTGGGTTGTGGCGACGGTTTCGTGCCGAGTCCGTTTGTCAGTCCCGATGCCGGTGACGGCGGTCCCGCGTCGGCCGCCGAGAGGGCCGACGCGTCCGTGCCGTCGCTGCCTGCCTTTGGGCTGGCTGCCGGGCAAGCGCTCGGCGGGCCATGCATCGACGATTCCCAATGTTTCGACGACTTGCCCTGTACGTCCGGCGTTTGCGATCAGGAGATCGGCGCCTGCGTTTTTACCGGTGACGACGCGATCTGCGATGACGGCGTGTACTGCAACGGCGCGGAGCGATGCGATCCGCGTCTCGGCTGCCGCCCGGGCCCGCCCACGAGCTGCTCGGATTCCACGCCCTGCACCATCGACTCCTGTGACGAGGCGACGCGCAGCTGCGTTCGCGTGCAGCGCGATCTGGATGGTGACGGCGACGTGGATGGCAACTGCAAGCCGGAGGGGGATTGCGACGATCTCGACGCGCTCGTCTCCAGCCTGGAGCCCGAGGTCTGCGCGAACAGCGTCGACGATGATTGCGATGGCCAGGTCGACGAAGCGCAATGCCAGGCGCCGCGCTTCGATCGCTGCGACGACGTGCTCGAGCTCAGCGCGCCCGGCAGTTACATCGCGTTTGGAACCGGCGCGCTGCTCGATTATGGCGGCACGTGCAGCCGAGCGAGCCCCGCGGCGCGGGAGCTCGTACTGGCCGTGAACGTGCCGGACTCTGTGTCGAGCGACGTGGAGTTGATCGCGCGAGCAGCGCGCGGCGTGCTCGGGTTTTCGGTGGTCGCGGCCTGTGGCGACGAGAGCGCCGATCTCGGATGTTCCCGAGGAGGCATTCTGGAGACCTCGGAGAGCGTGGCACGTGTACAGCTCTCCGGAACGCAGCCGGGCGTGCGCACGGTGTATCTGCTCACCGATTCCGGCGCGCCGGTCCAAATCGAATGGAACGACGTGGCGGCAGCCCTGCCGGCCACCAATCGGGATTGCGCGGCGCCTGACGACATCACGCTCGGGCAGGCGGTGATCGCTGATCTGGCGCTCGCGGGGGAACCGCTGGCGAGCACGTGTCGCACCGACCGCACCGATCTGTTCTATCGCTTCTCGCTCGACGCGCCACAGGACGTGTTGTTGTTTGCGCGCTCGCTGGACGGCCTGGGCAGCCCGAGGATCTCCCTGCGTCGCGACTGTGGCGATGGGCTCGCGTCCGAGCTCGGCTGCCAGCGCGCCGAAAGTGCGCTGTTGCGTCGGCACTCGCTGGCGGAGGGGGACTACATCGTTGGCATCTCCGCCACCGGTCCCTCACGGATCGAACTGACGCTAGAGTTGAGCGAGCCCACGCCCGCGCCTCCGTCCGATCGTTGTGAGACGGCACCCGTGATGGGGTTCGATATCGCTGAAGAGCTGAGCTTCGCGGGTCACGCCGACGATATCGCCGCCGGCTGCAGCCCCGGGTTCCTGGACACCGCCCGCCGCCTGGATCTGGACCGAGCCAGCGATGTCCTGCTGGTGGGGCGCTTCAGCGGAGATGACGTGGGATCAGTCGCCGTTGCGGGTCCGGGCTGTAGCGCCGCGAGCACTCGCGTCTGTGCTCCGGTCTCGGGCGGATCCGCCCGGACGACGCTCCGAGGCGTTGCGGAGGGGTCGTATTGGTTGGTGGCCGAGTCGCTCTTGGGCCTGCCGGCGACGCTGAGCGCGCTTTCGCGGCCCACGCAGCCGGTCACTTTGGTGCCGGGTGCCGACGACTGCGAAGATGCGCTCAGTATCGGCCCGGCGGGCGGACTTTTCCGCGGCAACACGACCAACGCCTTCAACGATTTTTCGGCGAGTTGTGATTTTGCCACCCCGGTCCCCGCACCGGATCAGCTCCTGAGGCTGCAGATCGATCAGCCGCGACGCCTCGTCATAGATACACGAGGCAGCGAGTTTAATGCCCTGGTCGACGTGCGGCGCGGGCCCGAGTGCCCCGGCGAAGAGCTGGAACGGGCGTGTGTCGCGCAGCTCTCCGAAGTCGGAAGCTTTCTGGACTTGGACCTCGCGGCCGGCGAGTATTTCATTCAGGTGGATGGATATGCCGGTGCGTCGGGGGAGTGGAGCTTGGACATTTTCCTGCTCGAGCCGCGGGAGTGAGTGCATGCCTGCGGTGTCCAAGATGGCTGCCCGGGGCCCCGCGACCGTGTACATTTCGCCGTCCATGAGTCGCTGGTTGGCCGCGGTTTGGATTGTGTGCGGGTGTGCCTTGCCCCCCGCGGTGACGCCGGAAGACCCACCGCTCGTACCCGCCGAGGAGGTGCTGATCAGCCAGGGGCTCAGCGCCGAACAACACGACACGTTGCGCGGCGGGGGACGCGTCGAGCAGTTCGTGGAGCTCGAGCGACAGGGTCAACGTTACGTCGGCGGGGTGTCGTATTCGCTCGTGCAAGCCGAGCCGCGCCAGGTTTTTGACGTCCTCAATCAGGTCGCCACGTTGTCCCAGGTCTTGCCGCGCACGCGCAGCACTCGCATCCTCGAGCGCACGGGTAATAGTGTCCGCGTCGAGCTCGAACAGGGAAACAGCGTCGTTTCCACGACGTTTACGGTCTTCTTTCAGCTGGAGCCGCCGGAGGGAAAATTTGATTCTCACGTGGTCCGCTTCTGGCTCGATCCTTCGCAGCCGCACAGCATCGATGACGTGTGGGGGTTCTTCCGCGCGACCCGCTATGACGGAACGCGCTCGCTCGTGTCGGTGGGAGCCCTCGTCAATTTGGGGCCGGGGGTGATCCGCATGTTGTTCGAGGAACGCATTCAGCGATCCATCCTGCGCATGCCCAATCGCATTCGAGATACGGTCGAGCGCAACTATCGCGCGCCGCTTTCACCCGCCGTCGTGGCGGGGCCGGGCTGAGTCGCGCCCGCGCCGCGACGAGGCTCGGGCAAACCGACGAGCAGGCAGAGTGAAGCGAGCGTCGTGGCAGCCGCGATCGATGCCAGCACGTCGAAGCTCTCGGTCTCTTGGCGCACGAACGAAGCGGCGGCGACGGCCCCGAGCATCCCGAGCAGGTGACTGAAGCCGATCAAGGTCTGATAGCTCATGCGCTGAGCGAAGCCCGAGAGCTCGAGGTCGAGGGTCGGGACGCCCACGGCACCCAGTCCGAGCGACAACCCCAGGCCGACGAAGAGGAGTTCGAAGCCGAGGTCGGTGTGCATCCAGATCGCCGCCAACGGCACTGCCGCAGAGCCCGCCAGCGAGAGCAAAGTGATCCGCTTGCCGCCCTGGCGATCCCCGACATACCCCCCGGCCACGTTGCCCAGCACTGAGCCCAACATCTGGCACGTCAATAGCCGCCCCAGATAGCCATCCGGCTTGTGCAAGACGTCCAGCGCATGGAGGGCCAGAAACGGCAGCACCACGTAGATGCCCGAGATCAGCAAGCGGCACGGCAGATAGAGGCGCAACCGGGTGTCTTCGCGCACCGCGCGCCGCATCGACCGTGCGTAGCTCCACCAGTTGGTTTCGGCGTGAGGCCGGTGGCTGTCCAGGTTGGGTTCTCGCGTGAAAGCAAACACGATGAAGGACCCAGCCATGAACACGAACACGCCCAGGTGAAGGACGCCATACGCCGCGATGGGTGGGTAGTGGCTGAGCGCCCAGGTCACCACCCGCCCCGCCAGTACACCGATGACGCCACCGAGCACGAAACGCACCGCCCAGAGTGAGGCGCGGCGCTCGGGCGGAATGCTCTTGGCCACGTATTCCCGCCACGCCGTCACCGATACCCCGCCCGCCAGGCCCGACAAGAGTGGCGCCAGCACCACCAACGGCAAGACCGCGTCACCGGCGCCGCTCACAAACCACAAGGTCGCACCGACGAGCAAGTAGGGAAGCCGCTGCAGGGCACCGATCCGCATCACGAACGGCTTTAGAAAGCTCAGGCGCTCGAGCCGATGGGTGATGAATAGGCTGGGAAGGAAGAAGCCCACCATGAGCAGAATCGGTGAGGCCGCGATCACCCAGTCGGGCCCGCCCAGCTTCTCGATCATGCGCGGCAGCACGGTCTGCGGATGCACGAAGGCCACTCCGCCGATGAACAGCCCGCCCTCGAGCGCGTGGGCAGAATAGTTCCGGCGTAGGTACTTCTCGACCTCCTGCCGTTCCTCGGCGAGGCTTGCGGGGTGGGGGGCAGCCATCAAAAAAGCCAGCGAGACCGGGACGGCACGCCGCGGCCGGCGTTGTAGAGCAAGGCGGCCCGCGTGTAAGCTCAAATGGAGCCCAAAAAGCCAACGAACTTGTCGCGTTGTCGCGCCTCGCGCTAGAAATGTCGTAGCAACGCAGTTGGGCGGAGGACCATGCTGGTACGAATTGGCACAATCATGCTCAATACCTACCGGGAGGCCGTGCGGGCGCGGGTGCTGCACGGCCTATTCGCCCTGGCCCTGGTCACCGCTGGATATTGCGTCGCCGTCGGCCAGTTCGCGTCCGCTTCGGCCGCCCGGGTTCTGAGCAACCTCGGTTCCGCCAGCGTGGCGCTGTACGGCGTGTTCGTTGCCATCGTGCTGAGCGCCACGGCCCTGCACCGGGAAATAGAGCTCAAGACGCTGTTTCCGATCCTGGCCCGTCCAATCGCGCGCTGGGAGTACGTGCTCGGGAGATATCTGGGCACCGTGTTCACACTGGCCGTGTTTGTGGCCGGCAACGCGGCCGTGTTCTTGTGCGCGCTGGCGGCGACCGTGGGGCCTTCCGTCGCAAATCCCGTGCTCGCCGCCCTCGGTTGCGTGGCGCTGGTAGCCGTTGTCGCGTGGCGTGTGCCGGCCTCGCGTAATCTCGCGCCGGCGCTGTGCGCGGCACTGCTCGTGGTCGTCAGTGCTTGGTTCTGCCGGGACTCCCCCGACGATCGCCGCGTCCTATTGGTGTCCGCCTGGCTCACGGTGCTCGAAGTCGGCGTGGTGGCGGCGATCGCATTGCTCTTTTCTGCATTCTCTTCGCCGTTCTTGACGGCGGTGTTCACGCTCGGGGTGTTCATCGTGGGCCGCTCCGCGGACACTCTGGCCAACCTGCCGACTCGGCTGTTTGGGGAAGCGGTACACGGTGGCGCCGCAGCGCTCGCCAAGGTCGTGCCCAATCTCATGGTCTACGTTCCGGCGCGCGCGCTCCTGACCGGCGAGGGGCCCGGCATGGATAGTGGGCGCTACGTGGCCTGGGCGGGCTTGCAAGCGCTCGGTTGGATGGCGCTTCTGCTCGGGCTCGCCAGCTCGATCTTTCGGAGGCGCGACCTGACGTGATGCGCTCGAGGTTGCGCTGGCTCGCGCTCGGACTGGGGCAGCTGCCCGTGATTTTCGCCATCGTCACGTTGGTGGAGCTCCAACGTGGGAATCGCGAGATGGTCGAGAGCGATCTCGCGTTCGACCGTGGGCAGCTCGAGCTGTCACTTCGCCACGCCCGGCGAGCCGCGATCTCCTATGTGCCCGGCGCCGACCATCTGGACTCCGCCTATGCGCGGCTGCGATCCATCGCGGTCGGGGCCGAACGTTCCAGAGATCCCGAGCTCGCCCTGCTCGCGTGGCGCGCCGTCCGTACCTCGGCGCTCGAGACTCGGCACCTCTGGGTGCCGCGCGCCGGGGAGTTGTCGGAAGCGAACCGCAATCTGCATCGCTTGCTGGGCCGTCCCGAGCCGGCGGCGCAGCCCGGGCCCGTGGCGCAGCCTGCGCACGAGCGAGTGGTGCCGCTCGTTCGGGCTTTGGCGCTGGCATTCGGCTTTGCCGCCGCGGTGTGGGGCTTGATCGCCCTGGGGAGCTCGAGCATCAACCGAGCGGGGGAGTTCAAGGGCATCGAGCGGGCGCCGGTGGCGCTCGTGCTCGCCGGGCTCGTCACCGCCGCCACGGCGCTACTGTTCGCCTGAAGATCCTGATGAGCGCGTCCGTCCCCCTCGACCGCCTGATTCTCGCGTTCATCGAACACCTGCGCGGCGAACGCCGTGCGTCGGCCCACACCGTGGAAGCGTACGGCCGCGATCTCGCTCAACTGGTCGCGTTCCTCGAGCAGAGGCTCGGGCATCCAGCGAGCCTCGCGGAGGTGACCAAGCTCGAATTGCGCGCCTGGCTTTCCGCGCTGACTCGTGGAAATTCTTCGAACACCATTGCGCGCAAGCTGGCCAGTGTGCGCTCCTTCTACACATTCATGCTCCGCTCGGACCCCAGCCTCCACAACCCCGCCGAAGCGCTGGCCACGCCGCGCGTGAAGCGGCCGATGCCGCTGGTGTTGAGCGCCGAGCTCGCGAGCCAAATCATGGAAGCGCCGAGTAGCGCCGCTGGGCGACCGCGCGGATCGGATCCGGGCCGGAGCGAGGCGCGCCGGCGCCGTGACGTGTTGATCCTGGAGCTCTTGTACGGGGCAGGATTGCGTGTGCACGAGCTGGCGCTGCTCGGCGCGGCTGCGCTGGAGCCTGGCGGCGAGTACCTGACCGTGCTCGGCAAGGGGAAAAAGGAGCGGGTGGTGCCGGTCGGTGCGGCGTGTCGCCGTGCCTACGACGAGTACCTGAGCGAGCGGCACTGTCTCAGGCATGCGAAGACCGGTTTCCTCGATGCGCACGCGCTCTTGCTCAGCCTTCGCGGCCAGCGCCTCGGGATACGCCAGATTCAGAACCTCGTACGGCGCTACGGTGCGGCCGGGGCGGGGCGCGCCGATCTGCACCCCCATGCGCTGCGCCACATGTGTGCGACGCACATGCTCGAAGGGGGTGCCGACCTGCGGGTGATTCAGGAGTTTCTGGGACATCAGAGCTTGTCCACCACCCAGCGCTACACCCACCTCTCGGTGGAACGATTGATCGCCACGTACGACAAGAGCCACCCGCTCGCGCTCGAACAGCGGCGCGGCAAACGCTGATCGCCGTGTTCGCTGCCCTTCGACATGCCTGGTGTGGAGTGCTGCTGGCGCTGGCCGCCTGCGCGTTCGCCGAGGCGCACTGGATAGCCGTGGCCAGCGTTCAGCCGTTGAACCTCGTGCGCAGCTGGCTGGTCGCGTTTGCGCTGATGCTGCCGGGCGCGCTCGTGGTGGCGGTGAGCCTGGCGTTATTCGATGTCGTGCGTTCGCGGCTCAGAGCGCCCGGCCTGGCCCACGAAAAAGCGTTTGAAAGGCGCCCGGGATTGGTCATGGCGCTCGTCCTCGCCCTGGTGGTTGCCTGCGCTGGTCAGCTCGCGCTTTCGATCTTGTCTGCGGAGCTGCCGCCCGCGGCGTCAGCGGCCGCGCTGGCACTCGGCACGGCGTTACTGCTGCGTCTCGGTCTCGGCGTGGCGCTGCCCGTCGAGGATTGGGTGGCGTCCCGGATCGGGCAACATCTGGAGCGGCGCGCTGTCATCGCGCTCTGTGTGCTCGTGTTTGCGCTGCCGCTCGGCTGGGGCATCGCCACGGGAACGACAAACGGCGAGGGCGGGTTGTGGGGGCTATTTGGAGTGTTTCGCCGGCCCGAGCTCGACCTGCGAGGCGCGATCTCGTTTTCGGTGTTTGTCGCTGGAGCATGGCTCGGGTTGCGATTTCGTCTCGGACACGGCCTGGTCGCGGCGCTCGGTTTCGCCGCGGCGGCGGCGGCGTTTGTGGCTACTCGGGCGAGGCTCTTGGATGACGTGCCGCTGGCGGTGGCTCTGGATCGCGGAGGCAAGCTGAGCCGCGTCAGCGTGCGCGCGCTGCGCGCCGCGAGCGACGCCGACCGAGACGGCGTGAGCCCCTTTTTTGGGGGTGGGGACTGCGACGACGGCCGGGACGATGTTTTTCCTGGCGCCCCGGAAACCCCCGGCAACGCGCGCGACGAAGACTGTTCGGGGGCCGATGCACCCGCACTCAGCCTGGAAGAGCCCGCACCCGCCCAGCCCCAGCACACGGCCGAGCCGGGCGTGCGGCTGCCCCCCGATCTCAACGTGATCCTGATTACGGTCGATACGCTGCGCCATGACCTCGGCTTCACCGGCTACGCGCGGCCCATCTCCGCGAACCTGGATCGCCTGGCAGCGCAGAGCGTGGTGTTCGAGCGGGCGTATTCGCTCGCGTCCTACACGGGCAAGAGTATCGGCCCTCTGCTCATCGGCAAGTACCCCTCCGAGACGGATCGTGGCTGGCTCCACTTCAATCGATTTGGGCCCGGTGAGCGCTTCGTGCAGGAGCGCTTGCAGGCGGCGGGTGTCCGCACCGTGAGCGTGCAGGGGCATTGGTACTTCACGCCTGAATACGGCCTCGGCCGGGGCTTTGACGTGCTCGATCTCGGAGCGATGCCACGAGAACGCCAGCGTGAGGGCGACAAGACGGTCAACAGCCAACAGATCTCCGACGCGGTGCTGGCGCAGCTATCGCAACCTGAGAACAGCGCCGGCCGCTTCTTCTTGTGGGCCC
This sequence comes from Deltaproteobacteria bacterium, assembly GCA_043780025.1. Lineage (GTDB taxonomy): Bacteria > Myxococcota_A > Polyangia > Polyangiales > Polyangiaceae > SZUA-265. The sequence goes on from JAYWEH010000098.1 coordinate 23,385, forward strand.
ACTACCTCGATCCGCATGCCGAATATATTCGCCACGCCGGCTTCGACTTCGGCAACCGAGGCAGGGACCTGTACGACTCAGAGGTCGCCTTCACCGATCAGCAGATCGGCCGCGTACTGGACTTCGTAGCGAGTTCGGCATTTGCGTCGCGCACCGCCATCGTCGTGACCAGCGACCACGGCGAAGCGTTCGGCGAACATGGCATGTATCGTCACGGCTTTGAGCTGTGGGAAGCTGTGGTGCGGGTGCCGTTGATTGTGTACGTACCCGGTGCGACCCCGCAACGCCTGCAGGTGAGGCGAGGGGCCATCGATCTGTGCCCGACGCTGCTCGAGCTGTTTGGGCAGCCCCTGCCGCAGGGTGACCTGCGTCTGTCGGGTCAGTCGCTGCTGCCGGACGTGTTTTTGCCTGCGGGGGCTACGCCCACCCCGCGCCCCGTCTTCATCGACATGAGCGCGGGCCCCTTCAACGAGGAGCGTCAGGCTCTGATCGACGGTGGCATCAAGTTAATCATGAGCTCCGGGCGCGCCATCGGTCTGTATGATCTGGACCAGGATCCGAGCGAGTTGTCGGAGCTGATCGGCAACGCCGCACTCGCGAAGCCGAGCCGCGAACGCTTCGGCGCGTTCCGAGACCAGCTGCGCCTCGTGCACGTAAAGCCGCGCTAGCGGGGGTTCCGCCTCGCGTTTGTCACGCGTGTGACGTTGCCGCGGCGCGGTGACCGTGCGCGGAAGTCACAATCGGATCTCTACATTTCACTGAAATGGAATGTGTCCGTGCCAGAGCCGCCATTGGCGTACTGCACGGTTGATCATCTCTGGCAATGGAGGCGATCAAAATGCAGGCGGTTCAATCGTTGGGGGCGGCGCAGCTGGAAATGCAGCGCGAAACCTATGTCGACGCCGTGGCGCCGGCGCACGCTCCCGCGGACCTGGCGAGGGAAATTGCGGCGCTGCCCGCGTGTCACACGTTGTACACGAGCGGCGACTACCTCGTCATGGTCGCCCCGCAGGGGCTCATCCCACGCTCGATGGAGGAAATTGGCCGCTTGCGCGAGCTCAGCTTTCGCGCGGTGGGGGAAGGCACAGGCAAATACCGTGACATTGACGTTTTCGATGAATGGTATCAACAGCTGTTCGTCTGGCACCGGAGGCAGCAGCAATTGCTCGGCGCTTACCGCCTGTGCATGACCGACGTAGTGCGTTCGCGCTACGGACAATCCGGGCTCTACACGACGACGCTGTTCGACTACGACTCGGCCCTTCTCGACGAGATCGGTCCCGCGGTGGAGCTCGGCCGCTCCTTCGTGCGGCTCGAATTCCAGGGCGCCGGGCGCGTACTGGCGCTCTTGTGGCGCGGCATCGGGCATCTGCTCGCGGGGCGCCCTCGCTACCGCACGCTGTTCGGCCCAGTCAGTGTATCGTCCTCGTACAGCGCCGAGTCGCGGCGATTGATCGCTTCGGCATTGTCTAAGGGCAGCTACCGGCACGAGCTGTCCGGTCGCGTCCTGCCCAAGCGGCCGCTCGCCGATGTCGGTTCAATCTCCGCTCTCGAGCACGCTGCCGACGTTCGGGCATTGTCCAAACGAGTCGGCCAGCTCGAATCCGACCAGAAGGGCTTGCCCGTTTTGATCCGGGAATACATCAAGCTCGGCGGCCAATTTTTGGGGTTTAGCGTCGATCCCGCGTTTCACGACGCAATGGACGGGCTCGTCGTAGTCGACCTCGAACGGACCAACCCCCGGCTGCTGCAACTGCACATGGGCCAGGACAACTACGAGCACTTCCGGCAGGCCGCACGCCCCGTGGCACGACGGGCGCCGCGATTTCCCGCCCACCCTGAAATCGGCCAAGAGTAACGTTTCGGGCTGAGCCAGCCTGGCTCGACGGGGCGCCGGGCGTAGGCAACCGGCGCTGGACCGTGTAAGCAGGGCTGGCCATGCATCTCAAGTACGGTTGCAATCCCCATCAGGAATTCGCGAGCGCCGAGGCACTGTCCGGCACCCCAGTCACGCTCCTCAATGGCCAGCCGTCGCTGATCAACCTGCTCGACGCGCTCAATGCGTGGCCACTGGTGCGCGAGCTGCGCCAGACCTTGGGTCTGCCCGCGGCGGCGAGCTTCAAGCACGTCTCACCGTCGGGCGCTGCCGTGGCGGTACCGCTCACGCCCGATCTGGCTCGCGCCTACGAAGTCACGGACGTCGAGTTGAGCCCGCTCGCGCTCGCCTATGCGCGCGCGCGCGGAGCGGACCCCAAATGCTCCTTCGGCGACTTTGTGGCTCTGTCTGAGCCCGTGGACGAGCTGACAGCGGAGTACCTGAAGGGCGTCGTGTCCGACGGGGTGATCGCTCCCGGCTACGCCCCACGCGCGCTCGAGACGTTGCGCGCCAAGAAGGGCGGCGGCTTCATCGTGCTCGAGGTCGACCCGAGCTTCGAGCCCCCCGCGCGCGAAACTCGCGAGGTGTTTGGTATGCGTTTGACGCAGGACCGCAACACGCATGTCTTCGGCGAAGCAGATCTGAAGGACACGGTGTGCGGAGCACTCACGCCCGAAGCGCGTCGCGATCTCGTGCTTGGCTACACGACGCTCAAATACACGCAGTCCAATTCGGTGGGCTACGCCGCTGGCGGACAGATGATCGGCATCGGCGCAGGGCAACAGTCGCGCGTCGACTGCACCAAGCTTGCGGGTGGCAAGGCCGACCTGTGGCAGCTGCGCCGGCACCCCAAGGTGCTCGGCTTGCGCTTCGGCTCCCAGACGAAACGGCAGGACCGCATCAACTGGCGCGTGCGTTACATCGAGGGCGATCTCACGCGCTTTGAGGAACGAGCGCTAGCGGAGGCGCTGGACGGCCAGTTCGATCCGCTGACAGAAGCCGAGAAACGCGAGTTTCTGGGCACCGTGAGTGGTGTCAGCCTGGTATCGGACGGGTTCATTCCGTTTCGCGACAACATCGATCACGCTCAGCGCCATGGCGTGAGCTTCATCGCGCAGCCTGGCGGATCCACCCGCGACGCCGACGTGCGGGAGGCTTGCGTCGAATACGGCATCACCATGGTGCACACGCATGTGCGCATGTTCCATCACTGATGACAGGTGAACGTCAGCACGTCGCACAATCGACGTGCAGCGTTCGTGGCCCATCATTTCGGGGTCAACGTCAACTCGGCGCCGGTGTCCGTCACGTCGAGCAGCCGGTGCGTCCCGAGCAATAGTGCCGCGCGGCTCGCGGCCGCTGCATCGGCGAACACCAGCCGCCAGCGTGCAGCGGTGGCCCCAGCGCTGGTAGCGAAGGCTTCGAAGCGGTCTCCACGCCAGTCGAGCGCCAGCTGCCGTGCTCGGTCGCGATCATTCGGTGAAAGCGGCTCGGCCAGCGTGTAAAGCATCCAGGCGCCGAGCGTACTCCAACCCGCGAGCGTCGCATCCGGCACCTCACCTTCCACCGGCTCGGTGAGTTCGACGGATTCGACGTTCGGTTCTCCTCCCCACACCCGAGCCAATACCTGTTGCATGTGCAAGGGCGGCGTGTCGAAGAGCGCGCGAACCGCCTCGGCGCCGCCCTCACGCCAGATGCCGTACACGTATTCGGCGCCGGCCCCGTAGGGAACCGAGCTGGGCGAGGACGAATACAGATCGGGCTGTTCGAACAGCCAGTCCTCGAAGAAATCGCTGCCATGCTCAAAGTTGCTCTCCACGTCGAGCGCCTCGATGTCGAGGCCGATCAAGGCGGCGTAATAGCGTCGCTCGTGCAAACGCGCTTCACCCTCGATGATGCTGGAGCCGCGGAGATTCGCGTCGGTGTCTTGTCGGTATTGCTCACCGAAACTGCTCAAGTCGTGCGCTTCGTCCTGCAGAGCATGCACCAGCTCATGCAACAAGAGCGGCAGCCTCCAGATGGGGTTTTCCTCGGGCTCGGCCAGCGTGGGATCGGGGGGATGCTCGACCACCACGATCTCTTTCGAAGAATTTGTGTAGTAGGCACCAACGGTTTCAGCGAAGCGCCGAGCTGATTCCGCCGGCTGAAAGGCGCCGGATTGGGTCAAACCAAATTGCTGCAAGGCGATCTCGAAGTGATCCGGCTCGGGCCGGGGCTCGGCATCGCTGCGCGCGCTGATGAGCTCCTCCACCACCTGGGCCTCGGAGAGGTAACGGATTTGTGGAACTGCCAGCGATGTGCCGCCTCCGCGCAAGCAATGCGCGATGCCGGCTAGATTTTCGACACAGGCGGGTTCCTGGACGTCGCAGCGCCCGTAGTCGAAATCCGGACAGTCCGGCAGAGGAACACGACCCTCGACGTAGAGCGCTTCGCGCTCGGCGGCGGATGGTTCGCTCGCTTCGCCGCTGCAGCCAGCGGCTCCAGCCAGCATGCCAATTGCACCGAGCCAGACAAATTTGCTCATCACGGTCCTCCGAACACGCGATCGAGGCACTCGACGCGCGCTTCGCAATCGTCGTTGGAGGCGTTGCACGCCATCGCGCCAGCGAGCACTTCATCGTGCCAGGAGCACACGCCGTCACGAATGCAGTCTTCCACGCTGTATCCGCCGCCGCACTCGTAGCTGGCGGTGGTATCATCCAGGCAGTAGTCGATGCAAGTGTCGCTCGGCGCGAGCTCCTCGATGGCGCGATCGAGACACTCTGTGTTTTCCTGGTCGAGCACGGCTTCACACGTTTGTGCGCTGATGCACTCGACTTGTAGCGCGTAGACTTGCTCGTTGATTCGCGCCTCGAGCGGATCACTGTTGCAAGCCGAGATGCACACCGCCCGGCTGTAGTTCGGGCTGCATTCCACGAGGCGCGTGCACAGTGCCGAACAATACCGGATCTGGGTGGGCGGCAAGCGCACCTCCTCCACGCAGCCGAGGCCGGTGCAAACGCGCAGCAACGCCGCGAGCCGTGCAGAAACGACGAGGGCATCCGCCTTCCATCCTCCTCGCCGCATGCTCCAGAAGATTAGCGGGATGGGCCCGCGCCCGCAATGCTCCCGCGCTACGGTGCTCCCGCCTCGGAAACAGCACGCTCACGCCGACGCTATCTCTCGCCTGCTCGGGCCGCGTTCGGTGTGCTACACCGACCGAGCACACGATGACACGAACAGCAGCAGCCAAATCCGGGCAAAAAGCGGGGCAGGGAGCGGGAAAAAGGCCCGAGCAGGTCGCGCTCACCGGCATCAAGCCGACGGGAACCCCTCACCTCGGCAACTGGTTGGGTGCCATTCGGCCCGGGCTCGCCCTCGCTGAGCGCCCTGACACGCGCGCCGTGTATTTCATCGCGGACTACCACGCCTTGAACCAAGTCAGCGATCCCGTCGCGTTGCGTCAGATGACCTATGAGGTCGCAGCCACCTGGCTCGCCTTCGGGCTCGACCCCGAGCGCACCCTCATCTACCGGCAGAGCGACGTTCCGGAGATCTTCGAGCTCAACTGGATTTTGGCTTGCGTGACGAGCAAGGGCTGGATGAACAAGGCTCACGCCTACAAAGCGGCCGTGGATCGCAACCAGGAGTCCGGGGAAACCGACTCGGACGCGGGCATCAACATGGGGCTCTACGGCTACCCCGTGCTGATGGCGGCGGACATCTTGCTGTTCGATAGCGATCTGGTGCCCGTTGGCAAAGACCAGGTGCAACACGTCGAGCTGGCGCGCGACATGGCCCAGCGCCTCAACCATCTGTACGGCGACGTGTTGACGCTACCGCAGGCGTTCGTCACCGAGCAAGTCCAGCTGATCCCGGGCCTCGACGGGCGCAAGATGAGCAAGAGCTACGACAACGTCATCCCGCTGTTTGCTTCAGCCAAGCAGCTGCGCAAGATCATCGGGCGCATCGTTACCGACAGCACCCCGCCCGAAGCGCCAAAGGACCCGGAGAGTTCGCATATCTTCCAGATCTACCGGGCGGTCGCGACACCCGAGCAGACAGAGAGCCTGGCGGCTCGCTATGCGACGGGCATCGGCTGGGGCGACGCAAAACAGGTGCTCTTCGATGTGCTCGACGCGGCGCTCGACCCGGCTCGAACCCGGTACGAGGCGCTGATGGCGAACCCGGCCGAGCTCGACGCCGTGCTCGCCACCGGCGCCGCACGAGCCCGCATCGTCGCCGCGCAAACGCTGTCACGCGTGCGTGCCGCCATCGGCATCGGACCCGCTGCGGCCGGCTAAGTCCGGTTCGACGACCAGAAGTTCCTGATCCGCTTCCACTGTCGAGCCGACTTGGACTGAAATCTTGGCTATGCGGCCCGCGTTTGGCGCCGTT
>JAYWEH010000099.1:0-5871 GCA_043780025.1 Deltaproteobacteria bacterium
GCGAGTACGCCGCGACACGAGGCGCTGGCTGCAGCAGCCATAGCGTTTGCTTCATAGAATTCTAAAGATCGCTGTCTCAGACGCGTTGACAAATTCCGCCCGAGAAATTGAGCCGTTTCGATGCACAGCCACTATGAGTGATGCATCAAGCACCTCGATTCCCTCGACCACTCGTGGCACCTCGAAGATGTACTCGTTGACCCACTCTCGTTTGTTGCCAGTGGAATCGCCTTCGGCGGCTGTGAGCGGGCTGACCCGGGCTGCGCCCAGTTCGTATTCGTCCCGCGCGATCACACCTGAGTCGGCGAGCTGATCAAAGACACCCAGGAACACGGACCCAGCCCGTTGCTGACCGATGTCCGTCTTGGTAGTCACGTAGTCCGTTGCTACGGAACCATTTGTCACTGAATATCGCGACCTCGAATTCCACTCGACGGCCACCGCCGGATCACTACGAAGAACGGCGTTTACGGGTTCCGTTGGTGCAGTTTCGGCCCTAGCACTTTCAAAGCCAGCAAGGTCTGAATCGCTAACTTCGCGCGCCAGTAGAACGGCTAGTAGCTGCCTCATCTTTGCAGTCGCCAACGTGTCGGGGTCAGCCAAAGCAGACGATTGGACGCGCGACAGTAACGAGGGTACCGATGTAAGGGCATGTTGGTCCGACGAGACCCTCGCACCAGATGTCTCGTTGCCGGTCAAGCCGCCGCACGAGGTGACCGCACTAAATACTACGAAAAGCATGGATACGCGCATTGGTATGGCTCCTAAGAGTCAGTTGGCTTCGGTCGAGCACCAGAAATACAGTGGTTGCCCTTGATTGCACGATGGACCGCCAGTTCTGGGGGACACGAAAATATTGCCCTTCAGTTTGGCAGCACCATGCACATTCCAGCAACCGGTTGAGCTCGCGCTGAACGAGAAGACTTTAGGCGTGAGGCCAGCCATTGTGTTGAGCCAGGCAACAGAGTTGACTGTGGTACTTGTGGCATTGAAGAAGTCTCTGGGTCTGTTGCTGCTGATGAACGGCGACAGAACAAATCCGAAAACCTGGCGTGCCCACTGGCCCCCGAGCATGCCCACATCACTAGCGCCGTTGCTAGTGAGCATCATGAGGTAGGCAGCTTTGGACCCGTTCATGGAGCCAAGACGCATATTGCTATTGAAGTCGACGTCGCACACACCTGAGTGAGGAAATCCAAAGTGAAAACCCCACGGGCTTCCGTGACCCGCGTATACGGCTAGCGTCTTGTTGTCAGCGCACGACGAATCAAGGCCAACGGCGCCGTAGTTTGGCGAACAAGATTCAAAGAAATCTTGAGGGAATGCACCGGAGTTTGCGAAACGAATACCGGTCCAACTGTCAGTGTCCATGGCAGTTTTCAGGCTCGAGGTGACATCGTTTTGGTCTGTGAGATTCTGACATCCGTTGTCTGTGAAGTCAGTAACTTCGTCGACGAAATATCTCTTCTGTGCTGTCGCATTGCTAGCGGCCGCAACGATCGTCAAGAGCAGAGGCATTGCATATAGTGTTCTCATGTTTGGTCACTCCAGCAGTGGGTTTTCGCGCGGCCGCTAATTCTGAACCATAAGCCCGCGCCGCAACCTTGGGTTGTACTTTGCTCTTCTCCTCGGTCACCCCTTTGTTGGGTCGTGTGCCACCACCGGTACGCGCGAGCTTCGGTCGAGTGGCAAGTCTCAAGGCGGTTCCGTCTCACTCGGAGATTCCCTGCTCCCCGGTGCCCAATACCCGCCTCCCATCGCAATTGAGAGCGGACAACGACAAGAAGAGAAGTCGCACGCACCCTCCATTCCTCGTCCTAGAACGAGTCTTAACCTAGGGTCACCCATTTCGCCGATTGGTCGGCGTCTCCCCGGCCAACTCGTTGGAACGTACTCGACCGCTGCGCGTCCGCCGGTGATCAAGTTGTGATCAAATCGTACCGTCGTAGGATGGCCATCGGTGTCTTGGGCCGCCCGGGACTGATCCGATCGGGCGTGCTAACGCACCAGGCTCCTCGTCTCGGTGCCGCAAAGCCTGTTTCAGGCCCGGAGTGCGCGACACGGTAGGGGGGAGCCAGGATTAGCAAGGCGATTCACTCGACTCCAGTTGGTGCGGCCCCTGCGGCTGGAGCGCAGGAGGTACCGTCGCACTCGGGGGCGCCGATAATGAATGCACGCGTGACGTGACGCGCGGCTGCGCAGATGCAGAAGAGGCCTGAGGAAGACGGGCGCGGCGGTACGTCCCTCATCGGCAACTCCCAGGCCGTCGCGTGCGGACAACCTCCGGCACGATCCGCATTTTCCAACCGTTTTGGATTTTCACCCGAATAGACTCGTCGACATGTGCCTCGCCCCGCAAACCCAAGCTGGCGCGTTAGACCCAATGCCTCAGGCACTGCCACGTAGCATGGAACGTGCCCACCGATTTCGGTGCAACACTTTCGGCCAATGGTGGCTTCCACAGCGAGAGTATCGTAGGCCTAGCCGATATGGCGGAAGGGGTACGGGACGGCAACCCAGGCGCTGCTTCACCACGCAGCGCGCCAATCCTTTTTCCGCCGTTCAGTGTGGATGGCTCAGCGCACGAGCTGCGACGCAACGATCAACTCGTGCCCATAAAACCGAGAGCGCTGGACGTGCTACGACACCTGCTCCAGCGCCCGGGGCAGCTGGTTGAAAAGCAGGAACTGCTAGCGCGCTTCTGGGGCGACGTCCACGTGGATGAAGGTGTACTGAAGGCGCAAATTCGGGAGATCCGGAGTGCCCTCGGTGACTGCGCACAGGAGCCCCGGTACATCGAGACCGTTCACCGGCGAGGCTATCGATTTGTCGGGAAAATCGATACCTCTTCGTGGATAGGCCCGCTGCAGTCCGAACACTCCAAATCTCGAACGCCGGCACAAGCCCCGCACGTGGTCGGAAGAGTAGCGGAGCTCGACGTCTTGGCAGCGTGCTGGGCGACAGCGCGCGGCGGTGAACGCCAGATCGTCTTCATCACCGGCGAAGCCGGCATCGGCAAAACGATGTTGGTCGATACCTTCCTCCGCAACTGCCGGACCACGCGCGAGCCGGTCCGCATCGCCTGGGGCCATTGCGTCGACCAGTACGGCGCCGGTGAACCCTACCTCCCCATCGTCGAAGCCCTGCGCCGCGCGTGTGCAGACCCCGACGGCGCCCCCGTCGTCGACTGCCTGCGACAGCACGCCCCCCAGTGGCTCCTCCAGCTCGTCAGGCCACGCACCAGCGCCGACCCGAACGAGGCCGAGCCGCCGGAACCCCCTGCGACTCCCCAGCAGACCCTGAGAGAGATGGCGGAGACCCTCGAGGCGCTCAGCGAGCAGAGCCCCTTCATACTGCTCGTCGAAGACCTGCACTGGGCCGACTATTCGACGCTCGATTTGGTCGCCTACCTCGCGCAGCGCTCGGACCCCGCTCGCCTGCTCCTCATCGGCACCTATCGTCCGCTCGAAGCCGCCACGGGCCGCCTCGCCGATGTCGAGCAAGCGCTGATCGCGCGCAGGCGATGCCTGACGCTGCGAGTGCCGCCGCTGAGCTGCGCCTCTGTGGTGGATTACCTGAACCAGCGTTTTGCTGACCATCGCCTACCGTCGACTTTGGCCCCCTTGGTGCACCAGCGCACCGAAGGCAATCCGCTGTTCGTCGTCGGCATCATCGACGGTTGGCTGAACCACAATTTGCTGACGTACATCGACGGCCGATGCGAAGCCTCCGCCAGCATGGCCGAGCTCTCTCGTTGTGTGCCCGACACGTTCGTTCGGATGATCGAACGCGAGCTCGAACGCTGCCCCCCCTTCGAGCGCACCGTGCTCGAGGCCGCGAGCGTCGCCGGCCACCGCTTCTCGACGGCGACCCTTGCTGCGGCACTGTCGACGGATACGGTCACTGTCGAGGAGCTCTGCGTGCACTGGTCCCAGCGCTACCAGTTTCTCCGGCGCGGTGGCGAAGTTAGCTGGGACGATGGGACCGTTGCGCAGAGCTGCGAGTTCATTCACGTGCTCTACCAGCAGGTGATTCACGACCAGATCGGCGCCGCGCGGCGGGCGCAGCTGCATCAACGCATCGGTGAACGGCTGGAAGCGGCGTATTGCCAGAGCCTGGAGCGAATCGCTACGGAGCTGGCGTTTCATTTTCAGAAGAGCCTCGATCACGTTCGGGCGGTGAAGTATCTGCAGCTCGCTGGTGAACATGCCATTCGGCAGGCCGCGTATGCGGAAGCCATTGACCATTTGAACCGGGCGCTCGAGCTGGTCGAGAACCTGCCCGACGGGGAAGGTCGGGCGGCTTTGGAGCTACAGCTTTGCCTCTCGCTGGCCATTCCACTTCGAGTCACGAAGGGATTTGGCGCCCCGGCTCTGGAGCGGATTTACGCACGGGCGTTCCAACTGTGCGAGAGCGGATGCCCCACTCTGCAGAAGCTGCTGGTCCTGGTAGGGATGGGCTCGGTGTACATCATACGAGGTACACCCGGGGCTACCGTTGCGTTGGCCAATCAGCTTCTGCAACTCGCCGAAGAGCTCGGCGACCGCACTGCGCTGACCGAAGCCCACTTCGTGCTCGGCGTGGCCCTTCACACCCTCGGCGCACATCGTGAGAGCCAGATACATCTAGAGCATGTGATCGCTTCTCACGATGCGAAGGCTCACGTTGGTTACGTGGGCCTGGGTGGTCGCTATCCAGTCGTCGCGGCGCGTTCATTTCTGGCGGTTTCCACGTGTATGATGGGTTACCTCGATCGCGCCCGCGAAGAGATGGCGCAGGCATTGAGGACGGCACAGGAACTCGAAGATCCATTTGCGATTGCGTTCGCGCTGAACTTTCATTGCCACGTTCATCATTTGTGTGGCGACTTCGAAGCGGCGCAAGAGTGCGCGGCTGAGCTCGAACGGGTTGCGACGGATAGCGGGTTTGGCCTGTTCGGGGCGATGGTGCCGTTGCACCGGGGAGCCGTGGAAATTGCAAGAAGCAACTCGATGGTGGGGTTGGAGTTGATCCAACGGGGCCGAGCAGAGCTCGATGCGACAGGTGCGTGCGTCTACACCCGGTATTGGCTCGGCCTGCTCGCCGTCGGACTCCGCAATGCCGGCGATATCGAGCTAGCTCTCGCAACGGTGTCAAATGACGAAGACAGACTCGACCCCCACCGCGAGCAACTCTGGGACGCGGAGTTCCACCTGATCGCGGCCTCACTTCTGACGGAATCCGAAGTGGGAATACCGGAAAGCGCCACGGTGATGCGCCGAGCACCGAGCATCGAAAGCCGCCTCCGGCTTGCTTTGGAGATCGCGCAATCTCAAGGAGCAAAGCTCTTCGAGCTGCGTGCCGCAACAAACCTCGCGCAGCATTGGCAAGGTCAGGGCAAAGCGTCCCAAGCGTACACGCTGCTGCGCGACGTCTATGCTTGGTTCAAAGAAGGCCTCGCCACCGCCGAGCTGAAGAACGCGCGGCTCGTGCTCGATAACCTATCAGAGAGCGTGTGCCTTCGGCACGCGTGCATGACGGCTAGCGGCAAGCGGGGCTATCGTGACCCAGGTGAAAGCGGGGCCGCCTGCCCGACAGGCGGAATTTCCCCAGCCAGCGGCAGCCCGGCACGGCGGCATCGCCGCCTTTCGCGGGGTCGAGGCGCGAGCCGCACGACCACGTGAAAGGCGGTAGCGTCATGTGTGCCGAGCGCCGGCGGCCATGACGCGGGTCGGGTGCCCAACGCGCGGTGGCTCCGAAAGTTACGTCGGAGGATCGGGCCCACTGATCTGAGCCCAGAGAGCCTGCCCCTGGCCGCTCGCGGCTGATAGCCACCTCAATTGCGCTTGACCCCATCACCCGGTGCAACCTTCGGAGGCTCTGCGCGCGGCC
>JAYWEH010000100.1:0-29553 GCA_043780025.1 Deltaproteobacteria bacterium
TCTACGTGAACAATCAGTGGGCACGCGCGCGCGCCCAAGGCCCCTTCGACCAATGCCTCGTGCTCGATGCCGCAGCATCCAGCGTCGGCTGGAGCTGGAACTGGCCCAAGCGCCCGCTATCTCCTTACGCCTTCCCGCACGTGTTGCACGGCTGGTCTCCGTGGAGCGGAGGAGCCGCGAGTGACGGGCGGTGGCCGTGCCCGCTCGGCCAGCTCGGCCAGCTGCGTGTCTCGTACGAGGTCGAAACGCAGGCGCTCGGGCACTACATCTTGCTGCTGCTCGTCTACTTGCTGAAAACGCGGCGCCATGACGGCCTTCCCGATCCCTGTTCGATTACTACCGAGCTCGCTGTCATTCTCGATCACCGTGGCGACGTGCTGGCAAGCGGTCCCGCTCACGGGCGACCGCTCATCGATGGCATGCGCTACAAAGTGCTCCGCATGTATTCCGCGGGCGCGCCCCAACTGCTCGGCTACCCCGCCTTCGTCTTTCAGCCCGCTCTACCGCGCTCAGCCGGCCGCATCGACGTGTCGAACCTGCTCAGCTACCTGCTGCAGCAGCGCTTCATCGATCCGGATTTGTGCCTTGCCGGCATCGAGCTCGGCAACGAGATCTCCGCGGGCAGCGGCACCAGCTGGCTACGTCGCTTCGACGTGGAGCTGACTCGAAGCCCCTCCGCGGCCGGCCCGGCCCGCGGTGCCGGCCGCTGAAACTGGCCCAAACAGGCAGTTAGCAGCTGCTCCAACTGGGGCACCTTGACGGGTTGCGCGGCAGACACAGATTGCCCGTTAACATGTCCGAACACGTCAAGCTTCCAGTCCTTCCGATGCGGGGTGCCGTGATATTTCCGGGCCCCAATGTACCCGTCGCGGTGAGCCGCGCTGGCACGTCGCGAGCCATCGACGAAGCCGCCAACGGCGATCGGCGCGTCTTTGTCGTAGCGCAACGCGAGAACTCCGAAGAGGTCACGCGCGAAGGGCTGCACGCCATGGGCGTGATCGCCCAGGTGGGGCCCGTGCAGCGTGGCATCGGCGGGTTGCAGCTCTTGATCACCGGCGGCACCCGCGCCGTCGCACTCGACTACGAATCCGACGGGGACCTGCTGCGCGCACGCGTGATGCCGGTAAAATCGCTCGGGCCGGTCGACCCCGATGACCCGTCGTTTACAGCCCTCTACAAGGAGTTGCGGCAACGCGCCGTGGAATTCGGCAAGCAGCGCGGCCTCAGTGAAGAGGTGCTCGCCAAGGTGGTCGATGCCGTGAAGGATCCGGGTGATTTCGCCGATCTCGTGGCGAGCCAGCTGGAGCTCCCCGTAGCCGAGCAGCAGCGCGTGCTGGAGACGCTGAGCGTGGAGGAGCGCATGCGCAAGGTGCTCGTGCAGCTGCAGCGCCAGATCGACGTCAACGTTTCACAACGCGAGATTCAGAAGCAGGTCAACGAGCAACTGCAGGGCCGCCAGAAAGAGATGTACCTGCGCGAACAGCTCAAGGCCATCCAGCATGAGCTTGGTGATGGCGACGGCGACTCCGACCTCGAGGAGCTGCGCCAGAAGCTCGCCGCCCTCGAGCTGCCCAAGGAGGCTCGGGAAGAAGCGGATCGGGAGCTTGGACGCCTGGAACGCGCGGGGCCTCAATCCACCGAATCTCAGGTCATTCGCACCTATCTACAGTGGTTGACCGAGCTGCCCTGGAACGTGCGCTCGGAGGAAACCCTCGACCTGAAGCACGCCGAGCGTGTGCTGGAGGAGGACCACTACGGCCTGAGTGACGTCAAAGATCGCGTGCTCGAATTTTTGAGCGTGCGGCAGCTCCGTCGACAACAGGCGGCGTCTGCAGAAACCGCGGCAAAAGCAGCTGCGGAAGCGACGCCGGACCTAGCGCCGGCGGCGAGCATCGAAGCGCGCGCCGCCAAGGCTCCTATCTTGCTCTTCACGGGCCCTCCCGGCGTGGGCAAGACCAGCATCGCGACGAGCATCGCGCACGCACTTGGGCGAGAATATGTGCGCATCGCGCTCGGCGGAGCGCGGGATGAAGCGGACATCCGTGGCCACAGGCGGACCTACGTCGGCGCAATGCCGGGGCGCATCATTCAAGGCCTGAAGCGCGCCGGAACCAAGAACCCGGTGGTGTTGCTCGACGAGATCGACAAGCTCGGCGCGTCGATGCAAGGCGATCCGGCGAGCGCGCTGCTCGAGGTGCTCGATCCGGCGCAGAACCATCAGTTCACCGATCACTATCTGAACGTGCCCTTCGACCTGAGCGAAGTCTTGTTCATCGCGACGGCGAACTTCACCCAGGCCATTCCGGCGCCGCTCCTCGATCGCATGGAAATTGTCGAGTTCTCGGGCTACACCGAGCGAGAAAAGCTGGAGATCGCACGGCGCTATCTGGTGCCGCGGCAGCTCAACGAATCGGGGCTGGACAAGACGACGCCCGTACCGAGCTTTGAGGATGACGCGCTAACCATGCTGATCAGCGGCTACACCCGCGAGAGCGGTGTGCGCAAGCTGGAGAACCAGATCAGTAACGTCACACGCAAGCTCGCACGGGGCTACGCCAGCCGCGAAACACCGGATCCGGTGGTGACCGCTGCACGCTTGCAGACGTTGCTCGGCCGCCCCCGCGTCCACCCCGAGCGCGTCGCGGATCGCGACGAAGTCGGCATGGCCACCGGCATGTATTACACACCGATGGGCGGCGACATCATGTTCGTGGAAGCGGCCGTACGCCGCCTCAACGGCGGCCCCTCCGAGGATCGTCTCAACACGCAAGAAGCGCGAGATTGGGGCAGCGTGTCCTTGATCCTGACAGGGCAGCTCGGTGACGTGATGCGCGAAAGCGCGCGAGCAGCCCTCACCTATGCGGCCACGCACGCCCGGCAATTGCAGATTCCGCGCGGCCACGTCGGGGCGAGCGAGGTGCACGTCCACGTGCCGGCCGGGGCGATCCCGAAAGACGGCCCGAGCGCGGGCGTCACTATCGCCACGGCGCTGGTCTCGGCCATGTCGGGCCGCGCGGTGCGGCGCGACGTCGCGATGACCGGTGAAGTGACGCTGACTGGGCGCGTGCTACCCATCGGCGGGGTGAAGGAGAAGGTGCTCGGAGCGCACCGCGCCGGCATCCGTCACGTCATCTTGCCCCAACGCAACGCCGCAGACCTCGAAGACGTGCCCCTGGACGTCCAAAAGGAGCTGACCTTCAGCTTCGCGGAAACGCTCGACGACGTCTTCAGGGTCGCGCTGCTCGACGACGTGATCGAGCCGCTCAGCACCAGCAGGAAACCCGCGGCCTCCGAACGCGTCGGGTCGGGAGCCCTGGGAATCGTCGAAGGCATCGCCTGAAGTAGCGGCGACAAAGTAGGCAAAAGGCGCCGCGCCCAGAAAAAGGGCACGGCGCCTTCGTCGCGCTTACTGCAGGAGAGCGCTCAGTGACCGTGCGGCACTACGAGCTGCCCGCCCAGGGTGCGCCGAGGCGCCCCGGACAGATCCGGCTCCGGTGCACGAATGTCCGATGGGAAACCGGGCGAGTCACCCGGGTCCCTCGGAGGCGAAGGAGGATCGATCACGCCGCCGTCCACTGACCCACCCCCGCCGCAGCTCGAGGGCCGCGACAGTAGCTCGTTCTGCACGTTCAACCGGTGAGGCAGGAAGGTGTTGCGCAAGGCATCGGAGAGGCCGAAGCACAACGTACCGTCACCGCAGTTTTCAGTGCTGAACTCGCTCACCTGTACGAAGTCGCCTTGGAACGGCGCGGTCAAGCCACCGCCAAGCGACGAGCCGCTCGCCTCCTGGTGACACCCCATACACGAGCCCGCGAAACGGGCGCGAGCCGCCACGTCGAACGCGCTCAGCCCCGCCGAGTTCGCGATCGAGTCCAGGCGCGCGATGAAGTCCCCGGAGCCGCTCGCGAGGTGGGTGACGTAGTCCTGACGGAAGAAGTCGTTGGGGCTTTCCGCATCCTTGCACGCTTGTGCCACCGGGAACGTCATGGCCGAAAGGTTGTTGCCGAGCACTCCCTCGGCCGCTCTGAGGAAGCTCTCCCGGCACTCTTCACCCTGAGGGAGGGTCGACAGGTCGTTCCACAGCTCGCCATTGGGCGATTCCGCGACCGGCTGGGGCAGCGGCAAGACCGCGGGCGCGGACTGGAAGTGGAATTCGCGCAGCGTCCAGACAAAGTCGTTGAAGTTGTTGGTCCGCACCTGCCCGCCGTTCGGGCCCAGGCGGTCCGAGTTCATGAACGGACCAAACGAACCCAGCCCGGACCTCAAGAACACGTCCTGCAACAGCGCTCCACGCAGCCCCGCGTCCTCGATGTCCGCGAGCGAATTCCAGAACTCCGCGATCGGCCGGCACGCGTCGACCCCACATTCGGGGCTCGGGTTGGGCACCATTGCCTCCACGATGATGAACATCCGCGAATTGCCGATGAAGCTGTTGTTGGCAAAGATCATGCGCTGCTGGCCGCAATTTGCCCCGTCCGCCGGCGCCAGATCGAGCCGGTTGACGATGGCGAGAGGCTGCCAGACGTCGAGGTTGTCGAACTGCTCCGCCTCCAGGCGCCCGCACATCAGCGGGAAGCCGTTCAGGCTCGGCGAGCCGCCGGTGGTCTCGTCGTCGCAATGCACGAGCTCGGGATCCCGCGCCGTCGCAGCGGGGGCGTAGCTGTCGATGATGGCGTGGTAGGCGCCCTCGGCGGTCACCCCCGTCTGATCCGCGCCCGAGTTGGCGAGCGCCGACTCGAAGACCTGGCGCAACGTCAAACCCGACAAGGCCGTCAAATTGGTCTCGATGACGCTGCGGCGCGCGTTGGGGCCCGCTTCCTCGACCTCGTCGACTTCGATCTCGACGATCAGACGGCCCTGACCGAACTCCACGATCTCACCGTTGGTCTCGAAGCGGTAGACCACGGTCGTCTCATCGTTGGCTTGAATACTGAAGTCCTGGAACGCCGAAGACACCAGGCGTGCCTCGACCTGCTGGGCTTCCCCGTCCACGATCTTTTCCAGAAACCAGCCGCCAAACAGTGTGATCTGGAAAGCGCCGATCGGCAGCGTCGCCTCGAGCGTGGTGGCCAGGGGATCGTTTTCTGTAAACAGGGTGGTGGAGAAGAAATCGTCCGGGAAAGGCGGAATGGTTGGAAAGCTCCCGCCAATTCCGCTGCCCGCGGCGCCCGCGCTGCCCGCTTCGGAGAACGAGCCCGAGAAGCCGCCGCTGGAGCCGCCCCCACTGCTCGAGCTTCCTCCAGCGCCGGTCGGTGGCGGCTGCGTCGTACGAGGATCGCTCGGGGAGAAGATCGGTGGCTCGATATCGGGAATTCCTGGATTGGGAACGCCGATCGGCGGCGGAAACGGCACGGGCGTCGGGACGCCGATCTGGCCATCCCCCGTCCTGAAAACTTCAAACACACCTTGTCGTAGCCGGTAAAGCGATCCGCTCGCGCCGCGAGCGGTCAGTGCCATGGCCATGGTGCCCGTGGGGCCTACGACCTCTGGGGTTTCCTCGGGAGCAGCTTGGGGACCGCCGCTGGAACAAGCAAAGGGACCGACCGCAGCCAGCGCGGCTCCAAGCGCCAGCCCGAGATGAATGGACGAGTATCGACGTGATCGCATGAGTGTACCTCTCCTCTGCAGCAGCTCGCCGCAGCGATATGGTTGGACGTTGCGCTGCTAAGCAAGCAACGCGCCAGCACGTCGCACCCATGAAACACAGCCGTTTCTCGATCGCGACACACGCTTGTGTGCCCGGGAGGACTCATCAGCGGTCTGCCCTGGCACACAGTGGCACAAGCCATTCACACGTTCACCGCTCACGCGACGCTCTCATTGCCGCGCTGCGATCGGCAACATCCGCAATCAATCCCTTAACGCTGACGGCTGCGCGCTGATCCAACGCAGCATGCGACACGTTCACTCGGCACGAGCTCGACGCAGGCGCTCCATACGTTTGCCCGCAACGCTCGGCCGCGCGCCATCAACCATCGGGACATGTGCCTAGCTCGACGGGACTGACTCATATACAAGTCACCGCTGTTGCCGTGACATCGACGACCCGGAAATCAACGCGAGCAACGGCAAGCTTCGAGAACTCTCAAAGCTGACCTGCCTAAGCTGTCGGCGTCGTCAGCGCCTGTCTCCCCGATCCCCCAACTCACAGTCTCTAGCCAAGCGAATACGCTAGAGATTCTAGCGCGGCGGACGGGACTTGAACCCGCGGCCTCCGGCGTGACAGGCCGGCGTTATAACCAACTTAACTACCGCCGCTCAGTGGGGAGACGCTCTAGCACAGGCCGCGCGCCGCACTCAAAAAGAAAGTGACGGGACGCGGGCAAAGTGGTTCCTGGGCGACGCATGGGCCGCATAACCCGGACGCAGAGCTGAATTGGCGGGTCGAATTGCAGGCTCGGCTAGGCCTCGTTTGCCCGGTGGGTACGCATTCCGGGCGCGCCTGCCGCGCGTCAGTTGAGGTGGGCGCTGCCGTCGACCGCGACCGCCTCGGCTTGGGCTTCTTCGAGCGTGCAGTAGCGGTTGCGCCCCTCGCGCTTGGCTCGCTCGAGGGCGGACTCGGCGCGACGCATCAGCTCCTGGGCGTTTTGGCCATGAATCGGGAAGACCGCCCCGCCGATGCTGGCGGTGAGCACAATTTCGTTGCCCCCGAGGTGGAAGGGCGTTGCAAACGAGTTGAGCACGCGTTGCGCCGGGATGTCGATGGTATCGGCGTTGCCGAGATCCTCGAGCACGAGTGCAAACTCGTCTTGCCGCAACCTGAACACCGCATCGCTTTCGCGCACGCTGGTGCGCAGGCGCTGGGCCACCATGACCAGTAGCTCATCGCCCGCGTCATGGCCGAGCGAAGCGTTGATATCGCCGAAACGATCGACGTCGACCAGCAAGATGGCGGCCTGATGGGCAAAGCGCCGCGAGCGGGAGGTGGCTTGACGCAGACGATCGAACAATAGCGTTGGATTGGAGAGCTCGGTGCACACGGGCAACGGGCCCGCCGGCGCTCGCGAACGCTCTGTGGCGACGGCGATGACACGGCCGAGATCGGTGGTGCCGAGCCCGCCGATGGGCAGCCAATCGTGCGCGCCCTTTCGAATGGCGTCGACAGCAGCGGTTTCGGGCTTGTCGGTTCCGAGCACGATCAAAGGCACCCGGGCGCTCGCTCGCCCGAGCCGGAGCAGCTCCGCCGCGTTGCCTGGCCCTTCCTTCAAGAAGCAGCAACAAACCGTGCGCCGGCTCGCCAGGATCTCCGCGGCCGCGTTGACGTCCTTGGCGTGAACCGCGCGATACGAGGCGCCAAGCGCGATGCCTACCGACTCGCCTTCCGCGTCTTGAAGCCCCACCACCACGACCTCGCGCCCGCCCTCTTCGACGGGCATCTCAGAGGGGATGGCGACGTTCGAACGGCTGCGGTACTCGCGCAGCGCCTGCTTCAGCGCCTCGGCCAGCTGATCGCCGTTCCAAGGCTTCTGAATCACGTCCACGTTCGATTCCGTGGACTCTTTGTACCACTCGAGCTGCTTGCAGCCCGTGACCAGGAGACACACCGGATCGGGTTGAAGCTCCTTCAACTGGTCAATCAGCATCATGCCGTCCATACCCGGCATGCGCAGATCCGTCGCGATCACGGCATAGGGAAAGTGGGTCGCGAGCTCCCACGCCTCATCGCCGTCTTTGGCGAGATCGACTATGAAGCCGCTCTTGCGCATGGCGCGAGCAAAAGCTCGGCGCGAAACGGGATCATCATCGACAAATAGTATTCGTTCTGACGGCATTACGGCGCTCCGCCCCCCAAGTAAACCGTGTGGTATTCACTGGGATGATCGGCAGATGGCCTACCGCCTTGAAGGAAAGCACCGCCCGCCGTGCCGATTCGGGTCACAAAGCTGCGGCCCACAAAGCACCGCGAGCGCAGCGCTGCGTCAAGGCTCGATGCAATACAAGGATGCGCCGAGGTTACACCCCCAGCCGACGATGTACGTCCAGGCGCGGTAGTGCGAAAATCCGAATAGCCCGCCGATGCCGAAGCCATTCGGGTCCTGCCAATCGTTGCAGCTCGAATCGGGCGTCGCCCGGTCTGTCGGGGTGTACGAACCAGCCCAAACATAGTTCGGTTGGATAGGCGCGGCGCTGCCGTTGGCGCGCTGCCAGGGGCCCGCGAGCATCTGCAGATCCGCGATCTGGCGTCCGGTGCCGACCAGCTGCCCATCGGGCCGCACGTAGTTGGTATCGAGCAGCAGACGGTCGGCGGCAGCGCGACTGCTCGTCGAAACCAGAGCCACCCCTTGCGCTACGCCTGCGGGCCGCTCCGATTGGCATTTTTGATCGGGCGTTCCCGTTCCGGGCAGATACGTCGTGTTGGTGACCCAGATGCGCTTGCCGGTGAATGTCTGAAGCGGCGGCAAGGCTGCCGTGCGCGTCGTGCCCATACACATCACCGACCACGGGCCTGACGCACAGGTGTCCGCGAAGGAGATGATCCACTCGGGCCCGTTGGAGGGCGATGCGAGCCCTACGTAGTCCTGGCTCGCCTGCGTCCAGCTCGCGCAGGTCGACACGTAGCTCGTGCCATCGGCGAAAGTCCCGGACCAGCCCAGCGCGTCGGGTGCGCTGTGCCCGAGCTCGTCGTAGGCGGCACCGTGCAACACGCCGCCAGTGCTGCCGAACAGATCGACCTGGCGATCCGCAAACGGCCTGCCGTCGAGCCGCACCCAACCCCGCGCTGACGCGGGCAATCGATTTCGGAAGCTGACCGCGGCATCCGACATCACGGCGATGTAGGCATTGCCTGCCGAATCGTTGATGCCTGCTGCCGTCGCCAGGCGATTGCACTCGCTGTCGTAGCGGGCGATGCCGCCGAGGGTGGCCGGAAAGGTCTGGGACGTGATGAAGATCAGGTTGTTCGAGAACGTTGCGAAGTTTGCGCCCACCGTCGCCGAACTCCCGAGCTGGACGTCACATTGACGGTCCACCCCCGCGCACGCGGGCAGCGACCAACCCGCAAAACGACTCTGTGCGCCGTTGGCGGTGCGCGCGGTCAGGCGCACGGGCCCGGGCACAAACAATGCGCTGCAGGTGCCGGGACAATCGATACCCGGTGTCGCCGAGCTGACTCGCCCCTGCCCTGCACCCGCATTCGTGACGGTGAGCCGATATTGGCCCGTGCCGATCAACGAAAGCCCCACGGACGCGAGATTCGCGTCACTCACCGTGAGCCTGGCCAGGCGAGGCCCACCTTCCCTCGGCAAGAACGAAGTCGTGACCGTGCAGGAACTGCCCGGGCCGAGCGCGCCCGTGCAGCCGTTGGTGGCAACGAACTCGCTCGGGTTGGAGTTGTCGAACGCGACCCCGTTGACGGGGCTGCCTCCGACATTGGTGACCACCCACGTCAACGTGTCGGACGGCGTCCCCACCTCGCGAGCGCCAAAGTCGAAACCGCTCGTCTCGGATGTCAAAACGCCGGGGTCTGCACCCTGCCCGGACAACGCCACGGTGATGCTGGTGCCGTCCGAGCCGAGCACGGTGAGTTGCGCCGCGCGTAGGCCTGCAACACTCGGCGAGAGCTGGAGCGACAAGGTGCAACTGCTGCCCGCGGCCAGAGCGGAAGTGCAGCCGCCTGGGACGATGATGAAGTCTCCGGCATCCTCTCCCCCCAATGTCACGGTGATGCTCAGCGGCAGGCTGCCCGAGTTCGTCAACGTCACCTGGGCGGGAACACTTTGCCCGATCACCGCGGACCCGAAAGCGACGGCATCCGCATCCACGTCTAACGGCCGCACCTGGGCTGCGGCCGGCCCGGCGTCGCCGGCACCCGGAGCTCCACTGGCTCCGGCGCCCCCCGGCATTATCAGTGGCGGCGGCGCCCCGACCGCCGTGGGCCCAACGACTTGCCCCGAAGTTCCGGCGCCAGAGCTGGTACCTCCAACTCCAGGAACTCCACCCTGACCCACGTCCGTCGATGCGTCAGCGATCGGGGCCGCAAGGCTGCGATCGTCCAGGCCCTGGCAACCGAGGGCGACGATGGTCCCCATCACCCACCGCGCCAACCCGCTCAGATGTACCCGAATCACGATGACCGTCGCTCCTCGCGCCCGCTGCAGGCGCAACGCCGGAGTCTGTCGAGTCCCGTGTAGGTGCGCCAGCCCCTTTTGTAGCCAAAGCGGGGCTTCGAGTGCAACGCGAAGCCGAGCCGGTCAGCGCTTTCAGCGCCACCGAGTGGGCGGGACAGGACTCGAACCTGCGACATCCGGCTTGTAAGGCGGACTCACCGCGCGAGCTGGGGGCCGTTCCGCTGCGAACCAGCATCGAACCGGGTTAAAAGTGGTCCCGAACCGTAGGGGTTGGCCTAAACCCCTGCCTTTTCATATAGCGGCGGACGCGATGCTGCGGGGCGCCTGCGCCCTTCGGGCGCTCTCCGACGAGCTGGCCGCGGGCATTGGGGGTGCGGTGTGAGGGGCGCGGCACTCCTGGCTTTGGCGGCGGTGCCGCGGCGGAGCGCATCGAAGCCGCCACCGGGTTGGTTGTCCACGTGAACGCCCTAGGCACTATCACCGCCGCGGTGTCGAGCTTCTGGTCGGAGGCCCTCCCCGATCCGGACTGGACGGGGCTGTTCTGTAGCGAGGGCGACTGGATCGCGATCAGCACCAACGCCATTCCGGGAATCGGCGTGGAAGCCATGGTGCTGCACGAACTGCTACACGCCTTTGGAGCGCCCACGTGGCGCAGGGCACGGCGTGCTCTCGGTCGACACGTCGGGGCAGCGAGCGCTCACGGCCGCCGATGTAGCGGCGCTGTACTCGGCGACAAACCGCCGTCGGTTTGAGCCTGACGGGTAGAACGTGGGGAGGGAGCCGCGGAGCCGCAGGCCATGGCCATGCCCACGGCCATGGTGATAAAGCTGATCAACGTCATGTGCTTCATGCACCTGTTGCTCTAGTTCATCGTGATGCACATCACGGCGGTGTATCCATGCGTGCACCAACATTTGACTGCAACCAGTGCCTGATTTCGGCGCAAGCCGTCTCCAGAGGGATGCGTTCGCCCCAGAACATCCCCCCAATGTCGGCATGCGCTTTCCTGAACGCGTCCCAACGAACGCCCGAACCGGCAGCGAAGGCTTCGTGAAGTGGGCGAGGTACATCCCACTTCGGAAACAGCTCACCCGCTAGAAGGTGAGCGCTCGTATGCTGTAACGAAAGCATCAATTCGTCATGTTTGCGAATGATCTTTGCCGCGTCTTCGTAGTGGCGAACGATCTTGGCAGGCTCGCCATTCCCGAATCGTTTGCAGAGCGCGTCTAACTTCTCGAACAGCGTCGCTATTGGATGAAAGCAACGAACCTGGCGCGGCCGATTCTCGTCGTACGTCCCGATGCGTTCGATGTTGTTGAGCTTGTCATGTACGAATGACGAGATATCTCGGAGGACGGATGGCGCGACGCGCGCGTTGCCGATCTCCAGTTGAACAAAGGGTGTCATGCCTGCGACCAAGTCCTCAGCGTATTTGCAGGGGTAGTGTACGCGCACCACTGCGCTCCTCCACTCAGGAGGGTTGTCTGGCGCGAGGGCGACGGTTGCCCCCGGTACGGTGAGCGCGGCCGTTAGTTGCTCGAAGTACTCTCTGCGCTGGTTACAGGCACGCGGGGTGGTGGTTTTCCAATTTTCAACGCGTTTGAGGGCCTCGTAATGTCCTGGCTCGACCCTCAGATCTAGATCTTCTGAGAACCTCTCAATGAGATCAAAACCCTTGGACAGCGACGTGCCACCCTTAAACCAGACGTCAAATCCGACGCGATGGAGTGCCCACAACGCGTGAGTCACCCAATAGTCCTTTTCGACAAAACCTCGGGGACGGCCGAGTTCGTCTGCGACGATCTCCAACAGATCGTCGAAGTCCGGATCGTCGTGGATGAAAGCCAAAAGGCCTAGATGTGGGCGTTTACCAAACTCTGTGTCTTGGAGCTGGCATGCTTGGCGGCCTCTCGTAATGCCGCACGATTGTACTGCCCGCCTGCCACACGCTGTCCCAGCACTTTGGCCAGGTCGACAACCGACGCACTCACTCGCGCGGCATTTTCTAGAAGGTCAACAACAGCCCATTCACGTGTGGCTTTGGCTGGTAGTTGCTCTACTTGGCGAAACTCAAACAGACGCCCACCAAGCCGAACCTCAGCATTCACTTTGGTGTTGTAAACCAGAGTCCGGGCAAAGACAGCAGTGGAACCGAGACCGAGCGCGTTCCAGAGATCGGTACCAGTGACGACGAACGGCGCGCCACGCAAGTACGCGCGCACAAGTGCTTCCTCAGTCGGCGGTACTGCGCCAAAACGGCTGTGCTTCAAACAAGCGAACAGATCATACCCCTGACCTACAAGCACGTTGTCTGCAACTAGACCTGCAAGCACATCAGGCACGAAGTCTTGGGCGTGATAAACGTGCCCAGGCTCTACCAATTGACGATCAGCGCGAACCACGGTGTCAAAGCTCCCTACGGGCTTTCCGTTGATCTCAAAGTGGTTCTGAGACATGGTTCCTTCCGCCTTTTCGCCATTGAAGGGTGACATCGCCTGAAGCGTCTCGGGCGTAACGGTAACCGTACCGTTGACCGTACCGGTACGCCATACTAGTATGGTTTTAGTAGACTCTTTTCCGTGCTTATCGCGGCGATAGTAAAGTCTTTTTTGCTTTCGAGCGGTCGGTCGATTTGTGGCCATTTCGGCACTTGTCTTGGGCCGGCGCTCGGCAATCCTGTTGTGCGCGCTGGGATCCAGAAACGGCGGGCAGCGCCTGCGGCGCGGGTGACTGCGCGGTGCGGGTTCCGTTGCCGGCGCTTCCGGGTGGTGGGTGCGGGGCGCCGCGCAAGAAGACCAAGCTGTGAGCGGGCCGCGATCCTGCGCGCATCCTGCGGGACTAACGGGAGCGGCACGGGCGCCCGACGACGGGCCCGGTCTTCCCCGCTCGGCGGTGCACGCTCACGCACCGGCGAGACCAAGGGCAAGGTGAGCCACGCGCTCGCGTTCCGACGCGACCTCCTGCGCGCCTTCGGGGTCGAAGCCTGGGATGCCGAGGCCGGCGAGTTCAAGCGCGCCAGGAGCCTGACGCCGCGCGAGCGCGAGCTGTTCGAGGAGAGCCCGCACACCCTTCCCGTCGACTTCCACAGCTGGCGCCGCGCTTTCACCCAGGCGCTTGGTGACGCGGACGTGAACGCCCAGCAGGCGACCGCCCTCGCGGGGCACGCGAGCCTTGCCGCCCACGCTCGCTACCTGGCCAGCAGCGGCAAGCTCCGGAAGGTCCCCGAGTCCGCCCTTCCGTCGCTCACGTTTAGGCCAAGTGCTGGCCTAAACCGAACGGCCCCCGGATCGCTAACTCGTGAGAATCAATCGTGGGCGGGACAGGACTCGAACCTGCGACATCCGGCTTGTAAGGCCAGCGCTCTACCAACTGAGCTACCCGCCCAAGAGGCCATGAGGGCCCTTAGCGTGCCTGCCTCTCCGAGGTGGCGAACAAGCGGCTACACCGGAAAAGGCCGCAGGGCAATCCCGGGCTGCGCCGGGCGCTGGATTCAGCACCGTTTGGGCGGCCGCGCGGCGGCGCCGCGGATGGCTCGTCGCCTCAGCCCCTGCGGAATGACTACTGCGGGATCCGGGAGTGCTCGTCACCACCCGGAATGCGGTCACTGGGTGTACCCGGCACGGGCGGCGGGCGGCTCGGCAGCGACTCGCTGGCGCGCTCGTAGAGCTCGCCGTTTCGATACTCCAGGGTCAGGCGGCGCGCACCGAAGTACTTCTCTGGATCGTCGAGGAGCAAAGCGTGCCGGAGCACGTCGTCCATGTGGTCGACCAAGATGATGCGCAGGCTCTTGAGCACGCGACGCGGTATGTCGCGCAGATCCTTACGGTTGGCCTTGGGCAAAAGCACCGTCGTCATGCCACCGCGCTCGGCGGCGAGCAGCTTCTCCTTCACGCCGCCGATCGGCATGACGCGGCCGCGCAGCGTGATTTCCCCGGTCATGCACAAGTCGTGACGGACGGGGATACGCGTGAGTGCGCTCGTCACTCCAGTGGCCATGGTGACACCGGCACTCGGACCATCCTTGCGGACGAAATCCGGGAAGTGCACGTGGATGTCAACCTTCTGGTGAAAGTCGGTCTCGAGCTGCAATACACCGGCGCGCGAACGCACGTAGCTGATGGCGGCGTGCCCGCTCTCCTCCATACCTTGCTCGAGCAAACCCGTGATCTTGAGTTTGCCCCGGCCAGGTACCACGGCCACTTCGCAATCGAGGATGTCGCCCCCGTAGTCAGAAACGGACAGGCCGTGCACCAAGCCGACTTCGCTGTGCCCTTCCGGCTTGTCCAGGCGATAGCGCGGCACGCCGAGGAACTTGGGAATGTCGGTGGCGGGGATGTCGAAGCCCTTCTGCTCGTTGTCCTTCTCCTTGACGACCTTCAGAGCCACCTTGCGGCAGATGCTGCCGAGCTCGCGCTCGAGCGAGCGCACGCCGGATTCCTTCGTATAGTGGTGGATGACAGTGCGGACGGCGTTGTCCCCCAGCGTGACCGCCACCTCTTCCAGCCCGCATTCCTTGCGTTGCCGCGGGATCAGATAGCGCTGGGCGATGTTGAGCTTTTCGAACTCCGTGTAACCGCTGAGCTGGATCACTTCCATGCGATCCTGCAACGGGATCGGGATCGAGCTGAGCGTGTTCGCGGTCGTCACGAACATCACGTCGCTCAAATCATAGTCGAGGTCGAGATAGTGATCGTTGAAGCTGTGGTTCTGCTCGGGGTCGAGCACCTCGAGCAACGCCGAAGCCGGATCTCCCCGGAAATCCGTGCTCATCTTGTCGATCTCGTCGAGCAGGAAGATCGGATTGTTCGAACCGACGCGCTTCAAGTTCTGGATGATCTTGCCGGGTAGCGCGCCGATATAGGTGCGCCGGTGGCCACGGATTTCCGCCTCATCCCGCACGCCGCCCAGCGAGATGCGTACGAACTTGCGACCCGTCGCTCGGGCGATGCTGCGCGTGATGCTGGTCTTGCCCACGCCCGGGGGACCGACGAAACACAAGATCGGGCCCTTGAGCTTCTTCGTCAGCGCCTGGACCGCCAGGTATTCGACGATGCGCTCTTTGCACTTCTTCATACCGTGATGATCTTGATCGAGGATTTTGATCGCTTCCTCGATGTCGCTGCGTTCTTCGGTCTTTTCAAACCAGGGCAGCGCCAGTACCCAATCGACGTAGTTGCGCACCACCGTCGCTTCCGCGGATGTCGGGTGCATCATGCGCAGCTTCTTGATCTCGCGCTCGACCTTGGTGCGCGCCTCTTCGCTCAGCTTCTTGCCGCGCAGCCGCTCTTCGATCTCGAGCAGCTCGTTCTTGAACTCGTCGCGCTCACCACCACCCAGTTCCTTCTGGATGGCCTGCATTTGCTCGTTGAGGTAATATTCCTTCTGCGTCTTCTCCATCTGCTTTTTGACGCGAGAACGGATCTTCCGCTCGAGCTGCAGGATCTCGATTTCTCCCTGCATGAGCTCGAACAGGCGCTGCAAGCGCAGCTTGGCGTCCGCCATTTCCAACAAAGCTTGGCGGTCCACGAGCTTGATCGTGGGCAGATGAGCGGCGATCGTGTCGCTCAGCTTGGAGATGTCGTCGATGCTCTGGACGTTCATCAGAACATCCGGCTGCACCTTCTTGTTGAGTTTGACGTAGACCTCGAACGTGCTCTGAAGGCTGCGAACTAGAGCCTCGACCTCAGCATCGTCCGTGTTTTCGTCCGGGGTCTCCTCGACTTCGACCAGGAAATAGTCGCGCGTTTCGTTGAAGCGCTTGATCTTGGCGCGCTTGCGCCCTTCGACCAGCACCTTTACGGTGCCGTCTGCGAGGCGCAAAAGCTGCACGATCACCCCGATGGTGCCGCTCGTGTAGACGTCTTCCGGAGCGGGATCGTTGGTCTTGGCGTTCTTCTGGGCGGCGAGGAAGATCTCCTTGTCCCGCCCCATCGCCTCTTCGAGCGCCGCGATGCTCTTCTCGCGCCCGACGAACAGGCGCGACGACATGTGCGGGAACACGATGATGTCCCTGAGAGGAAGTGCCGGCAGGGTGCGACGCGCCCCGGCCTCGGGCCTGCCGCTATCTTGTTTGAAGAACATCTTTTTGGATGAGATCGGTGTGGATGAAACAGCGAGAGCTACGCCCCCGCGACTTCTTCCTTCTCATTTTCGTACACGATCAGCGGTTGCTCGCCCCGGCGGATGACGTCTTCATTGACGACGATTTCCTTGATGCCGCTCTTCGACGGGACATCGTACATGATGTCTAGCATCGACTCTTCGAGGATGGCGCGCAGGCCGCGCGCTCCGCTTTCACGCGCGAGTGCCTTCTTGGCCACCGCCTTGAGCGCACCCTTGGTGAACTTGCAGCGCACCCCGTCCATTTCAAACAACTTCTGGAATTGCTTGACCAGGCTGTTGCGGGGCGCTGTCAGGATCTCAATTAGCGCTTCTTCGTTCAGCTCGTGCAGCGTCGCCAGCACCGGCAAGCGGCCGATGAACTCGGGGATCAAACCGAACTTGAGCAAATCTTCCGGCTGCACCGCACGCAGGAGCTCGCCCAGCTTGAACTCTTCCCGACTCTTGATCTCCGCACCAAAGCCCAAGCGCGACTCACCGAGGCGGCGCTGAATGATTTCGTCCAGACCGACGAACGCGCCTCCACAGATGAATAGGATGTTCGTCGTATCGATCTGCAGGAAGTCTTGCTGCGGGTGCTTGCGACCGCCCTTGGGCGGCACATTTGCAACCGTGCCTTCGATGATCTTGAGCAGTGCTTGCTGAACGCCTTCGCCCGACACGTCCCGCGTGATGGACGGGTTGTCGCTTTTGCGACTGATCTTGTCGATCTCGTCGATGTAGACAATGCCGCGCTGAGCCCGCTCGACGTCGTGGTCGGCGTTCTGCAAGAGCTGCACGATGATGTTTTCGACGTCTTCGCCGACGTAACCGGCTTCCGTCAGCGTGGTGGCGTCGGCGATGGCGAACGGCACCTTGATGATCTTGGCGAGTGTCTGCGCGAGCAACGTCTTGCCGCTGCCAGTGGGACCGAGCAGCAAGATGTTGCTCTTGCCGAGCTCCACGTCCCCTGCTTCGACCTTTGAATCGATGCGCTTGTAATGGTTGTAGACCGCGACAGAGAGGACCTTCTTCGCCCGCTCTTGGCCAACCACGTACTCGTCCAGCGTGGCCCGAATTTCAGCGGGCTTCGGAATGGGATCGGAACCGCCATGCGGTTCGTCCTTCTCGACTTCCTCAGCGATGATGTCGTTGCACAGCGCGATGCACTCGTCGCAGATGTACACCGTGGGCCCGGCGATGAGCTTCTTGACCTCCTTCTGCGATTTCCCACAGAAAGAGCAACACAAGTTGCCGTTCGAATCGTCTCGTCGTCGCTCCACGTTTTCGCCCTTATCTGTCAGCCAGTCTAGAGCCCTGCACGGACGGCCGCAAGCTACTGCACTCCCTGCTCATTTTGCCGTGATTGCAGTAACGGCCACTCGCCCTGTGGACCGTAGGGACCAACCCTCATTTTGAACCTAGCCGCTGCCCGGGAAAACCCATGCCGCGCCGCGGCGGGAAGATTTTCCGCGCGTAGACCCAGCCTGGGACGCAGCGTCATTCGGGAGGCGCGAGTTTAGGCGTAAAGGCCCGGACCCGTGGGTGATACCGGCAAGCACACTCGGGTCCGGCGCCAGCTCGGCTAGGCCCAGGCCAGCGCTGGCCCGGATTGCGCCCAGCCCCCCGCCGGCCCTCTCCCGGGTCGAGCGCGACCTCAGTCTTCGCTCTTTCGATCGCCCTTGGTCTTGCCTTTGGGCTCGAAGATTTCGTCAATCAGGCCGTACTCTTTGGCCTGACCGGGGCCCATGTAGAAATCCCGGTCGATATCCTTCTCGATCTCGTTCCGGCCCTTGCCAGTCGAATCGACCAGGATCTTGATGATGACGTCCTTAGCGTTGCGCACCTCGCGTGCCTGAATCTCGACGTCAGTGGCCTGCCCGCGGGCGCCGCCGAGGGGCTGGTGAATCATGATGCGCGAATGCGGCAGGGCATACCGACGGCCTTTTTGGCCCGCGCCGAGCAACACGGCGCCCATGCTCGCAGCTTGACCGATGCAGATGGTGCTCACCGGGCAGCGCACGTACTGCATGGTGTCGTACATGGCGAGGCCCGCCGAAACCACGCCGCCAGGCGAGTTGATGTAGAGCTGAATGTCCTTGTCCGGATCTTCGCTCTCCAGGAACAAGAACTGGGCGATAATGATGTTGGCGACGTCATCATCGACCTGGCTACCCAGGAAGACGATCCGATCCTTCAGCAACCGGCTGAAGATGTCCCAGGTGCGTTCCCCGCGGTGGGTCGTCTCGACCACGTGCGGATAAATCACCGAGCTGGTGACTGCGTGCGCTCCCGCTGCTTGGGCACCAATTACGGGGCCAGTCGTCTGCAAGACGGGATGGTTATGAGCTTTTTCGAGAAGCTCGGTGGCTTGCCTGGGTGTCTCCGGTCGTCGGTAAATCAATTGTCGTGTCCTCCCGCGGCGCTATTCTTGCTCAATCTGTGCCGCGGCTTCGATGATGTCTAGGACCTTGTTCTCGAGAATCATGCCCACGAGCATTTCGCGCTTTTCGCGCGTCGAGTATTCCGCTTTTAGTTTTGCGAGGTTTTTCCCCGTCTGCTCTGCCAGGCCTTTGAGCCCTTCCTCAATTTCGGGGGCTCCGACCTGAATGCTCTGGCTCTTCGCGATCTCGGCCATCAACAGGCCGGCGCGCACCTTGATCTCGCTGTCCTGAACGATGCTACGGCGCGTTTCGGGTGACAGTTGCTGGCCTCGCCCCTGCGCACGAGATTGGCGCAGGATCTCCTGCTCGGTGACCCGCATCTGCTGCTGGACCAGCGTGGGGGGCACTTCGATTGGGTTGGCCTTGACCAACTCCGCGACCAAGGTCTGGGCCACGGCATTTTCTGCAGCCTCTTCCAGGCGCTTCTGAAGGTCTTCGCTGATCGATTTCTTCAGTCCGGCGAGGTCGTCAAAATCCCCCAAATCCTTGGCGAACTCGTCGTCGATCTGTGGCAGGACTCGGGTCTTCAAATCGCGCAGTACCAGTGCGAAAATGGCCTTCTTGCCCTTCAACTCCGGATGCGGCGAGGCTGCCGGAATGTTCACCTCGACGTCCGCCTGCCACGGAGGCCGCTGGCCGAGCAATGCCTTCTCGATTTCGGGCAGCACCTGAGACTGCCCCAGCTCGAGTTCCATGTTTTCCGCATTGGCGTCCTTGATGGCCCGCCCGTCCACCGTGACCGTGAAGTCCACGGTAGCCACGTCACCCGCGCTCGCCACGTGGTCTTCAGCTGCTGGTTCGAGCGTCGAATTCGCCCTCTGGACGGCCTTGAGCTGCTCATCCAGCGATTCGTCGCTGACCGTCACGGACGGCCGCTTGACCTTGAAGCCGATGTACGTGACGGTTTCGATCTTGGGGAGGATCTCGACGCGAGCCTTGTAACTGAACGGCTCGTTCTCATTGACTGCCCGCGACTCAATGGCCGGCCGACTGACAGTCTGCACCTTCTGCTCGTCCACTGCTTTCGAATAGGTCTCGTCAACCAGCTTCTGCGCGACGTCTGCGGCGATGCGCGCGCCGAACATGTGACGCAGGACCTTGCGGGGCGCCTTTCCCTTACGGAAACCGCGCACCGTAGCTCCACGAGCGAGTTGCTGGTAGGCCTTGTCCAATTCGGCGCGGACGCGCTCCGCATCGATTTCGACGTTGAGTTCGAGCAGCACAGGGCTGAGTTGATTGGCTGAGATCTGCATTCTCGGTGGGCATCCCTGCCACTAAGCCGCGGGTAGGTCAAGCCAGCCCTGCGCGCTCGCAAAAACTACTGTTCGTGAGCCTCGGAATCGTCTTCGTCGTCGTCTGTTTCGGACTCGGCTTCGAGCATCGCGCGCTCGAAAGGATCCTCGTCAAAGTCCATCTCGACCAGGTTCGGATCGTTGATGTTGTCGAGCGACCAGCCCGCCCTCAGACCCGGTCGGATTTCATCACGTTCAAATTCGTCGAAGTTGCGATACTTGGCCCACATGACGGTTCTCCTAGGCAGCGAGGTGATAGGTGATAGCGAAACCGGCCCAGTCGATGCGGAGGCTCGAGCAAATTGAGAGCGCTGCACGCCGCTCGTCAGTTGCACGCGCTTCCGCTAGGGTCCGACCTGCCGGTTGGGTCTAAAACCACCCACACCTACATGCGACCACACATTATGGCAGCCCTTCCGTACGGCCAAGAAATCGAGCCTCGCGTGCTCAGCTTCAGTAACGGTGTTTCGTGGCGGTGACCGACAAGCGCCCCAAGATCCTGGCGATCGCGAACCAAAAAGGAGGCGTCGGAAAGACCACGACGGCCGTCAATTTGGCGGCCAGCCTCGCCGCGGCGGAGCGGCGAACGCTGCTCGTGGACATGGACCCGCAGGCGAACGCGTCGAGCGGGGTGGGCATTGCTCCGGGCTCGGTGGAACGCACCGTGTACGACGCATTGATCGGCGAGGCATCCCTCGAAGACATCATTCGCCCAACCGCTATCAAGACGCTCTTCATCGCGCCGTCGAGCCAGCACCTGACGGCGGTCGAATACGAGTTGTTCGAAGCCGCGGAGCGCGGCACGCACCTGCGCAAGGTGCTCTCGGCGCCGGCAATTCAGTCGTACGACTACATCGTGATTGATTCCCCGCCCTCGCTCGGGGTGCTCACGCTCAATGTGCTGGCGGCGTCCCAGCGCGTCATCGTGCCCTTGCAGCCGGAATATTACGCGCTCGAGGGCATCACGTATTTGATGGCGACCATCGATCGCGTCAAGCGCACCCTCAACCCGGAGCTCACGGTGGAGGGCATGGTGCTAACGATGTGGGATCCGCGCAATCGCCTGGCGCACCAAGTGGCCGGGGAAGTGCGCCGGCACTTCCGCGTGTTTGAAGCCACCATCCCCCGCAACGTGCGGCTCAGCGAGGCCCCTTCCCATGGCATGCCGGTGCTCCTGTACGACGTGCAATGCCGCGGGTCGCAGAGCTACATGAGCCTGGCCCGGGAGCTCATCGAGGCAGAAGCATGAACAAGCCGCCCACCAAGCCGCGCGGCCTCGGTCGAGGCTTGGACGCCCTGTTGCCGCTCACCCACAACGAGCCGCCGAGCCAGCGGAGCGAAAGGGCGCTCTCGCTCTTCATGTGCCCGATCGAGCGGATCGTGCCGTGCCGCAGCCAGCCGCGCCAGCAGTTCGAGGCCGCGCCGCTCGACGAGCTGGTGGCGTCAATTCAGACGCATGGCATCCTGGAGCCGCTGGTGGTCCGAAGGCTGCCCGGGCAGGAGCGCTATGAGATCGTGGCGGGCGAACGCCGCTGGCGCGCCGCGCAACGCGCGGGGCTGCACGAGCTACCGGTGCACGTCAAAGACGTGTCCGAGCAGAACGCCTTCGAGCTCGCGCTGGTCGAGAACGTCCAGCGCGAAGATCTCAACGCGATCGAGTTCGCCGAGGCGTTGGGGCGGCTGATTTCGGACTACGGGTACACCCAGGAGTCCCTGGCCACGATGCTCGCCAAGGATCGTTCGACCCTGGCCAATGCGTTGCGCCTGCTCAAACTGCCGGAGAAGGTGCGCAATCTGGTGATCGGGGGCCAGCTCAGCGAGGGGCACGCGCGCGCCCTGCTCGGCGCGCCCGACGAAGCCAGGATGGTGCGGCTCGCCGAGCAGGCCGCGCACAAGAAGCTCAGCGTGCGACAGACCGAGGCGCTGGTCCGAGCGTCAAAGAGCGCCGCCGAAGCGGGTGGCAGCGCAGAGGCCCCCGCCGGCAAGAGCGCGGGGGTGCGCGATCTGGAGGGCCGCTTGGCCCGCCGCTACGGCACCCGCTGCGAGGTCCGCGACAAGAAGGGCAAAGGCGAAATCGTGATCCAGTATTCGGATCTCGACGAGCTGGACCGCATCCTCGAGCAGATGTTCGCGGGGGCGTAGTCTCTGTTGGGCAGCAGGCGGTTGTTCACTCTGCGACGCCCACGTCTCGGTTGGCGCGTCCGGGGCTACTGTTCACCGTCAAATACCAAGTTCGTGCACGAACAGTGCTTTGCGGTGGTTGGGTATGCTCGTGTTGCGCTCCTTTGTGACGACGGCCCTTTGAGGGATGCTGCACGCTCCACACCGCCTCAGACTCAATACCGCGGGTGGGAGCCAAATCTCGAGAAGAGCGTTTCTTACAGGCTCTCGAGCGCCCGCTTGGCCGCCTTGCCGACGCCCGCGTCGCCCGCAATCGCGACCGTCCGCGATAGCGCCGCGCGGGCTTCGACTTTCTTGCCCTTCATCTTCAGGTGCATGCCCGAGTAATAGTGGGCGGGCGCGTAGCCGTCGTCGGCTTTCACCGCGCGCTGAAAGTCTTCGAACGCGGCCGTGTCGTCCTTCTTGCCGTGCTGGCACAAGCCGCGGTCCACGTAGAGCTCCGCCAAAGCCTTCAGCCCGAGCGCCTTCGTCAACGTGGCCACGCAGGCGTCGAACTGCTTCAAACGCCCGAGCAAGCGCGCGGTCGAGGCGAGCACCTCCAGCTTGTCTCCCTGGGCGAGCGCCTCGAGCTCCCTCAATGCCGCGTCCGTCGACCCCGCGGCGACGAGCGCTTCGGCGTAGCCGTATTTCACTTCCGCGTTGCCCGGATCGGCGGCGAGCGCGTTGCGATAGGCCACCACCGCCTCAGTCGTCTTGCCCGCCCCCGCGAGCGACAGTGCGTGGTTGTACATGAGCCCAGCGTGGTTTCGGTGTCGAGTGAGCCCACGATCGACGATGCCGAGAGCCTTGTCGAACTCGCCCGCGTCGAGGTGCAGAGCGCTCCAGTTCACCCAGGCCTCCGCCAGGTTGGGATCGAGCGTGACCGCTTGCTCGTAGCTCAGGGTGGCTTCGGCATTCTTGCCGAGGTTCTGCGCCGCGACGCCCAAATAGAAGTGGGCCTTGGCGTTCTTGGGCTGATCCTGCAACACAGCCGTGAAATGCGTGTGGGCCGTCGCGAAGTCGCCTTTGCCGACGGCGTCCACACCCTGGTCGAACTCGGGTGACTCAGGCGCTTCATCCGCGCCAGCGAGATCCACCTCGGGTTCGTTCGGCGATTGTGCCGGCGGCGTCGACGAGCACGCCACAGCACACGGGACGGCCGCGCAAGAAATCGCGACCAGAAGTGCCCAGCCCCTCCTCAACATTTTTCAGGTTCTCCTTCCAACATCGCGAGCGTCATCTGCACGCGCCGCTCGACGCGTTCGACCTGCTCGCGCTCGAGCTTCGAGCCGTCGCGGTTGGTGACGTAGAAGACGTCCGCAATGCGTTCGCCCTCCGTGTTGATCTTGGCCAGATCGATCGTGACGTCTTCGCGATGCAAGGCAGTGGACAGCCAAAACAACAGGTCGCGCCGGTCCTGGGTGATCACTTCGACCACGGTGTGCCGCGTGGCGCTGCGGTTGTCGATGAAGATCTCCGTCTCCACCGCCGGCGCCGGCCGCCAGCTCCAGCGCATGCTCTGCTTCTCCCCGCGCACCAGCTCGACGGCTTCGATCCTGCCGGCCAGAATATCCGACAGGTGCTGTTGTACTTTCGGCAGCAGGCGCCGCGCGTTCGCCGACTCCTGCCCGGCGCGGACCCAGAACATGTCCACGGCTCGCTTCACGCCGCTCGCGGTCTGAAACGAATAGATCTGAGCGCCGATCACCTTGATCTTGGCGGCCGCGAGGGACGCCGCGATGTAGGACAATAGGCCCGGCCTGTCGTCGGCGACGACGGCCAGCTCGAAATAGGGCTCGCTCATGTCGAGTTCGCGGATCAGCGCGGTCTGCCCTTCAGCCTCGCGGATCACAGCCAGGTGCTTCACGATGCCGGAAGCGGAGTTGGCGTAGACGTAGCGCGCCGGTAACGCATCGAGCGTCGCATTCACGAACTCGGGATCGAGGCGGGGCCCGGGGCGATCTTCGAGCAAGGCTCGGACCTGTTCTCCGATGCGCGCCACGTAGGCCACGCCGTGCGACGGCAGGCCGTCCCCGAACCACCGCTCCGCGGCGACGTAGAGCTCGTTCAGCATGCGGGCCTTCCAAGCCGTGAGCGCCGTGGGGCTCGTCGTCGAGACGTCCGCGACGGTGAGCAAGAACAGCTCGTTCAAGCCCTCCTGGCCGTGCACCTCCGCGGCGAACTCACGGATGGTGTGGGGGTCGTCGATGTCGCGACGCGTGGCCACGTGATACATGCGCAGATGCTTGCGCACGAGGTGCTGCACCTCTTCAATCTCCGGCTCCTCCAGCCCGAGCCGCTGCAAGATCGGCAAACACATCGCCGCCCCACGTTCCGAGTGGTTCTGGCCACCCTGGTCCTTGCCGATGTCGTGCAGGAGCGCGGCGAAAAAGGACACGTTGGGCCGCGCCATGTCGGCGGCAAGGCGGCAAGCGAGCGAATGTTCGGCGGCCAGGTCACCGCGGCATAGAGCCCGCAACCGATCGACCGCGGCCACCGAGTGCACGTCCACCGTGTACACGTGATAGATGTCGTGGTGGACGCGCCCGACGACGGGCAAAAACTCCGGGATCATCGCCACGAGCAGGCCGACCTCGTGCAACTCGCGCAGGATCGAACCGCCGGGGAACGGCGTGGTCTGCACCACCTTGACGAGCTCCACGAAGCCCTTGGCGGCAGTCTTGCTGCGGCGCAGCTTCGCGCAGAACGGTTTGGAGGCGCAGGCGCGCACCACCGCCTGGCGCGACCCGTCGTCGACCAATACGTGGCGCTCCACGGCCACGCGGTAGATGCCAATGGCGAGGGATGGATCCTCTTTGACCTTGCTGATGTCCGAGAACGCGACACGATCGTTGATCAGCTTGAAGCCATTGCCGATATCCACTTCGTCCGGCGTGCGGTGCGGCACCGGGAGCGAGCGGGCAATCGACATGCGGCAAGCGAGCTCGATGCTGCGGGCGTGCCGGTAGTAGTCGCTCATGAACGACTCCACGGCGGCCCCACCCGATCCGTAGCCCATCGCGAGCGCCACACGTTCCTGCTGCTCGAAGATCAAGCGATCGGCGCGGCGGCGCGCGAGCAGGTGCAGGTGATTGCGCACCGTCGACAGGAAGCGCCACGCCAGGCTGATGTCGCGCCATTCGCGCTTGGCCAGCGCCCCGACACGGACCATGCCCTCGAAATCCTCGATGCGGAAGCGCGCGCGCGCCGCCCACCGCGCCACGTCGAGATCGCGCAGGCCACCCGTGCCGTTCTTCACGTCCGGCTCGAGCAGGAATACCGAGCCTCCGAAGCGTTCGTGCCGTTCGTGCGCGCTACGCTCGAGCCTCTGCAAAAAACTGGGCAGCTCGCTCGGCCCGAGCACGTGCTCGAAAGCGCCTTGCATCAAGTCCCGAGTGAGCGTCTCGTCGCCTGCGACGTGCCGGAAATCGAGCAACGAGGTCGCGGTCGGCAGATCGGTGCGGGCCAGCTCCAGGGTGTCGTCACGCGAGATCACCTGATGGCCGATGTTCAGACCCGCATCCCACAGCGGATAGAGCAACGCCTCCGCCAGTGGCCGCACGCTCGCGAGGTCCTGATCCGAGAGCAACCGCACATCCAGGTCACTGTGCAGCGAGAGCGTGCGCCGGCCGTAACTGCCTACGGCGACGAGCGCGACGCGCGGGCCCTTGCCTTCGGGCGCCATCACGGCGCGCGTCGTATAGAGCAGCGACGACAGCAAACCGTCGACGATCTTGGAATACCGCATTCCGGCCGCGAGCCCGGAAGCGACGTCTCCGTCTTTCACCATGCGCTCGATCTCGAGCCGATGCACCGACACGTAGCGCCGCAGCTCGGGCACCAGGTTAGTGGATAAGCTCTTCAGAACGGCGTCCCCCTTGGCCATCGGGGTCCGCCCGGCTTCGCTGTTGGGCGCGGGCGGTGGCATCGTCTGGGCGGGCATCGTCGGGGAGGGCATCGTCTGGGCGGGCATCGTCGGGGAGGGCATCCTCTGAGGGGGAATTGTCTCGGAGGGGACCGTCGAAGGGCTTTGAGGCCCGGCCTTGTCCATCTGCGGTCGTGGGCTATCCATGCGGGAGGTTTCCAGGTCGCTGACGCTTATAGCACGGGCCGAGCGGCCCCGTTCCCACGTCCACGGACTGCTTGCGTGGGACGCCTCACCGGCTCTGTCCGCCCTGTGGCTTTCCGGGAGGTCCTGCTATGCTCGGTGGCGATGTTGTCCAGACGTCAGGTGCTGAGGGGTGTGGGGTGTGGTTTGGCTGCGGCGGCGTGGCCGGGCGTCGCGGGGGCAACCCTCGCTCGCGCGCTGTCTCTTCCGGAGCTCGTGGGGTATTCGCAATATGCTTTGGTGGGTACCGCTACGGACGCCTACTCCCGATGGGAAACGGTGGGCAAGTCCCGACGCATCGTGACGTACGTCCGCGTAGAGGTCACTCAGCCCATCGACGGCCGTCCGACGCCGGATTCATCGGTGATGTTGCGGACTCTCGGGGGCCGGGTGGGCGACTTAGGCCAGCTGGTCCACGGCGAGGCTCGTTTCGAGCTCGATACCCCGAGCGTGGTGTTCTTGAACCAGGACGTCGACGGCGTCCTGGGCGTGACGGCCATGGCGCAGGGCCACTATCCGCTGCGAACGCCGGACGGGGAAGCCGTCATGCGGCTGCGGGCGAGCCCCAACATGCCGTCGCTCATGGGAGCGGAGGGCTCCGCGGTGCAGCGACTGGTCCATCGGACCGTGTTCGAGGCCGAAGGCCTCGTCGCCGACATCATGCGCACCCGCTGACGTGCGCCGAACGCTTGCCCCTGCCCTCGCCGGATGGCTGTGCGCGAGCCTGCTCGCCGCTCGGGCCGACGCGTTTTGTCGCACGACCACCTGTGACCCCGAGCGGGAGGCCGACGGCTGCGACCGCGTCGATGGTTGCGCGACGCGGGGCATACCGCTGTTTTGGCCGGACGCTTGCGTCACCTACGCCGTCCAGTCGCGCGGCTCCCCCGCGCGCGGGGTGAGCGCGTTCGAAGTGGACCAGGCCATGCGAGGGGCATTCAGTGCCTGGCTCGGTGTGGATTGCCAGGGCGGGCAGCCCTCCATGGGCGTCGTTCCGCTCGGAGGCGCGAGCTGCGACGAGGTCGAGTTCAACGCGCCGGTACAAGGGCGCGGCGGTGCACCCAACGCCAATATCGTGATCTTCCGTGACGACGAGTGGCCCTACCCCGACGAGTTCTCGGTGATCGCCCGCACCTCGCTGACGTTCGATCCCAGGACGGGGGCGATCTTCGACGCCGACATCGAGATCAACTCCTTTCAAAACGAGTTTTCGACCAGCGACGACGCGATTAGCAACGATCTGCAAGCCGTGCTGACCCATGAGGTCGGGCATTTCCTCGGCCTGGACCACTCCGAAGAAGAAAACGCGACGATGCGCTGGAACTACGATCTCGCCAACCTGGGCGCGCGCACGCTCTCCGACGACGACCGCGCGGGCATCTGCAGCATCTACGCGCCCCTCGACGAGCCCCTGCTCGAATGCCCGGGCAACACGGGTCCCTGGCACGGCTTCTCGCGCGAGTGCGGCACACCCGTGGACGCCGATCCGGGCTGCTCGCTCGAGCCCGTCCGTCACGCGAGCGGCAACACCGGCGTAACAGGCGCAGCTGCCGCCGTGTGGCCCTGTGCAGCCCTTCTACTCATGTTGGCCGGAAGGCGCCGGCGATGGCCCGGTTAGCGCTCGGCGCAGCGCTGTCTTCGATCATTCTCTTGGGATTACGTCTCGACCTCAGTCGAGTCGTGAGCCTCGGCGACTCCGAGGCGCTCTACCTCGCCTTTGGTTTGCACCCGCAGGCCACGTACCTGCATCATCCAGGCCTGATCGGCTGGATTGCCCAGCTACTCGGCGCAGGCGCGACGCCGCGGGCCGTGCACACGTTGACCGCCGTTGGAGCGACGCTCTTGCCCTGGGCTGGGGTGCTGGCCGCGCGCGCCTGCGGGTCGACCTTCAACGCCGCCTTGCGCACCTACTTCGCGCTGGCCTTCATCCCCGAGCTCAGCGTCGGTTCGTTCGCGTTCGCGCCCAACCTGCCCTTTTGCTTCAGCTGGCTCGCCGCGCTCGGTTGCGCAGGGCTGGCCCTACGCCTGCCCGCGGGGCACATCGGCACGTTGCTGGCCTGGAGCTCTGCCGGGGCCGCAGTGGCGGCGAGCTGCCTCTCGATGACCAGCGGCTGGCTCTTGTTCGTGAGCGTGCTCGTGGCCTGCCTGGTGCGCCCGGATCGAACGCGGCTGCTCACTCTCGGTCCGTGGACAGCGCTTGGCCTGTTCGCCATCCTGCTCAGCCCCGTCGTCGCGTCGTGGTTCGCGTTCGGCATCAACGTGCGCTTCGATTGGACCCCGGTGTGGGGTGAATCGCTCTTGACGCTGGCGCGACCGATCGCCTCCATCACGCCCCCGTTCTTGGTCGCAGCCGTGCTGGTCGCGCGCACGTTGTCCAGGCGCGGTGGCCTCGGGCCCGTCGATCGCCTGCTGGCGAGCAGCCTGCTCGTGCCGCTGATCCCGCAGGTGTTGCTGGCCCTTTTTGCTGGAGATTCGCTGGGCGATCTCGGCTGGCTCGCGCCCGCTTACCTCACGCTGGCGCTGCAAGCAGCCCGGATTGCGCCGCTGCCGCGACATCTATCTCGCAGCTGCGTCGGCCTCGGCGCGGCGCTGGTGGTGGCCAGCTGGGCGTGGCTCCGCACCGACATGCCGCTCTTGGTCGGTCAGGCCCTCGGCGGGTACGAACCGCTCCACGACGCCTCCAACGATTTCTACGCCTGGGGTCCGGGGCGCGTGTTGCTCGAGGACGCCGTGGAGGCGTCGCAGCAGCGCACCGGGCAGTTGCCGGTCGTGGTGGGTCCGCACTGGGCGCTGTGTGCTCAAGCCGAGGTCGCCCTGCACGGCCGCGTACCGGTGGCCTGCGACAGCGCCGAGCTCGACGACTACGATCGCTGGGCGGGCGCGGCAGCGTGGTCACGCGCTTCCACACTGGTGTTCGTCACCGACTCGCGCTTCCACGCCGACCCGCCAGAGACCTTCTACGGCTGGACGCTCGTGTCCGTGCACGAAGCCCCGCTCGAGCGCTTTGGCCAGGAGGTACGGCACATCAGCGTCAGCGAGTTTGACCGGGAGGCGACGGCGGGGCGCTGACGGCGTGGGACAGACGAATCGGCCAAATTTTTCGACATCGCCGACTGCTCATGGGATACTCCGTGCATGGCTACGCCGAACAGCCCGGAGAGCGCTCCCGCTTCTCGTAACGTCAGCGCAATCGCGCCCGCCCACGAGTCTGACCTCCTCGCGGAGATTCTGAGTGCGGAGGCCGATTTCGAGCGGGGGGACTACATCGACCTCACGCCCGAACAGCTCGCCCGTGCCATCGAGACCGGGGAATCTCCGTGGCCCGACGAATCCCTCGACTGAGCACGACGTTTCGCCGCACGCTGACGGCGACGGGTGTGCGTCCA
>JAYWEH010000101.1:0-5859 GCA_043780025.1 Deltaproteobacteria bacterium
GCATTGAAGGGCAGGACTCCGCTCGCAGCAAGTCACGCTGCTCGATCGTTTCGACCCCCTCGGCGACCACGTCGAGCCCCAGACGTCGCGCGAGCTGAATGATACCGCCGACGAGATTTCGCCCGTGCTCGTCGCGAACGATTTGTTCCACAAAGGAGCGCCCCACTTTCAGCGTGTCGATGGGAAAGTTCTCGAGGTGCGCCACCGAACAGGAGCCGGTACCGAAGTCATCGAGCGCCAGGCGAAACCCGTCCCGATGTAGCCCTGCCAACATCCGGCGCTGGCTATCGGTCTGGCGTTGGAATGTCGCTTCGGTCAGCTCGAGCTCGAGATCTTTCGGGCGTAGCCCAGCGCTCTCCACCGCGTCCCGCAGTTGTTTGCCAAAGTCCCGTCCCAGCAACTGGCGGGGCGACAGGTTGATGCCGATGCGTGCGATGTTCAGCCCCTGCTCTCGCCACGCCTTCACCTGCTCGCACGCGGTTCGAATGATCCACGGCCCGAGCTCGAGCAGTTGCCCGGTGTCCTCGAGCACTGAAATGAACTTCTTGGCGTTGACGGCCTTGCCCGGCGCAGGGCTCCAGCGCAACAGCGCCTCGGCGCCAAACAGGTCCCCGGACAGCGACACCTGGGGTTGATAGTGGAGACGAAACTCCCCTCGCTCGATCGCCCCGCGCAGCCGTCGCTCCAACTCTAGCCGGCGCGCGACCTGACGGCTGAGCTCGATGCCGTGCACGTGGTGCCCGCTGCGCCCCCGGCTCTTGGCCACGTACATGGCGGCATCGGCGGCCGCCAGCAACGTATCGCTGTCCTCTCCCGATGCGGGGTACACCGCCGCGCCGATGCTGGCGCTCGGAATCAAGCGTGTACCCCCGAGCTCGAGCGGTTCTTTGAGCGCGACCTGCACTCTCTCCAGGATGGGCCCCACGTCCACGGCGCCCGCTATTTCGGTGGCCAGCACGGCAAATTCGTCGCCGCCGAAGCGAGCGACAGTGTCCGTTTCGCGAGTCGCCTTGCGCAAGCGTTCTGCGACCTGTTGCAGGAAAGCGTCCCCCGCGTCGTGCCCCAGCGAGTCGTTGACGGCCTTGAAGCGGTCCACGTCGAGCAGCAGCACCGCAAACGCGCCGCCACGGCGCCGGCAATTGGCCAGGGCGCGCGCGACGCATTGGCGAAACAAGGTCCGATTGGCCAGCCCCGTCAACTGATCATGCAGGGCCAGCTCGACCAGGCGGCGCTCCACCCGCTTGCGCTCTTCTGCGTGCCGCAGCGCCTTGGCGATCTGAAACCCACTCGCGCGCCGCTTGACCAGGTAGTCCTGCGCTCCGGCCTGGATGGATTGAATCGCCAACTCCGCATCCTCGGAGTCCGACAACACGATGAAGCCAATCTGAGGCGCCGCCGCGTGCAGTCGCGCGACCGCTGCCAGACCCCGGACATCGGGCAGCCCGAGATCGAGCGTCATGCTGTCGAACATTTCTCGCCGCAGCAGCGTTTCGGCGCTGGCCATGTCCGAGACCCGGGTGACCGCGAACTCACCGGGGTGTCTGAGCCGCAGGCCCGTTTCGAACAAAAGCGCGTCGGACGCATCGTCTTCGATCAGCAGCACGCGCGTGACGCGCGCCTCGGCGACGTCGCAAGGCGGGATGACGGAGATGGGCGACTCGTCGCTCTCGCACACGGCGGCCAGCAACTCTTGTTGGTGCCAGGGCTTGAAAAACACACGGATGCCGTGGCCACGCGGCAGGAGCTCCGTCGCAATGGAACCCGTGCCGGCGAGGACGAGAAAGCGGGCCTTGGGCAACGCCGGGCTCAGCCGCTGCAAGAGCGCCAAGCCACCCATGCCCACTCCGTCGAGCTCGGTGATCACGACGCTGAAGCTATCGCCCTGGGCGAGCGCCAGGGCCTCCTCACAGCTCGCCGCCACCACGGTTGGAAAGCCTTCGGCGCGAATCAGCCGCGCGAGCGCGCTACGCACCTGTGGTTCGCCATGGACGAACAGCACCTTGCCCCCTCCCAGAGCCATCCAATGGAAGCATTCGACCCAAACCCCGATAATCTTCAGCCCCCTACCGCCAGGAAATGGGCCGGAGGCTATTCGATGCGGGTTCCGTGCGCTGGAGAGCGGCCGGCCTGGCGCCTCGTACCCCCATTCGTGTCCGGATCCGGTTTCTCCTACCCGGGTCCACCCATGTGGGTAAGTGGATCCCGCTCTAGCGTTTGTGGCCCTCCGGCCGTTGCCATTTCCCTTCTCCCGGCGCTCGGGGCCGATCCAAACTCCCGCGCCCGTGAGCGTACGAGGGGTCGAGGCAAAACAGCCATGAAGTTCTGCATTCTATCGAGAAGTCGCCGCTGCTACAGCACCCGCCGGCTCGTGGAGGCCGCGCGCTCTCGCGGCCACGAAGCGACGGTGCTCGACACGCTGAAGTTCGCGATCTCCTGCAACAAGGCAATGCCGGAGCTCTATTACAAGAGCCGCCTTCTCGGGCAGTTCGATGGAGTGCTCCCGCGCATTGGTGCATCGATCACGTTCTATGGCACCAGTGTGGTGCGCCAGTTCGAACAGATGAACGTGTTCTGTGCCAACTCCGCCACAGGCATCTCGAACGCTCGCGACAAGCTCCGCGCCACGCAGATCTTGAGCCGCTACGACATCGGCATCCCACCCACTGAATTCGTCCGCGACAAGCGCGACGTATTGCCTGCCATCGAACGCGTCGGCGGCGCCCCCGTCATCGTCAAATTGCTGGAGGGCACCCAAGGCGTCGGGGTGATCCTGGCGGATTCGGTCAAGGTGGCCCAGGCCATCATAGAAACCCTGCAGAGCACGAAGCAAAACGTGCTCGTGCAAAAATTCGTCACCGAGAGCCGTGGCAAAGACATCCGGGCTTTCGTGATCGGCGATCGCGTGGTCGCCGCCATGCGGCGCATGGCCCAGGGCGATGAGTTTCGCAGCAACGTGCACCGCGGCGGCATCGTCGAAGCGGCCAAGCTCGATCCCGTCTATGAGGAAACGGCGGTGCGTGCTGCCCAGATCATCGGGCTCCGCATCGCTGGCGTGGACATGCTCGAGACAGCGTCCGGTCCGAGCGTGATGGAGGTGAACGCCTCGCCGGGGCTCGAGGGCATCGAACGCGCCACGCGCCAAGATGTCGCCGGTGCGATCGTGGACTATGTCGCCGACAACGTCCAATATCCCGAGCTCGACATCCGGCAGCGCTTGACGGTCAGCAAGGGCTACGGCGTCGTCGAGCTGTACGTCGGCGAACAGACGGGCATGGCGGGGCGCACCATCGAAGGCTCGGGCCTGCGGGAGCGCGACATC
This sequence comes from Deltaproteobacteria bacterium, assembly GCA_043780025.1. GTDB lineage: Bacteria > Myxococcota_A > Polyangia > Polyangiales > Polyangiaceae > SZUA-265. The sequence goes on from JAYWEH010000101.1 coordinate 3,320, forward strand.
GTGGTGCTCAGCTTGCACCGAGAAGGCAAAGTAATTCCCAATCCGCGGGTGGCCCGCGAGCTCCACCTCGGCGACCGTTTGCTCTGCTTTGGCAAATACGCCAACGTGAAGGATCTACTGCCGGAGGAGGCCCGTCAGAGGGGGCGCCAGGAGCTGCGCCGCCGCCCCGACAGCGAAGGGCTCTGACGTTCGGCTCACGAAAGCATCGGCAGCCGTTTCGGCCCCTCGGCGCGTGCAGCCGGCGCCGCGGCACGAGCGGCGGGAGCGGCAATGCCCCAATCGGCAAAATCCGGGGCCAAAGGCCCCGGCAGGGTCGGCTGCAGCGTGCGCTCAAACAGCTGAAAATCATGGCGCGCGTCGAGCTCGAGCGGCAGACCTAGCTCCGGGCCGCGCTGGCGAAACCAGGCGCGCGTTCGCTCCACGTTACGCATCAACAGAAAGTGTTGTGGGTCCAGCTTGGCTCCCGCCATGAAGTAGTCCTGCATGGCGACGAGCTCCGACCGGGCATGGGCGATACAAGCGAGGTAGTTGTAAACGATGCCCGGCGAAGGATAGCCGAGCTCGAGCGCGCGGCGCGCATGGCGTTCCGCTAGGGCCAGTTCGCCGTTCTGATAGTAGGCGCCGCACAGGTCGAGGTGCGCACCATGGTAGTCACCCAAGCGTTCGAGGATCGCCTGGGCTTCGGACACGCCCATCCGATAGCCCTCCTTCACACCCTTGTTTTGCTGAAACCACTCACTCATGGCCTGCGTGCATTCAGCATCCGCGTCAAACGGGGTCTTGAGCTCCTGGAACGTCTCCTTGAAGTACACCGCGCGATCGAGGCCGCGCCGCTCGGCTTCCTCGAAATCGAGCGTGCCGGGGTAGATCGAAAGGCAGGAGAAAATGTACTGGTCCGGCTTCGCCCGCTCCAAGAAGTCCAGCGTCTCCCGGAAGGTCTCGAGCGTCTCGCCGCGATTGCCGAGCATCATGTAGTAACGCACCTGGATGCCGTAGCTCCGGGCTAGCGCGGTGGAGTTCGAGATCTGAGCGACGGTGATCTTCTTGTTGATCTTGCTGAGCACACTGGGCGAACCGGACTCGACGCCCAAGCTCAGGCGCTGACAGCCGGCGAGCCGCATGGCGCGCAATAACTCGTCGGTCAACACGTCCACGCGAGTATCGCAGCTCCAGCTGAAGTTCAGTCGACGATCGATGATGCCCTTGCAGATCTCGAGCGCGCGCTTGCGGTTGGCTGTAAACGTGTCGTCTTTGATTTGGACCATTTTTACAGGCAATTTGGCGAGAGCGTGTTCCAGATCATCGAGCACGCGGGGCACCGAACGCCCGCGGAAGCCTCGGCCCCAGGTGGTCTCCGCACCGCAGAAGGTGCATTGCCAGGGGCACCCCCGCGATGTCATCACGATGTGAGTGCCGAAATAGTCGTGCGGCGAAGCGAGCTGATCGAGATCGGGGATCGACGCACGCGCCGGACCCGTCTTGATCTCGCCGTGCTCGCGGTACCAGGTGCCGGCGATGCCGCACGTGGACGCGCCTGAAGCGAGCCGCTCGCAAAGCTCGAGGAACGTCTCCTCACTTTCGCCAACGGCTACGGTGTCTACGGCGGGATAATGCTGCAGGACCTCGCGCGCGAGCGGGGTGGCGTGCGGCCCCCCGACGACCACGTGAGCGCTCGGGTGGAAGCGGCGAATGCAGCGCGAGACCAAATCCACTCCGCGTCGGTTGGCCGTCCAGCAGGAAAGGCCGTAGATGTCAGCAGGCAGGGCCCGCACCACGGCCTCGACTTGCTGCCACGAAAACGCGGACAGATTGAGCAGCTTCACCTGGTGCCCGGCGCGCAGCGCTTGAGCCCCGAGCGACAACAACCCGTACGGGATCTGATGAAAGTCGGGATCGAGGTCGCCCGGCTCGTGATCGCGCGGCGGACCGTCCACGTCATCGATGGAGGCCTCGCCAGGCCCGCTGAGTTTCCAGGGTGGCGGGTAGAGCAGTGCGATCCGCATGCTCGCAGTGTAAGTGACCGCGCGGGTGTGGCCCAGAGCCATGAGCAACGAGTCAGATCGGCGCACAGGGGCCGAGTCATGCGATCTGGCACGTCGCACTCGAGGCGCTTTCGGGCACGTGAATCCGGCCATTTTTCCGCGTGTCGCGCTCAATTACAGTTCGAAGAAACGTGGGCCACCGCTCTGTCGCCGCGACATTGCAGGCTGATCCGTTCCCCCCTAAGCTGCGATTCGCTGGGCATCCAGGCGTGCGGTTCCCCATGCGCAGCCCTCCTCTTTGCGCTCCCTTCACGATGGTCGACAACATGAAGTCAACTCGAGCTGTGGCCCCCTCCTATCACGCAACACCCGGAGCGCGCTGGCTGCGCGCGGCGTTCGTCGCCGGGTCCTCCGCGCTGCTCACGGCGGCGGCCACCGGCTGCAGCGCCCCGATCGAGGAAGGCGACCCGGTCAGCGTCCCGACGTTCCCGGGCGCGGTCAATCCGCTCAATCCCGGCGGTAACGGGGGCTCCGGTAGCGGTGCCGTCAACGGGACCG
>JAYWEH010000102.1:0-5847 GCA_043780025.1 Deltaproteobacteria bacterium
ACGTGGTACTCGACGTGCCTGCCGATGCCGTTGGTGTGACCATCGGTGCGCTGTTCGAGGGACGCGGACTGGTGCGCATTGATGACGTGAAATTCGAAATCGTCGACACGACCGTTCCCACGTCACGCGGTCCCATACGCGCGCCGACGACTGCGGACAGCGCAACCGTCACCAACACATACCTGCGCAACTCGGCGACGCCGTCCAATCTGGATTTCGAGGGCCATGCAGCTACGACCATCGCCGACGCCGCGACGGTTGCGTGGCTCGGTGCGAACGCCCGCCCATTCGTCACCGACGCGCCAACATCAGGCTTCGACGACCTGGCGGAGATTGGCACGATTGTGGGAACGGCGCGAGTTGTCGCACTCGGCGAAGCGACCCACGGCACGCGTGAGTTCTTTCGCATGAAACATCGTACGTTCGAATATCTGGTAGAGACGCAGGGCTTCACACACTTCACCATCGAAGCCACGATGCCCGAGTCGCGCGCGATGGATCGCTATGTAACACGAGGCGAGGGCGACCCGGAGAAGCTCCTCTCGAATCTGTACTTTTGGACGTGGAACACGGAGGAGGTGCTCGACCTCGTCAAGTGGATGCGCGCGTACAATGTGCGCGCGAGTGCGCCCAAGTTGCGGTTTGTCGGCTTTGACATGCAGTCGCCGCAACAGGCTGTCGACAGCATCCTCTCCACACTGACGCGCCTTGACGCGACACTCGGCCAGCGCGCGCGCACCACAGTGAGCTGTCTCGCGCCAGCGCGCGATGCGTCTGGTCTGTATGCGAGCTCGCGCTACCTCAGTGGTACAACGGCAATCCAACGCGTGTCCTGCGCAGACTCGCTGAGTGCGCTGGCGACAACGGTCACGACGCGCCGCGCGCAGTGGGCCGCGACGAATTCGGCGGAAGAGTTAGACTGGATCGAGCAGTATGTCACGCTGGTGCGACAGTGGGCACGCATGGCCGCGTCGTCGAGCGGCAGCGCCGAGCGTGGCAAAGCGATGGCGGACAATCTGCTGTGGGTGGCCGACAAGAATCCGGCAGCGCGCATCTTCGCGTGGGCGCACAACTATCACGTGAGCAGGAAGCCTGGGGCGATGGGGTCGTTCGTGGGCGCGCGGCTTGGCACACAATATCGTGTGTTCGGTTTCACCTTTGGGTTGGGTCGCCTGAACGCGGTGGGTATGAACGCGAGTGGTGCATTTTCCGGTGTGGTGCAGCACACGGTCGATGCGATTGATGTGTCGTCGCTCGAAGCGGTGTTCGCAGCGACCAACCAGCCGCGACTGATTTTCGATGCGCGCCGCATTGCGAGTGGTGGCAGCGCCGCAGCCACGCTGGACAAGGCGCTCCGCATGAGGACCATTGGTGCGGTCTACGCTGCGGCGTCAGCGAGTTCGTACTTTGACCAGACCTTGATCCCGCTCGACTACGACGCGCTCATTTGGTTTGCAAATACTACGCAGAGTACGCTCCTGCCGTTCCGGTGAGTGCCCAACGTTCGCAGGACTCACGAAAGGCGTGTACGTGCTGGTGGTACGGTCGATCGGCTATCGGCCCATTCGACAACGGGTCTTGATCGGCGAGCTGAGTGCGTTCCTCGCCCAGACGGGAGAGCACAGATTGGGGCGAGTGGACGCCGACGTATGTGTTGAAGTCGTTGTCGGTGCTCGGACCGCAGTGGTGTCCGGCGAGCCGAGTCAAGTCCAGGTTGACTCCGCGCGGTTAAAGGCGTACGCTGGCTGAGTGCAAGCGATTGCGCGCATAACTTACACTGCAACTGAAGAGGTCGCAGTAAAATGGCGTTTCATCTCCGCGGTAGTTGCAACCGCGCTATTCCCCGCGGCAATCGCTGCACAAGTACTTCCGTGTGACGGACCCTGCGAGGACGACGGAACATCTTGCACAAGACCTTCGTCCAGTTCGACGACCTACTGTGTAAAGACAATCGATCCCGGCCCGCCTCCCGGGCAGGCGACTTGTGCGAGGACGAGATTCGCCGTAACCACCGTCTGCATAAAAATCGATGGGACCAGCACGACGAGTACATCGTATTTCACAGTCGAAAATTGCGTGTAAGGGATCGAAGATTGCACGCCGCCGCCCGACGCAGCGCACACTGCTACGATGGCACGCGCGGATCAACTCCAGTTGCCACGGTCCCCGCCAAAGCGGAACGCCTGCATGCCGCGATCAGCGCCGTCCTCAGCCGGCGGACGACGTGTTGGCCGACGGACCGTAGATCGACGGCACCGCGCCGCCCATCGGGCGCACGTAGGTGGAGCGCTGGCCGCGGTGATGAATGATGTCGAAGAAGAAAAACCACATCATGTTCGTGCGCGGCAGCGTGACCACCGGCGTCCCGTGGATACGCAGCTCCACCGGCACCTCTTCCCACTGCTCGGCGGGCAGACTGCGGAAGAGCGCGACCGTGGAGGCGATCTCGTTCCGGAAGCAGCCGATGAAGAAGGCGTGGCTGAGGGCATACGGGGGCGCATGAGAAGCATGGCGCTGTTAGGGCCGTGCGAGCGCCCCCGCAACGCGCTCGGCCAGCAGGTGCAGCGTGAAGGGCTTCTGCAGCAGCCCCTCGTCGCCCTGCGCGATCTCCGCCGCCAGCGTGGGGTCATCCACGAACCCGCCATAAACAGCACGCGGGTCGCGGGGTGCACTTCCTTCAGGCGCTGGGCCAGGATGCAACCCCCCATGCGCGGCATCACCACGTCGGTAAGCAGCAGCGCGATCGGGCCCTCGTATTGCGCCGCCACCTCCAGCGCCGCCACCCCATCGTGCGCCACGACGATGTCGTACCCCAGCTCCTGCAGCTCACGGAGGAGATCGCCCGAAGCGTCGGGCTCTCCCAACGTACGGTCCGCGACTATCTGGGTCGCTTCCGCTCCAGCGGCATCGGGTGGCCGGTGCCGCCGGCGCTCGACGCCGCCGCACTGGAAGCGTAGCTGTTCCGCCGACCGGAGCCGCTGCTCTGGCTCGAGTATCAGCAGACGTACACAGGCACACCGGACCACGACCGGTGCTATCGCTACACCCAGTTCTGTGCGCACGACTACGTGTGGCGCGCCCGGCTCGATCAGGTGCGGCGCCAGACGCACCGCGCGGGCGAGCGGGCCTTCGTCGACTACGCCGGTCCGACGGTGGAGATCCTCGATCCGGACACCGGCGAGATCCGCGAGGCGCAGATCTTCGTGGCGGCCCTCGACCCCTCCCCTCCAATGTGTCCACTTCTCAACCGTTGATTCTGTCCAAGATCAAACTGGTGATGACAGAAGCTCGTGCAGAAGCGGATCGCCGTTGGACGCACCCGCGCGTACGCAGCGACCGCCCAGTCGCTCATGATGGCCCGGATGATGGGCAGGGTGCCGAACGCGCGCTGGTACGTGCGCGCCACCGCGTACATCGGGGTGCCGGTGCTGTTCTATTTTGGGTGGAAGAGCAGCGGGGAGGTTGGAAAGCGGGCGCTCGCGTATTTCAGGGAAGAGGCTACCCCGCTGTGATCTCAAGCCTGGGCGTCAGCTTGATGGGATTGCGGAGCGTATAGACAACCGGGCAGCGTTGAAGGGCGAGCTCCTCGGCCTCGCGGATCTTCTCTACGGGGGCGGGGCTCACGACGTAGAGCGTGACCCGCACCTCCTCGATCGTCGGGGCGTCGCCGAGCCCGAAGGCACGCTCAAAGTTGGTGTCGGCCTCCACCCTCACCGTGAGCCGGGTGAGCGGGATGCCCATCATCGCCGCGATCGTCGCGAACATCCCCGTGTAGCAGGAGGCGAGACCATAGAAGCAGTAGTGCATCGGGCCGGGCATTTTGCCCCCGCCGCCCATGAACGTGGGGTTGTCGACCTCAAACACCGTGCTCCCACCTTCGAAGTTGATCGTGGAGCGGAACTGTGGGCCGCCTTCCGGGAGAAGCCACTCCCCTTCGATCACCTGGCTGCGGCGAGCCTTCGTTTTGTCCATCTCGATCTGCTTCCCGAAGGCGGCGACCTGGTCCAGGGCGACATTGTTCATTCGGTTTGCGGTAGGTATTTCAGGCATCTGGGGTCTCCGGTGTCAGTGGGTTGCTCGGCCGACATGGCTGATATTTTGCCAAATAGCAAGAAGCGGGCCAAGTGAGTTGCGGCCTGGAAGAGGTGGCAATAAGGACTTGACGATCGGCCGTTCGACAGATAATCAATAAATCCATTGATTACCGAACCAGAGGTGCTGTTGGCGACCACATCTCAAACCCGCCGCTTCAAGGACGATGTCTTCGAGCAATTCGCGCGGATCGGCAAGGCCGTCGCGAGCCCGAAACGTCTGGAGCTGCTCGACGTCCTGTGCCAGGGCCCGCGCACCGTGGAGGTGCTCGCCGAGCACGCCAGCCTGTCGCTCGCCAACGCCTCCCAACACCTCCAGGTGCTCCGCACGGCGCGGCTGATCGAGGCTGAGAAGAACGGGCTCTTCGTCACCTACCGGCTGGCGGCGGGTGTGGAGGGGTTCTACCTGGGCATTCGCCACCTCGCAGAAGCCCGGCTCGCGGAGGTGGAGGCCACCACACGTGCCTTCCTGGAGGAGCGCGGCGCCATGGAGTGGGTCGACAACGCCGACCTGCTGCAGCGGGCCCTCTCTGGCGAGGTGACCGTGTTGGACGTGCGCCCGCCTGAGGAGTACCGGGCGGGTCACCTGCCCAACGCACGCTCCATCCCCCTGTCGGAGCTGCGCTCCCGCCTGGATGAGCTGTCGAAGGACCGCGAAGTCGTCGCCTACTGCCGCGGACCCTACTGTGTACTCGCCATCGAGGCCGTGCGCATGTTGCGAGCCGAGGGCTTCACCGCCGTGCGGCTGGAGACAGGCCCACCGAACTGGCGCGCTGCGGGCGTGCCCCTGGAGTCGAGCGCATGACCCCCTCTGCCCCCCCAACTTCCCCGGCCCTCGGCCTGCGCGAGAACCTCGCGCAGTTCTCGCTGCTCGTCGTCGTCAACGCCTTTGTCGGCGCGATGGTCGGCATGGAGCGCAGCATCCTGTCGCCCATCGCCGAGCAGGAGTTCGGCCTCGAAGCCAAGGTCGCCATCCTCTCGTTCATCGTCATCTTCGGCGTGAGCAAGGCGCTGATGAACTACCTCGCGGGGCGCCTCTCCGATGCCGTGGGGCGCAAGCGGGTGCTTGTCGCGGGCTGGCTGGTCGCGGCGCCTGTGCCTTTCCTCCTGATGTGGGCGCCATCGTGGGGGTGGGTGCTCTTCGCCAACCTGCTGCTCGGGATCAGCCAGGGGCTCACCTGGTCCACCACAGTCATCATGAAGATCGACCTCGCGGGGCCGAAGAACCGCGGCCTCGCGATGGGGCTCAACGAGTTCGCTGGCTACTTCGCGGTGGCCGGGTCCGCGCTCGCGACCGGCTACATCGCGGCCCGCTGGGGCCTGCGCCCCGAGCCGTTCTACCTCGGCGTCGCCTACGTCGCGGTCGGCCTCGGCCTCTCCGCAGTGTTCGTGCGGGAGACCCACCACCACGTCAAACACGAAGCGAAGCTCGCGGGCGATCTGCCGGCTTCGGACGCGCTGACGCAGCGCGAGGTGTTCTTGCGCACGACCTGGACGGACAGAGAACTTTCATCGGTCACGCAGGCGGGGCTCGTCAACAACCTCAACGACGGCATGGCGTGGGGCCTGTTCCCGCTGATCTTCAGCGCCGCGGGCCTTGGGCTCGCCGAGATCGGCTGGCTCGCCGCGCTGTACCCGGCGGTGTGGGGCGCTTCCCAACTCGTCACCGGCGCGCTCTCCGATCGTGTGGGCCGCAAGTGGCTCATAGCGGGCGGCATGGTCGTCCAGGCGTTCGGCATCGCGGCGGTGGCGACGG
>JAYWEH010000103.1:0-5839 GCA_043780025.1 Deltaproteobacteria bacterium
CATTGGATCACAAGCGCATCGGCGTCATGTATCTGATGTGCGTGATGGGGGCCTTCCTCCTCGGCGGAGTGTTCGCGCTGCTCGTGCGAACGGAGTTGCTGACCCCCGGGCGCACGATCGTCGATCACGATACCTACAACCAGCTGTTCACTCTGCACGGCGCAGTGATGGTCTTTCTGGTGATCATCCCCGGTATTCCCGCGGCGCTCGGAAACATCATTCTGCCGCTGCAGCTCGGCGCCAAGGACGTGGCCTTTCCGCGCCTCAACCTGGCCAGCTGGTACCTCTGGGTGATCGGCGCACTGTTCATGGTGGTCAGTCTGGTGACCAACGCCGCTGATACCGGCTGGACCTTCTACACGCCCTACAGCACCACCACCACCACCAGCGTGATCCCCGCGCTGTTCGGGGCTTTCATCCTGGGTTTCAGCTCGATCTTCACCGGGATGAACTTCATCACCACGATGCACAAGCTGCGTCCGCCGGGCATGACCTGGTTCCGCATGCCCTTGTTCCTGTGGGCGCTGTATTCGACCGCGGTGATTCAGGTCCTCGCTACCCCGGTGCTCGCCATCACGCTGCTCATGCTGATTGTCGAGCGCGTCGTCGGTATCGGCATCTTTGATCCGGCGCTGGGCGGCGACCCGGTGCTGTTTCAGCACTTCTTCTGGTTCTATTCCCACCCCGCGGTCTACATCATGATCGTGCCCGCCTTCGGGGTCGTCAGCGAGATCATCCCGACGTTTTCGCGCAAGCGTATCTTCGGCTACAGCTTCATCGCGCTCTCCAGCGTGGCCATCGCGATTCTGGGCTTCCTGGTCTGGGGCCACCACATGTTCACGAGCGGGCAGTCGGTCGTAGCCTCGACGATTTTCAGCGCGATCAGCTTTCTGATCGCGATTCCGACGGCCATCAAGGTCTTCAACTGGCTCGCCACCATGTACAAGGGGTCGATTCACCTCGACACCCCGATGCTTTACGCGCTGTTCTTCTTGTGGGTGTTCACGATCGGAGGGCTCACGGGCCTCTTTCTGGGCGTGATGAGCGTGGATATCCACCTCCACGATACGTACTTCGTGGTCGCGCATTTCCACTACGTGATGATGGGGGGCGCCATCACCGCGTTTTTTGCTGGCTTGCACTACTGGTGGCCCAAAATCTTCGGCCGCATGTACAACGAGAAGTGGGGCCGCATCGCGTGCGGGATTCTGTTCGTGGGGCTCAACCTCACGTTCTTTCCGCAGTTCATCCTGGGCACCCGCGGGATGCCCCGGCGCTATTACAACTATCTGGAGGAGTTTCAGGGGCTTCACCAGCTTTCCACGATTGGTGCCTACCTGATGGGGGTGGCGTTCTTGATCGCCGCCGTCTACCTGCTGGGGTCGTTGCGCAAGCGCTGCGACGCGCCGGCCAACCCCTGGGGCGCCAACACGCTGGAATGGCGCACGCCGTCGCCGCCGGCTTACTACAACTTCCACACTCCACCCCAGGTGACCGAGGGCCCGTATGACTACGAAGAGTGGGTCTACGACACCAAAATTGGTGGTTACGAACGGAAGAGTACCCATGCGCGCTGAGCTCACGAGCGTGATTCGGGGCTCAACCATCTCGGAAGGGGCGGAGGAGAGCCATGGCTCAACCCAGCGCTGAACAGTCAGGCAGCCACGAAGCGGCCCACGCGCCTCATGGCCACGACAGCGGGCACGGCGCGGTTCCGTTCCTGGCGCACCACTTCGACACGCCCAAGCACCAGTTCGAGTCAGGCAAACTCGGCATCTGGCTCTTCCTCGTCACCGAAGTTTTGTTTTTCGGTGGGCTGTTTTGCGCCTACGCAATCTATCGCTCACTGCACCCCGAGATTTTCGTCTACGCGCACTACTACCTGGACACGTTCTGGGGTGCGGTGAACACCGGCGTGCTCATCCTGAGCAGCTTGACGGCAGCTTGGGCGGTGCGGAACGCTCAGCTGGGCGAGCAGAAGAAGCTCGTCTTCAACCTCGTCGCGACCATGGTGCTCGCGTGCTGCTTTCTCGGCGTGAAGTACATCGAGTACTCGCACAAATTTCACGACAACGTGTTGCCGGGTCGGCATTTCAATCCCACCCACGAGGTATGGGAGCTCGAGTCGTTCAAAAAGGCTCATGGCGATCTGACCGCGGGCACCCATGCGGGTTCGGCTCCGCATGCCGCTGAGGCTGTCGCACAGCCACAGCCCGGCGCTGTCGCCGCGCCGGGCACCGAAGCCAAACGTCCACCTCCCGGCGCGCCGGCAAAGCCGCGCAATCTCAGCGTCTTCTTCAGTATCTACTTTTTCATGACCGGCTTGCACGGCATCCACGTGGTCGCCGGCATCATCACGTTTGGATGGCTGCTGCGCCGGGCGCTACGCGGTGAGTTCGGTCCTCAGCACTTCGGGGCAGTCGACTACGCCGCGCTGTATTGGCATCTCGTAGATCTGATCTGGATCTACCTTTTCCCGCTCCTCTACCTCATTCACTGAGCCCGATCTCATGACGCAGCATCAACACACGAACGGGAACGCGCACGCTCCAGAATCGGGGGAGGGGCACGCCGACGCGCACCATGACGAGATCGCGCACGTGACGCCCGTGCGCCTGCTGCTCGTCGTTTGGGGCGCCCTGATGGTGCTCACCATCATCACGGTGGGCGTTACCTCGGTGGACTTCGGCAGCCGCATCAACCTGATCATCGCGATGCTCATCGCGACGGTGAAGGCTGGCCTCGTCGTCACCTACTTCATGCATTTGCGCTGGGATCGCCCCTTTCACACCCTGGTGTTCTTGGGCTCACTGCTCTTCGTGTCGCTATTCATCTCGCTCACCCTCCTGGATAAGTCGGAATACGAGCGCGACATCGAGCGCATGTATCTAGAGAAGGCGCAGTAACCCCCTCGTAGCCAGCCCGTCAGCGCTGGCTCAGGTCAAATGGAAAAACCCGCGAAGCATGAGCATCGCGGGTTTGTGTCGATCGGGGCCCGGGCCCCCGCGGGAAAACTAGCGCTCAAAGCCCTGGCGGGACCTGCGTCGTCGGCCCTGGCTTACGCTCGCTGTCCGCTTCCTCGTCCAGCTTCGGCGGACCCTCGATGAGGGCGTAGGCCGAGTGGTTGTGGATCGATTCGAAATTCTCGACCTCGACCACGTACGAGACGACCCGCGGATCGTTGTTCAGGCTGACCGCCACGTCGCGGGCAAGATCCTCGACGAACTTGGGGTTGTCGTACGCCTGCTCGGTGACGAACTTCTCGTCGGGGCGCTTGAGCACGCCATAGAGCTGGCTCGAAGCGTGACTCTCGGCGATGTCGATGAGCTCCTCAATCCAGATCATCTCCTTCGACTCGACCGTGAGCGTGATGTGCGCCCGCTGGTTGTGCGCGCCGTAGGCGGAAATCTTCTTGGAGCAGGGGCACAGGCTGGTCGCCGGCACCACCACGCGGGTGGAGTGGCTGTCGACCCCTCCGGTGACTTTGCCCAAAAATGTCACCGAGTAGTCCATCAGGCTGGCGACACCCGTTACCGGAGCGCGCTTTTCGACGAAGTACGGAAACTTCATCTCGATGTAGCCGGTCTCGGCGCCCAGCCGGGAAGCCACCTCGAACAGCATTTCTCGAAACGACTCCACCGAGACGGCGCGCTCGTGGCCGCTCAAGATCTCGACGAAGCGCGACATGTGCGTGCCTTTAAAATCGTGCGGCAGGCTCACGTACATGTTGAAGTCTGCAACCGTGGGCTGAAAACCACCTGAGCGGTCCTTCACGACCACCGGATGCCGAATCCCTTTGACGCCCACCTTGTTGATGGCGATGCGCCTGGTGTCCGGGCTAGCTTGAACGTCTTGGATCGAGGTTAGTGCTGCGCTCATGGTATTCAACTCGCGATGTTAAGACCGGTGCCAGCGGCAAGCTGCACCTACGGCTACGTGTGTAAAGTCGACGGCCAGGTATGGAGCGGGGCTATGCCCGCTCGAGCAGAGCTCGGACGAATCCGAAGGCCCCTGAGTTCCCTGCTCAAGATGCACGGATGAAGTTGGCAAAAAAAATCCAATGAGTCCGTGCGCCTTATCGTTCAATCTCGGGGGTTATGGGTCAGCCCGTCCTGGCATGCGAGGTTTCTGGACGGCTTCCGCGGGATTTTTTAGTCGCGCGGCTGCAAGCCCCGAAAGCGGGATGACTAAGCTGCCTGCCTTGTAGTGCATAGAGACGCGGTTGTTAATCGCAACCCGACACGGGTCGGCCAGTTGGTCCGTCGTCAATTGGGCCAGAACGGTGCGGGATCTAACAGATCGCTCGGGAGTGTTCCGCGTTGGTTCAGACGTGGAGGGTGCCGGGCTCCGTCCCAAGGAGGGGCTTCCCCGGTGTTCCGGAACGTTACAGGTGCCCCGAGCTCGGGCCGCCGGAGCGCCCGAAACTTAGCGACTGCCTTTCGGCGGCAGCGCCACCTCCATGAAACCATGGAGAGCGTGGCCCTGTCGCAGCAGGGCGTCAGCCGCCTGGAGGCCCTCGCGCTGCCCCGGCCAAGGCAGCCGTTCGAGGGCGGCATCGAGCGTGAGCCACGCGAACGCTGAGTGCTCGTCGTCCAGGATCGGGTCGCTGCCCTCCACGAGCGCGACGAACACCGGGATGTCGTTGATGCGATCGTGCTGCCATTCGTAGAAGCGATTCACGTAGGGCACGCACAACAGGCGCGACACCGCTAGCTGCGTCTCCTCCGCGAGCTCGCGCAAGCAAGCCTGCCACGCGGTCTCTTCGGGCTTCAGTTTCCCGCCCACCATGCGCCAGGACCCCGCGTAGATCTTGTGGCTCGCCCGCTCGAGTAACAGGTACCGAAAACCACCGTCGCCGGCACTTCTGGCGACATGACAATCGAACACGCGGATGACCGGTGCACGGGGGCCAGCGGGGTCGCGCTTCTCGGTCTGGGCTGCTTCTTTCATGGCGGCGCGGAAGTACCAGAGCCCGCGGGCGGAGGAAATCGTGAATCGAGCCGCAACACGCGGGCGGCGTTCAGATGATAGATTTTATCCAGGATCGCTGCCGGCAAGGCGATCCCGCTGATCTTCCAAGCGCCCTGGATGGGAGTAGGGTGGTCGAAGTTTTCGTCTGCCGTTTCGAAGTAGCGCCGCGAGGCCGAGAAGAACCGCTCGCGTTCCTCGCTCGTGGGTGGGTCAGCGCCTTGTGAGCCGAGGAATAACGGCGTGTCCGTGGGCCCGACGCCAAGATCGGAGCCGTACAGGATGCGGTCCTGGAATTCGACGAAAAATGCGCGCATCCGGGCGGGTTCATGGCGGCCCATCTCGGGAATGCGTGCCGCCGTATCGATGTAAAGGTTGGGGTAGCGACGCAACATGTTTGCCACCTGGTCGGGGCGCTCGGCGGCGTTGCCGAAGTGCACGGAGATGAACGTGGTGCGAGGGTGGCGCGCCACGCGCCGCTCGAGCTGGCCGAGCAGGGCGTCGAAGCTCGGTACGTCTTTGCCGTATTGGGCCCAACCGGGGTGCGCCTCGAGCTCGGCGTGCCGCGGGTTCTTCTCATCGATGGGCAGCCAAAACGCCTCGGGATCTGCGGTGTGGATTGCCACCGGCATGCCGAGCTCGCCTGCCGTCTCGAACACGGGATCGAGCCCCGGATCGTCGACGGCGATCAATGAGCCGTCTGGGCGGCGCAATCCGAGCCCCAGCACCTTGGCGATTTTCAGGCCCATAGCGCCGCGCTCGTGCGCGACCCGGAGCAGGAACGCCATGCGTTCACCGTAGTTGTCGAAGCGCGCCTGTTCGTAGGCGAGCGTCGTAAAAACAATGATCCTCCCCGGCATGGCGCGCGCGG
>JAYWEH010000104.1:0-13909 GCA_043780025.1 Deltaproteobacteria bacterium
CACAGAGAGGTCCTCCCTTAGTGGGGGTTCGGCGCGAAGACACCGAGCACGTCGTCGCGCCGAGCCCCCTGTCTGTTTTGTGGCCTCTAATTGGCGCTATTGACCCACGCAGCGTCGCCGACTGGCTCCCCGGTCGCAAAAGTCGACGCCCCAGCGCCCAATCGCACTGCACGCAGAATTCGCGGCGCGAGGATTACGTAGACCGGCTCGACGGAGGGTGACTGACGTCGCGGACGTTATCCGCCGGCAGGGCGCACTGCCCGCAACGGCTTCCCCACAGGATCCGGCCCAGCCCGAGAAAGTCCCGGAGGCCGCCAGTCGCGACGAAGACCCCCCGACAGCGCGGGCACTTGAAGCTCAGCAGATGGACCAGCGGAAGGCCCACGAGCAGCAGAGCTCCGGCTGACCAGAGCAACCGCGCGGCGAGCGAGTGCCGCGTCCAGTCATGGACGATCGCGCCGAGTCCAATCAACAACGCGATCGAAAACCACAGCGCATGACGTGCGCGTTGAAAGCGCTGCCATTGCGCCCCGGCCTTGCGCCCCTGCGCGCCAGGCCTGCGCTCGCTCGAACGAGCCATGCATCAACGTATCAGAAACCTCTTCACTCACCAGGATACGAGGCGCGGCTCGCCCTACTTCGCCGACCCACTCTGAAACGCTCTCACGAAGCGGAACGCGGATTGTTGGTGAGGCGGCTTTGACCCGTGGCCTCCAGCACGTCGCGCCACAACGGGCTCTCCGGACTGACTCGGTTGCGATGGTCGGTAGCCAAAGTAATCGGCACGTGCACCAGCCGGTGATTCACTAGCCCGACCAGGCATGCGGTGCGCCCCGACATGGCCGCGTGGACCGCGTTGGCGCCCAGGCGCGCGCAATAGATCGCGTCGGTGGGGTTGGCCGGTGCCGCACGAATGATGTAGCTCGGATCGATGTACTTCAGCGAGATCTCTTTGTTCTTCTCCGCGAAGTACTGCGCGATGCGGTCCTTGAGGTAGACACCGATATCGCCCAGCTTCTTGTTGCCCGAGGCGTCATGCCCGCTCGCCTCCACCAACCCCTGCCCTGCGCCCTCCGCCACGACCAACACCGCGTGATGCCGGCTTTCCATGCGACGTTCCAGATTGGCGAGCAGGCCTTCGGGTCCCTCGAGGTCAAACGGCACCTCCGGGATGAGCACGAAATTCACGTCGTTGGAGGCCAGTGTCGTGTGCGCCGTGATGAAGCCCGATTCGCGCCCCATCAGCTTGACGATGCAGATGCCGTCGATGGCGCCGCGCGCTTCCGCGTGGGCGCTCTGCACGGAATCAACGGCGCGGGACACCGCCGTTTCAAATCCGAACGAACGTTCGACGAAGCTCAAATCGTTGTCGATGGTCTTGGGGATGCCGACCACCACCATGCGGTTCTTGCGCCGTTCGATCTCTTCCGCCAAGCGCAGCGCTCCGCGTTGGGTTCCGTCCCCGCCGATCGTGAACAACATGTTCAGGTTCATCCGCTCCATGGTGTCCACCATGTCCTCGGTGCGTTCGCCGCCACCGCGAGAGGAACCGAGCACCGTGCCGCCGAAACGGTGGATGTCGGACACGACCTCCGGATTGAGCTCCTTCACCGGTAATTGCAGGTCCGGGAGCAAGCCCCGATAGCCGTAGCGGATCCCACTGACCCGCTTAACCCCGTAGCGGTACCAGAGCGTCATCACCGCCGCGCGAATCACGTTGTTCAAACCGGGGCAGAGCCCGCCACACGTCACGATGCCGGCGTGCACCTTCGTCGGATCGAAATAGATGCGCTCGCGCGGGCCGGCTTTCTCTAGCAACCCTCGTGAGCCGATGGTCTCTCCGGCCTCGCTCTCGGTGAGCTCGATGCCGTAGGCGACGCGCTGCTCATCGCGCACATAGTCCGCATAACCGTCGTTTTCGGTGGTCGACAGCGAAATGGGTGACTGGAGCCGTGGCTGGCCCAGGCGCCGGATCGAAAAGTCGGGAATGGGTGTCATCTCGAGACTCCATGCACAATCCGGGGCTGCGGAGCAAACTCGTCCGCGTTTCCGCGGGGTTCTAGCCCCCGTTGACCGGCGAGCGGGCGCGGATGGCAACACGGGCGCTCATTTCTGGAGCGCCCTGCGACTAGGCAGTGCCGTCACGGTACGGCACGGCACCAACCGGAACGTCGCCTTCTCTCGCGCAGCACCGGAAGCTCGAGCCCAGCTCAGCGCTGAACCGCCGCCAATGAACCATCGTGCAACACTTCGATGCAGTCACTGCGCGCCGGATGTGATCCAGCGAGCGTCGCGCTGTGTGAACGCGCGTGGAGCCACCACCAAAATGATCTGCACTGCCGGCGCGAGTGAACGTTAAGCGTACAATAACTCGAGGAGACTGTACTAGAGCACCATGTTGAATCGTCTCAACCTCGTGTGCGCAAGCGGCCTGATCATTGCCGCTTGCGGATCCGAGCCTCAAATCACCCCAGGCCCGATGGGCACGCTCGCGCAAGCCATTCGCGCCGGCGTGGGAGAAGATGGCGACGTCTTTCTGGGCGCCGAACTGCTCGTCACCGAGACGGACGGTACGGCGGTCCCGTGCGGCGTCGGCGACATCGAGTTCACGGTCGAGGTGTCGCGCAACGGCGTCGACGGTCCGTACCAGCGCATCGACGAGGCCACCGTCCACCGCGCCTGCTCGAGCCCGAACCAAGGGCAGCTCGCGCTGGTGCTGGACAACAGCCAGTCGCTCGACGACGAGATCGACATCATCAAGTCCGCGGCGCTCCGCGTGAGCGACCGTGTGATCGACCGCGGCGGCCAGGTTTCGCTCACTCGCGTGAGCACCAACGCCAGCGTGTTGAGCGAGCTCAGCGCTGATCGCGAGGGCGTACGAGCCGCGATCGACAGCATGTCGGTCTCGAACGGCTGGACGTCGCTCTACGACGGCGTGCGCATGGGCAACGAGACCTTGGGCCGTGCCGCCCAGTCCGCCAAGGCGGCGGCCTTCGCCGACGCCGGTGGATTTTGCGACCTGGGCGACAGCCGCGGCATCGTGGTGTTCACCGACAGCGAGGAGAACAACTCGAGCCACCAGATGCACCGCACCGACGAATACCCGGGCGACGGTATCAACACCACGCTCGACGATCTGCTCGGCCTGAGCGTCGGCGCCACCACGACGCCGATCTATACCGTGGGCCTCGGTCCGCGCGCTGATCACGCGGCGCTCGGCGAGCTCGCGAAGAGCACCGGCGGCCGCCACGTCGAGTTGAACGACACGGGCGACATCGAGGATGTGCTGTCGATGTTGGCGGAGTACGGCGAGTCGACACACCGCATCTGCACCCAGCTGCCTGACCACATCTGTGGCTCGCTCGACGTGCGCGTGCAGCACCGCTATCACGTCGGCGAGAACGAAGTGACCGGCAGCACCATCCGGCACCTGGAGCTGCCGTGCCCGGTGCGCGCGCAGGGCCGCGTCGCCACGATGCTTCTCACGCTCGACGCGAGCGGCATGAGCTCGGAGACGGTGTTTCGCCTGATTGCGCAGACCATCAACTGGGTCAGCCCGGTGGATGCGCCGCGCGTGCTGTTCGTGCGCGATGATTCGCACCACGACGAGTTCGCGCACGACACGAGCAAGCTGTATGACGCTCTGGCCGCCGGCGGCTACGTCGCCGAGTTCATCGACGAAAACGAGGACGGCATAGGCACTGCTGCCCTGGCCGGATTTGACGTGGTCTGGTTCTCGAACCCGGGCTACCCCATGGACGACATCAAGAGCTTCTCGGCTCTGCGCCAGTTCTCCCAGGCCGGCGGCGGCGTGGTGTTGCAGGGCGACGACATGAGCGAGTCGCTCGGCGCTGCGTTCTCCATGACGCCGCTCACGCAACTCCAGTACATCGACAACGGCACCCAGTATTGCGGGAGGAACGTTGACAATGGCCAGGGCGACGCCTACCGCGTCTCGCTCGGGGCCGGCCCGCACCCGATCCTGGCCGGGCTCGAGGGGCAGTCGTTTCTGTACGGGGACGACATCGACACGGCTCGAGTTTTGACCAGCTCGACCGATGGCACGAGCGAAGTGCTGGCGTGGGCAAACCTGGACGGCAGCGATGGCTGCGGACAGAAACCCGTCATCGTCGCCTTCACGCCCAACCCCTGAGCCGGCTCCACGTTGGGCTCGTCACGGGCGCGGCGCCAGAGCCGGAACCGGCAAACCGGAACATTCGAAGAAGGCGCGCGTCCAGCTCAGGCCCGGCTGTTCGCCGGGAGCGCTCATTGACGCCTCGGCGTGACAGTCGCTCGCGCGGCCCTGAGCGCAGCGAATGAGCGGCTCCCCCAGTTGGGCGAGCGCCTCCGCCGAGGCGTCGGCGGGGATGTTGGCTCCCGCCGCGGCGAGCTGCGCATTGAGCTCCCAGCACAGGCGTTCACAAGGGATGGGAGCCACGGGGCAGCGCTCACCGCCGAGCGGCGTGCCGCCGTCGAACGGGCTCTGGTCCAGCACCTCGCAGGCGTCGATGCAAGCTTTCACGCGCGGCGCCTCGCATTCGACGAAGGCCTGGCGTTCCTCCGTGCAAATCTCCGGCCTCGGCCGAATCGAGGCCTGAAACCCCTCTCCGACGCACGCAAATGCCTCAGCTGGCGCGCCCTCATAACAAGCGAGCAACGTCAGCTGCCGCTCGTCACAGCGCGCGCTCGGCCGCGAGTTTTCGCAGTCTCGCACACAATTCTCCGGCTCCTGCTCGCAGGGGGTGCGTCGCAACATGCGGCACCAGCCATCACAAAAGCTCGCTTCGACCGGATAGCGACTATAGTCACAACCCGTGACGGCCAGGTACGCGCCTGACAAGGCGCCGAGCACGAACGAGACACGACAGCGCGGACGAGACGGCGGCCGGCAGCGCGCGGCGACTCCACCCTTCAGCGTCAGTTCGGCGCGCTCCACTCGCACAGGCATAGAGCGCCCGCGACTCGCGATCCAGCGCTTGTTGCGGACATCGCGTGTGGCGCTTCTGGCATCGTCGGCGGCATCGAGCGCAGCAGCTGATCCGGCGCCCGGCGCTCCGTCCGCAAACCCGGGCTCTCCCGGAGCGGTTCCGCCGGGGCCGGCAGAATCGGCGGTCACAGCCCCCGAGGTGATCCCGCCGCGAGCGCTGGGTGAGCTCGGCGCGAAATATCCGGCAAACGGCACCGGAAATCAGGTCTGCGTGGTCGAGTTGACGGTGGGGCTCGACGGCGTACCGCGAGACGTGCGCGTGCTCGATCCCGTTTCGCCGTTTGCGGAAGCGGCGGAAGCCGCGGCACGAGCCTGGCGGTTTCTCCCGGCCGAACGCCGAGGGCAAGCGATGGCCGCAAAAATTCGCTTGGAAGTAAAATTCATCGAGCCCGAGCCCCCCGCCGAGCCGGTTGTGGAACCGAACGCTGCCGCAGCCACAGAACTGGCGACGCCGAGCACTCGAGCTGCTGCGGCGACAGAGAACGCGCCCGTGCCGGCGCCTCAACACGTGACCGTCGCAGGGCGGCGCGCCGTCAGCTCGGAGCGGCTCACGCGCGCCGAGGTTCGAGAGCTGCCGGGTGCGTTCGGCGACGCCTTCCGCGCGATCGAGGCGCTGCCCGGTGTGACGCCGATTGCGTCAGGCTTGCCTTATTTCTTCGTGCGCGGCGCGCCTCCGGGCAACACCGGCTACTTCATCGACGGCTTGTCGATCCCAGCGCTTTACCACGCCGCCGTCGGGCCATCGGTGATCCATCCGGCCTTCATCGACAGCGTGGAATTGTATTCTGGCGCCTATCCCGCGCGCTACGGCCGCTTTGCTGGAGCCATCGTGGCGGGCACCTCGGCACAGCCCACCTATGGTTGGCGCGGCGAAGCTAGTATCCGTCTCGTCGACAGCGGAGCTTTCCTCGAGATGCCGCTCGGCGACCGCGGCAGCGTGATGGTGGCGGGCCGCTACTCCTACACCGCCGCGCTGGTCTCGCTGTTGGCTCCGGAGGTCGAGATTGGATACTGGGACTATCAAGCGCGCGGGCACTACCGCGTGAGTGATCGGGATACGGTGACGCTGTTCGGCTTCGGCGCTCACGATTTCCTGAGCGCCGAAGACGATGGCGTGGCCGAGACGGTCTATGATGTCACGTTTCACCGCCTGGATGCCAACTGGCGCCGCTCTCTGACGGAGACGAGCGCGTTGCTCGTCGGGCTTTCGCTCGGTTGGGATCAGACCAGCTCCGGCTCGAACGACGCGGTGGCGCTACAGAGCGATCGGGTGGGGACGCGCGTGCTCTACAATTCCGAGTGGACGCCGGACGTGCAATTTCGGGCGGGCGCCGATCTCGAACTATCGAGCTTCAGCGTGGCGCTCTCCGAACGGAACGACGATGATGATGGCAGTGGCGACGGGGGGGACGGCGGCGATGGGGGGGACGGGGGGGACAGCGGCGAAGACGCCGAGGACCTGCGCGAGGCCGCGCTCGAAGAGCGGCCGTTTTCGGGTCTGCCCATTCCGCGTTTTGGCGGGCGCCCCGTCGATCGCGAAGCGTTCACCAACCTGTTTGCCTCGCGCAAAGATCTGCTAGGTGGTGCGTGGGTCGACTGGATCCTCGAGCTCGGTCAGGGGGTGACGCTCACGCCCGGCTTTCGCTTCGACTTCTACCAGTCCAAGGGCACGACCAAGCTCGCGCCGGAACCACGTCTGAGCGTGCGTTATCGCATCACGCCGAGCTTCTCGCTCTTGCACGACCTCGGGATCGCCCACCAGGCGCCGAGCTTCGCCATCCCAGTGCCGGGATTCTCGGGCACCGCGAGCCAGGGCTTGCAGCGCGGCGTGCAGACCAGCGCCGGTGCGGAGTGGCAGGTCACGGACTCCACCCGCGCTCGGCTCACGTTGTTTCAGACGGCGCTGTTCGCGGGCAGTGATCCGATCGGGCTCTTTCAGCTCGACAACGCCGATCTGTCGGTGGACGGCGCGACGGCGCGCGTCACCGCTCACACGTACGGGACCGAGCTATACGTCAAACGCGACTTGACGCGCCGGTTCGGGGGCTTCGTGTCTTACACACTGTCGCGCAGCACGCGCGCCGCGGAGCGCCTATTTGGGCCTTCCAGCGCCGATCGCACGCACGTCTTGAACGTGGCCGCGGCGTATCGCCTGGGTGATAGCTGGAGAGTCGGCGGACGCTTCGTTTACTACAGCGGCGTGCCCGCCGAGGTGGCGTATCCACGCGCGGCCACCGCCCCACCCCGCGGCCCCGCTTTTTACCGTATCGATTGGCGCGTCGAAAAACGCTGGCGGCTCGGCGAGACGGGCTTCTGGGCACTGGTGGCCGAAGTGCAGAACAGCCTGCTGCGCTCGGAGACGTTGGATACGAGCTGCTACGCGTATGGCTGCGAGGGTGAAAGCATAGGGCCCGTCAGCGTTCCCAGCCTGGGCGTGGAAGCGTCATTCTGAACGAGCCCGCCGCTTGCCTCACGGCGGCAACAGCGTGATGCTGAGGGTGCCACTGCCACCCGCGGGGTCACTCAGGTCATTGACGTAGACCGTGATCACTTGGCCCTGAAGCATGGCTTCGTCGACTAAAGCGTCCAGGGCCAGAGCGCCGCCGTCGTCGTCGCACCCGAGCAATTCAGCGCCCGTGCCACCACATGCATCGTCCGCCAGCATGATCAGCGGGTCGGTACCCGCTGCCGCGAACCGATAGGTACCGGCCTGGGGCGCGGTAAACACGAGCGCGTATTCGAGCTCCTGGCCTTCCTCTGGGTCGCAGTCAGCGTCGTACAGATCGGGTTGGCCGACGGAGCTCCAGGCGCCCGTGAACGGGACGGCCGTCACCACGTCGATGGGGCAACCCACCGGTTGCCCCGCAATGCATTCACCCACCGTGCAGCTTCCGCCGGCGCAGGCGATGCCGTTGTCCGAGTCGTTGCGCAAACACACGCCAGTGGCGTTGCACTGGTCGGGGTCGGTGCAGACGTCGTCTGTGGCGCTACCGCACACGGTGTCGATGGGCGCGTGATTGGGCTGGCATTCACCGGCGACATTGCAGGTATCCGGGGTCGTGCAATCGTCATCCACGGCGCTACCGCACAGGGCGCCGACCGCCGGATCGTTGGATTGGCAAACGCCGAGCCCGTCACACTGGTCGGGGTTATGGCAGTCGTCGTCGACTTCGTCGCCACAGGGCAATGTAGCCCCCACGTGATTGGGTACACACGCGCCCTGGCCGTTGCAGGTATCGGGGTTGGTGCAGTCGTCATCTAGAGTGCTCCCGCAAGGCTCGTTGGCATCGACGTTGGAGTGAACGCATTGCCCCAAAATGCAATCGTCGAGCGTGCATCCGTTCGAGTCATTGCATTCGACGTTCAGCACGCATTCGGGTGGAGGACCCGAATCGGCGGCCGAATCGGGCCCCGCATCCGGCAGCGTCTCGTTACCGGCCGCTCCTGACGAACCCGCGCTGCCGCCGTCACCCGCGCTGCCGCCGTCACCGGCACTGCCACCATCACCCGCCGAGCCTCCGCTCTCGCCACCTCCATCACCGGCGCCGCCACCGGACCCACCTCGCCCCGCTGTGCCGGCTCCGCCGCTGCCCCCGAGATCGGACAAGCCGGCATCGGGTCCGCCAAACAACGGCCCTGGCTCATCGTCACCACACGCGACGGCAAGCAACGCCGCACAGCCCACGACCCCAAGCGAAGTAAATCGTTTCTGCATGTCTATTCTCCGTGCGAGGCCCGCGCCTCCGAGCCATCAGCATCCCTACGCATCGAGCTCCGGGGCCCGCACGCCCGGCACCGCGAGCCGCAGCGCAGTACGCCCAAAAAGCGTCGAAGCTTATCGCAGCCGGCGGAAAGCAGGCAAGTCCGACGGACGCTCGAGTGATCCCGCAGCGCCAGGGAGCCGTGGGCCGCCAGCACGCCCGCAGCAGGCGATGTCGTGACATGTGGGCAGATCCGCCGCAGCGGGCAGCTCAGTGGGGTTCGGGGGCCCGGGACGACGGCGGCCACTCAATGCCCAGATGACGGCAAACGATCAGGGCGATCCGCTGCGCCAGCGCGGCGGAAGGCAGCGCCGCGTCCACGATGTGATGGGCACGAGCGACCGCACTGAGCAGCTCTGGGTCAGTAAAGATGTGACGCGCGGCGCGCAGCTCGTCGACCTTCTCGAACAGGTCGGCGCTGCCGCCGCGGCGATTGACGCGGCTGAGCCCGAGCTCCGGCTCCAGATCGAAGACCAGGCAGACGTCCGCGGGCGGCGCAAACGCATTCAGACTCAGCAGCTCTTTTGGGTCAAATCCGCGCGCACCCTGGTACGCCAACGTCGATAGTACATAGCGGTCCACGATCACGACCTGGCCCGCGCGCAGAGCCGGCAATATCTCGAGCTCTAGGTGCTCCCGGCGGTCTTCGATAAAAGCTTCGAGCTCCTGCTGCGCCGGCAACCGCCCCGTTAGCGCCGATTGACGAATTTTCCGGCCCCATACGCCGTCGGTCGGCTCACGTGTGGCCAGTACATCGATACCGAGTTCGCTGAGCGTTGCCGCGAGCGCGGCGACCTGGGTGCTCTTACCGGCGCCGTCGATACCCTCGAACGCGACGAGCCAACCCGACACGGAGCCACTCGCGGCGTTCAGTTTCGACACGCAGCGACTATGCCATGCGGCGGATCGAGCCGGCAATCCGGGACGCGGGCCATTAGTGCACCCGCCGCCGGGTTGCCGCGGGCCGTTCGCTCGCTCATACTCGAGTTTGCCTGCCATTTGCACATGTCGACCGAAGGCTCGCCGCCCCATGACCTGACGTACTTCGTGCCGCTGCTCGAACAGCTGGGCGAAGCGGCCATCGAGTACGTCGTGATCGGCGGCTGTGCCGTTGGGTTGTATGCCCACCTGCTCGGTGAATCGCTCGAGAGCTCCGAGCTGGAGCTGTACGTATCGGGCACCGCGTTCGAGGAGCTCTCCGCCTGGGCCGAAGGCAGCGGTCTGGCCGTCGAGAAGCCGCGACGGCCCAAAGGCTCGCACCCGACGAGCTGGCGCTGGCAAGGCGTGGCGGTGCACGCGCTCACCGCCAGCCCGGGTCTGCCACCCCTCGGCGCGGCGCTGCGAAGCTGCCGCGAATTCTCTCTCGAGGACACGGCGCTGCCGGTCTATGTTGCCGACCCGTTCGACGTGCTCGCCAACGAGCTACGGCGCCAGCGCGGTGGAGACACGGACTATGCCGAGTTGGTGACTCGCTATCTCGAGCTCGAAGTGCGCGAAGCCTTCGAAGCCGGACCTTCACCGCGCGAACGGCTCGGGCCCGCGAAGCGCCTGATCGAAGTGGTGGGGCGCCCGGAGCTGCCCGAGCGGCTGGCCGTGGATCTAATCGGGCTCGCCGACGTACCGGTGCTGCGCCGCTTTCTGGCGAGCCGCATCGAGCTGGGGCTTTTTCAACAGCTGCTGGACAAGGCCACGGACGACGCTGAACGGGCTCACCTTCGAGAGCGCGCGGGGGTGCCGCAGAGCTGAGCTCACTGCGCCGCGCGCGGCTCGCGGGCTTCTGCCCCGGCGCGACGGACGGCTTCGATGGCCCAATACACCGCCTCGGGCGTCGAGGGGCTCGATAACTCCACGATCTGCCCGGGCTCACCGAACGCCGCCACGGCTTCGCGCAGGGCTTCGCGCACGCTGAGCGCCAGCATGAGTGGCGGCTCACCCACGGCTTTGCTGCCGAGCACCACACCCGGCTCGGCCGCGCGCTGCAGAAAATCGACACGAAATTCGGGTGGGCACTCAGCGAGCGACGGCAACTTGTACGTGGATGCGCCTTTCGTCTGCAGCGCCCCCGCCGCGCTCCACACGAGCTCCTCCGTGGTGAGCCAGCCAACGCCCTGGATGAACCCGCCTTCGACCTGGCCGAGGTCGATGAGCGGCGAGAGCGACTCGCCCACGTCTTCGAGAATGTCGACGCGGCGGAGCGTGTATTGCCCGGTGAAGCCATCGATCTCGACCTCGCTCGCCGCGGCTCCGTAGGCGAAATAGTGAAAGGGTTTGCCCTTCCCGCTCGCCTTGTCGAAATGCAGATCAGGCGTGCGGTAGTAACCCGACGCAAACAAGGGCACACGCTGCAGATACGCCGCGTCGACCACCGCGGCAAACCCGAGCGCTCGGTCGGGCTGCCCGCGCGCAAACACACGGCCGTCCTCGAACACGATCTCGTCCTCGGGGCTGCCGAGCAGCGCCGCGGCCACCGGAAGCAACCTACGCTTGAGCGTGCTGCACGCCGAGAGCACTGCAGCCCCATTCAAGTCAGACCCGCTCGACGCGGCGGTCGCCGAGGTGTTCGGCACCTTGTCCGTGCGCGTGGGCATGATGCGGACGGCATCGAGCGTCACCCCCAGAGCATCCGCGGCGATTTGCCAGAGCTTCGTGTGCAAGCCCTGGCCCATCTCGGTGCCGCCGTGGTTCACCTGCACGCTGCCGTCGCGATAGATCAACACCAACGCGCCCGCCTGGTTGAAAAATGCGGTGGTGAAGGAGATGCCGAATTTCACCGGCGTCATCGCGAGACCGCGCTTCTTTTGGAGGCTCGTGGCATTGAAGGCCGCCACGTCGCGCTGGCGCTGTTCGAAGCCGCTGGTCTTGCCGAGCTGCACCCAGATCCGCTCGATGCGTTCAGCATCTCGAATCGGCTGCCCGTAGTGCGACACGTCGCCTTCGCGATAGAAATTGCGCCGGCGCACCACGTCGGCCGGGAGGCGCAGGCGGCGCGCGACGCGGTCGATGATGTCCTCGATCATGAACATGCCCTGCGGCCCGCCGAAGCCGCGAAACGCGGTGTTCGAGACCGTGTGTGTGCGGCAGACGCGGCCCGTGACCGACATGTTTTCGATCGAGTAGCAGTTGTCCGCGTGGAACATCGCGCGCGACAATACGGGCGCGCTCAGATCGAGGCAGTGGCCGCCGTCGCTGAACAGCTCGAGCTCGAGCCCCGTGATACGCCCG
This sequence comes from Deltaproteobacteria bacterium, assembly GCA_043780025.1. GTDB lineage: Bacteria > Myxococcota_A > Polyangia > Polyangiales > Polyangiaceae > SZUA-265. The sequence goes on from JAYWEH010000104.1 coordinate 11,971, forward strand.
TCCGCTTCGAAGGCCACGTCGAAGCGCCCCAGAAACGGATGGCGCTTGCCGGTGAGCAACATGTCCTGCTCGCGGCTGAGCCGCAGCCGCGCGGGCCGCAGCAACCTGTATGCGGCCAGCGCGGCCAGCGCGGCCCAGGCGTTGGCCTGCACCTCTTTGCCGCCGAACGCGCCGCCCATGCGCAGGCACTGCACGTTGACGCTGTGCCGCGGCAGCCCGAGCACGCGCCCGATCACGTCTTGCGTCTCGCTCGGATGTTGCGTCGAGGACTGCACGAACAGAGCGCCCGCTTCGTCGATGCTGGCGAGCGCCGCCTGCGTCTCGAGATAGAAGTGCTCCTGCCCGCCCACGAAGATCTCGCCGCTCAGGCGCCCGGGCCCTCGCCCCAGGGCCCTCGGCACGTCGCCGCGCGCCATGCGCTCGGGCTCCGTCAGGAAGCTGCCGGCGGCGATCGCCTCGCGGATTGAACAGATGGCGGGCAACACTTCGACCTGCACCTCGCACAGCTTCGCCGCCGCACGCGCTTCCTTTTCACTCTCCGCGACCACCCAGGCCACGGCTTGACTGTGGAAGTTGATCTCGGAGGGAAACAACGGCTCATCGCGCCGGGCCGGGCCGATGTCATTTTCGCCCGGCACGTCCGCGGCGGTCAACACCGTGAGCACGCCGGGCGCCGCGAGCGCGCGCGCCGTGTCGATACCGAGCACGCGCGCGTGCGCATGCGGCACGTTGACAGGCCAGAGGTGCACGACGCCCGTCACGAGCGGCCACAGATCGTCGACGTATTTGGCGTGCCCCGTCACGTGGCCGCGCGCCGACTCGTGGCTGAGCGCCCTGCCCACCTGTTTCATGGCGCGTCACCCGCTCCGGCAGCGTGAGCCCGGGCCAGAGGGGGCGCGGCAAAGGTCTCCGCACAGAACCGCTCCAGCAAGCGCCGCATCATCGAGCGGCGGTAGGAAGCGCTGCCGCGATGATCGGAGAGCGGTGTGCCGAGCGCGTCGAGCACGGGCAGCAGCGCGGCGAGGGTCGTGTCGTCCCACGGTTGCCCCACGGCGGCGAGTTCGACCGCGTTGGCGCAGAGGGGTGTGGCCGCGATGCCGCCGTACGCCACGCGCAGGCGCTCGACGCGTCCGTCGTCCGTCAGATCCAGAGCGAACGCGGCCGCGACCGTGGAGATGTCGTCGAGCGGGCGCTTGCTCAGCTTGTAAAAGCGCTGAATGCGCGGCAGCGGCAACTGCAGGTGCACGCTGGCGATGATCTCGGATGGAGCGAGCGCGGTCTTACGGTAATCCAGAAAAAACGACGAGAGCGGCACGCGGCGCCGACCCCGGTCACTCGCCAGCGTGAGGTCGGCACCGAGCGCGAGCAACACGGGAGCCAGGTCACCAATCGGCGAAGCTGTGGCTAGATTGCCGCCGATCGTGGCGCGATTTCTGATCAGCCGCGATGAAAACAACGGCAAGAGCTCGAGCAGACCTGCGAGCTCTGCCGCCCGGCGCGGCTCCTCCAGCTCGCGTTCGAGCTCGGACAGCGAAATGCCGGCGCCGAGCACGACCTCGTCTGCACGCCACTCCACCTTGCAGAGCTCGCTCACCGCGGCGATCGACACCCAAAGCGGATGGCGCGCTCCGCGTTGATTGACGTCCACCATCAAGTCAGTGCCGCCCGCGACGAGCACCGCGTCGGGGTGGAGCGCCAAGATCTCGAGCAGTTCGCCGAGCGAACCCGGTCGCGCGAATTGCGCTTCGCGTCGAGAGCAGACCGCTGGCCGCTCCGCGAGTTCCACCGACGGCAGGCGCTCCGGTGCGCCCTGCAGGCGCTCGAGCCAGGGATCACCGGCGGCCGGCGCACCGAGGCTTTCTGCGGCGCTCAGGATCGGGCGATAGCCGGTGCAGCGGCACAGGTTACCGCTGACGGATTCTCGAGAACACACAGCGCG
>JAYWEH010000105.1:0-5810 GCA_043780025.1 Deltaproteobacteria bacterium
GCGGGTCGAGCTCGGGTTCGGCCCTGGCGGTGGCGCTCGGGCAGGTGAGCTTCGCGCTCGGTACCGACACGGCGGGTTCGGGTCGCGTGCCGGCGGCGCTCAACAACGTGGTCGGGCTGAAGCCCACAAAAGGACTCTGCAGTACGCGTGGAGTGGTTCCGGCGTGCCGCAGCCTGGACACGATCTCTGTGTTTGCAGGCAACGTCCAGGATGCGCTCACCGTGCTCGACATCGCGGCCGGCTTTGATCCTGAAGACGAATTTTCGCGCCCGCAGCCGCCCGGCAGCAACGGTGTCCCCGCTCTGGCTTTCTTTTTTGGTGTGCCGCGCGCGACAGAGCTCGAGTTTTTCGGTGACGAGCTCTCGGCGCGCGCCTACGTGGCGGCGCTCGCGCAGCTCGAACGCATCGGTGGGCAGCGCGTCGAAATTGACTTTGCCCCGTTCCGACAGGTAGCTGAGCTGTTGTACGGCGGTCCGTGGATCGCGGAGCGTCAGGCCGCGGTCGGTGAGTACATTGCCGAGGGCAAGCCGGGGCTGGATCCGGTGGTCCAGGCGGTGATCGCCGGCTCGCCGCGGCTCGGCGCCGTCGAGGCCTTTCAGGGCCAATACCGCTTGCGCCAGCTGTCGCGGCAGATTGCTCCGATGTGGCAGCAGGTGGACGTGCTCGTCGTGCCCACCGTGCCCACGACCTACAGCCACGCAGAGATCGCCGCCGATCCGATCGGCCGCAACAGCCGCCTCGGCATCTACACCAATTTTACGAACCTCCTGGATCTGTGCGGCGTGGCGGTGCCCACGGGCTTCAAAGCACACGGGCGCCCGTTCGGCGTGACGCTGCTCGGCCCCGCCTTCGCCGATCGCGCGGTCGCCAGCCTGGCCAGCCGCCTGCATGGCGTGGCGCCTGCCGGTGTGGGCGCGACTGGAACTCCAGTATTGGCACCACCGGCGAGCTTTCCGCGGCCACCCGCGGCCCGCGCTATCGTGCAACGGCCCGTCGCTCGCATCGCGCAGAGCGTGCGCGTCGCCGTCGTGGGTGCTCACTTGTCCGGGCAGCCCCTACACCGGGAGCTCGTCGAGCTCGGCGCGCGTTTCGAACAGCTGACGCGGTCGGCGCCGCTGTATCGGCTTTTCGTGCTGCCGAACAGCATGCCAGCCAAGCCGGGGCTGCTCCGCGCCAGTAGGGGTGGCGCGGCCGTCGAGCTCGAGGTGTACGCGCTCGACGCAGTGGCCTTTGGAGAATTCGTGACCCGGATCGTGGCGCCGCTCGGGATCGGAAACGTCCAGCTCGAGAACGGCGACTGGGTCAAGGGCTTCCTGTGCGAGGCCATCGCCTGCGAGGGTGCCACCGAAATCAGCGCGCTCGGCGGCTGGCGTGCCTACCTCGATCGCCCGCGTTAAGGCCTGATATCCAAAGGCTTTTGGCCACCGTTCGGAAGTGGTTCAAGGCGCCAGGCCGATCGCCGTTCAGCTCCCTTGGGGAAGCCTACCCGAGGTGCGGGGGCGACGAGCGGGCGTCATGTCTCAACTGAAGAAAACAATGCGGGGCCGGTTGGTCCGCATCATGCTCGCGATCTCGGCACTCACGGGCATCGCCACGTTCGGCATCGTGGTGACGATGAGCGCGCAGACCTCCGCTCGGCACCTGGCCGAAGTGCAGCAGCACATCGAAGACGGCATCGTCAGCAAGGGTAAAGTCCTGACCGACAACCACGCCCTGGCGCTACGCAGCTTGATCCTCGACAACGCCTTCGTCGACATGCAACGGCTGGTGGGGCGAGCCGTCCAGGAGGACGAAGAGCTCGTCTACGGCGTCGTCGTCAACGCCGAGCGCGAAACCCTGGTGCTGGCACGCCCCGCGGCGCCGGGTACGCCGCCCGCTGCCGAAGCCGCTGCCGCGGAGGAACCGCCGGCTCGCGACGCCGCGCTCGGTCTGGGTCTCTCCGAGCAAGAGTTGTTCGTTGATCAACGCGTGATCGAACGCAAGAGCCGCCTGGGACAGGATCTGCTCGAAGTCGCGGTACCCATCATCAGCGACGAGGGCGAAAAGCTCGGCACGCTGCGCTACGGTCTGTCCACGCGTCGCATGCAAGAAGCGCTCGCCCGCGCCGCTGCGGAGCGCGAAAGTAACCTGCTGCGCAGCGTGCTCTGGATTGCCGCGATGGTCGGCATCACCACGTTGCTCGGCCTCCTGCTCAGCCGCCTGCAAGCCATTCGAATCACTCGCCCTGTCGTCCAGCTGACCGAGGCAGCGCGCGATTTGGGCTCCGGCAATCGCGCCGTGCGCGTGAACATCGCGTCCGGAGACGAGCTCGAGCTGCTCGGTTCGACCTTCAACAAGATGGTCGACGAGCTCGGCTCATCCTACGAACAACTGCAGGAACTGAACCGCACGCTCGAGCAGAAGGTCGATGCGCGCACCGCCGAGATCGCGTTGAAGAGCCGCGACATGCGGCTGGTGCTGGACAACGTCGATCAGGGCCTCCTCACCTTGTCGCCCGAGGGCTTCCTCGCCGGCGCCCACTCGCGCCTGATCAGCGAGTGGTTCGGAGAGAGCAGCGGCGGCGAAGCGTTCTTCGAGTACATGGGAAAGGCCTCGCAAGGCTTCGCGAACATGTTTGATTTCGCCTGGTCACAGGTGGTCGAAGGGATCTTGCCGCTCGAGCTGGCCATCGATCAGCTGCCTTCGCGCCTCGAAGCGCAGGGCCGCACCTGGAGCTTTCGCTATCTGCCCTATTTCGATCAGGTCCAGCTCGCCGGCGTGCTGGTGGTCGCCGCCGAGATCACAGAGCGCCTGGCCAAGGAGCGCGAAGAGGCCGAACGAGCGGAGCTGATGCACTGCTTCACGCGCATCATGCAGGACCGGGCCGGGTTTATCGCGTTTCTGCGCGAGGCGGACAAGATGGTGCGCGCGATCTGCTCGCGCGCTCTCGATACCGATACCGTGCTGAAGCAGACCCTGCACACGTTGAAAGGCAACGCGGGTATGCTCGGCCTGAGCCTCGTGGCCAAGTCGTGCCACGAGCTGGAAGAGCAACTCGCCGAAAACGCCAAGATGAGCGATGCGAGCGTGCAGGAGCTGTCCGAGCGCTGGCGTCGCATTGCCGATCCGATGGCAGCCCTGGTGCCCGAGGTCTCGGAGCGCGCCATCGAAGTATCCGCGCACGAATACGCTGGCTTGCTCGAACAGCTGTCGACTCATGCCGAGCACGCGGGCCTGTTCGAGCAAGTGCAGAGCTGGCGCCTCGAGCCGGCGAGCAAGCCGCTCGAACGGCTCGGTGAACAGGCTCAGTTGCTCGCCCAACGCCTGGGCAAAGAGGGGCTCGAGGTCGTGGTGCTGGCCGAAGGCGTGCGTCTCGAGCCGGAATCGTGGCGGCCGTTCTTCGCGGAGCTCGTGCACCTCGTGCGCAACGCCGTAGACCACGGCATCGAGATGCCCGAGGAGCGGCGCCGCCGCGGCAAATGGGGCGCGGGCCGGCTCGTGCTCGGCGCCCGCGTCGTGCGCGACCTGATCCACTTCGAGGTCAGCGACGATGGTCGAGGCATCGCGTGGGACGCGGTCGCTGCGAAAGCCGAAAAGTGCGGCTTGCCTCACGGAACTCAGGCCGATCTGGTGGCGGCGCTGTTTCAGGATGGCCTGAGCACGCGGGATGAAGTGACGGAGACGTCCGGCCGCGGTGTCGGCATGTCCTCGTTTCAGCGCTGCGTCGAGCGCTTGCGCGGCGAGATCGAGGTCGAGTCCTCGGCGCGCGGCACCACCTGGCGGATCTGCGTGCCGATCGCTCGCCTGGGGAGTGACAGCCCCGCTTCGGCGGTGTCCGTGCCGGCGACCGCAAAGAGCCTTGGCGAACGGCGCCTGACCGCGTAACGTTACACGGCGATGGCCATTCGCTGGGGTATCATTGGCTGCGGGGACGTTTGCGAAGTCAAGAGCGGGCCTGCGTTCTACAAAGCGCGCGGCAGCCAGCTCGTTTGCGTGATGCGCCGTGACGCCGAGCGGGCGGCAGACTTCGCGCGCCGCCACGGCGGAGTGCGCCACACGACGGATGCACAGCAATTGATCGACGATCCGGAGGTCGACGCGGTCTACGTGGCGACTCCACCGGGCAGCCACCTCGAATACGCCCTCGGCGTCGCCCGGGCGGGCAAGCCCTGCTACGTCGAAAAGCCGATGGCGCGCAGCGCTCGCGAATGCGCGCTGATGATCGAGGCGTTCGAACGCGCTGGGCAGCCGCTGTTTGTGGCGTATTACCGGCGCGCCTTGCCGCGCTTTCTGAAAATGCGCGAAATCATCGCGTCCGACGTGCTCGGCAACATCTCGGCCGTGAGCCACGTCTACCAGGGCCGCGCCGGTGCACCCATCCCGAGTGGGCCCGTCGCGCCGCGGCCCTGGCGTGAAGACGTGCCTCAATCCGGCGGCGGTCTATTTGTAGACCTGGGCAGTCATGTCGTCGATATTCTGGATTTCTTGTTGGGCCCGTTGTCGGCAGTGTCCGGCATCGCAGCCCACCGCACGTCGGGCCTCCAGGTTCCAGAAGGCGCCCCCGAGGACACCGTGGTCATGAGCTTTCGCACCGAGAGCGGCGTGCTCGGCGGCCTGCGGCACCAGTTCCACACTTCCTCTGCGGTCGATCGCCTGGAGTTCGTGGGTACGCGCGGCACCTTGAGCGCGAGCTTGTTCGGGCAGGAGCCGCTTTCGCTCGCGCTCTCGGGCGGCGCTCCCGGCCAGATCGAAGTGCAGCAGCCCGCGCACGTCCATTTGCCGCTGGTGCAGACCATTGTCGATCAGCTCTCGGGGTTGGGCGGCGAGTGCCCATCCACGGGCAAGAGCGCGATGCGCGCCTCCGCCGTCGTCGATCAGGTGCTCGACGGCTACTACGGCGGGCGCTCGGACGATTTCTGGGCGCGGCCTGCGGCGTGGCCCGGCACGAAGTCGGGTTGAGCTCAGCGCTACGCGCTACCGCGGCGGGCGTCGGCGGCGGGTGCCGAGGGCGAGCAGTACCCCGAGCGTCGCGAGGGCCATGCCGCCTGCGGACGAGTGGGAGGACGGCGCCCCTAACGCGCAACCGCTGGCGCTGGGAGCGGAGGCCGTCTCGAACACCTCATGGTCAGCCGTCTCGAACACATCGCTGTCCACCGAGCTGCCGCCGATCATCGTGTCCGGGTTGAAGTCGCCTTCACATTCGCTGCCCACGGCCGCCAGGGTGCAGCCATCAAAGCTCACCGTGAAGGGGGCGCTGGGCTCGCTCTCGTTACCGGCGTCGTCCACGGCCACGGCTTGCAGCGTGGCGTCGAGCGAGATGACCTCGTCAAAACCGAGCGCGAGAAAAAACCGCGTGTGGGCCATGAGCCCGATGCCGATCTGGCCCAGGAGCGAGTCCGGCAGCACGCCGTTCACCAGCTCGAAGCGGTAGCCGATGCGATCCGGCGGTGTCTGGTCGTCCAGCGTCGGGCCGAGCTCGATCTCGAGCATGGCCAAGTCACCGCAGCTGTTGGCCACGCATTTCTCCGCGCCACAGGTGAGCCCGCTGCGGCGGGACGCAGCGGCGGACAGCACGTTCGGGCGTTCCGGAGCGACCGTGTCGATGAGGCTCAGACTCGGATCCGCCTCGTGCACCTGAGCGGGTTCCAGCGTGCAGGCTAAAGCCGAATCGATCGGCTGAGCCACCACGTACGCGGCCAAAACGGTCAGCAGCACCACCGGGCTGTGCGAGCGCCTCATCACCCTCGAAAGCTAGCAGTTCTCGTTCCCCACACAACGGCACATGCGTGGACTGAGCCGCAACGTAACAACACTGCTCCACGCTGAAACAT
>JAYWEH010000106.1:0-13849 GCA_043780025.1 Deltaproteobacteria bacterium
GTGCAATACGCCGAGCTCCTGCTTGAAATCATGCCCCTCGGCAGGATCCGGGTACGTGTCCGGAACCGCATACGTAGGCGCCGCGGCAGCCGCGCTCGGAGCCGGGGGTGACGGCGTCGGCGCAGTCGCGCTCGATTCCGCGATAGGGGTGGGCTCGGGCGCGGCGGCGGGCGGCGCAGCGGCGGGCGGCGCACCGCAGGCAGGCAGACACGCGGCGGCCGCAATCAGGTTAAACCAAAGCCTATTGCGAAGGGTCATGGTCCCTAAACTTACGACCCGTGACGCCGTCGAGGTAAGCAGTAGGAAATCGGTGAGCTCACGAAAACTGGGTGTGTGGTCGGGCGTCGGACTGACCGTGGCTGACATGGTCGGGGTGGGGGTGCTCACCACGGCGGGATTCATGGCACGCGACCTTCCGCCGGGAATGATCCTGCTCGATTGGCTGCTCGGTGGCGGCATCGCCATCTGTGGGGCCCTCGCCTATGCAGCTCTGGCGCGGCTAGTGCCGCGATCGGGCGGCGAATATCGCTACCTTTCCAGCCTCTTGCATCCGGCGGTGGGCTACGTCGCCGGCTGGACGTCCCTGCTCGTCGGCTTTTCGGTGCCGGTTGCCCTCGCCGCGATCGCCGCTGGCGCGTTCGGGGAAACGGTGTTCCCAAGTGTCGACGGTCGCCTGATCGCCGCCGTCCTCATCCTGCTCATCACGCTGAGCCACGCGAGCGGACTGCAGGCCTCCAAATGGACCCAGGACGTGCTGGCACTGGCCAAAGCAGTGCTGATCACCGGCTTCATTCTCATCGGCTTGCTGGTGGGCAAGAACCAACTGCCCGAATGGACCCCGGCCACGCCCGAGGCGGGTTTCCCCGTGCAGGCCTTCTTCACTTCGTTGATTTTCATCATGTTCTGCTATGCGGGCTGGAACGCCGCAACGTACGCATCGGAGGAGTTCGAAAATCCGCGTCGCGACGTGCCGAGGTCGATGCTGATCGGCTGCGTGCTCGTGACCGTACTCTACCTGCTCGTCAACTGGGTTTTCGTCACGAACCTGACGCAGGACGACATGACGCGCTGGATCCGCGGCGACACCGACCGCGTGACGCTCGCGCACCTCGTGGTGAAGAACTTGATGGGTCCGAACGCAGCCGTCGCGATGTCGGCCATCGTCATCCTCGCCCTGGCGTCCGCGATCAGCGCCATGACGCTGATCGGTCCCAGGGTCTATGCCGCCATGGCGGGGGACAATTTTCTACCGTCGATTCTGGCCGCCAAAGCGGGCAAGCCGCCGGTCGGCTCGGTGCTGCTGCAGAGCACACTGGCCACCAGCCTGGTGTTTCTTTCGGGTTTTCGCGAGCTGTTGAACAACGTGGGGGCCATCCTGGCGGTGGTCTCCGCGCTCACCGTGCTCTCGTTATTTCGGCGCCGCCGCTGGCGCCGAGGGGAGCGCCCGCCGCTCGCCGCCCTGGGCGGAGCGATCGTCTACGCCGGCATGTCCGCCTGGATGGTGTACTTCTCCGTGCGCTCGTCCGAGCGCGTCGATTTGCTCGGATTGGGCGTGCCAAGCGTGCTCGCCTGGATGCTCGGCATCGTCGTCATCGCCATGCTCGCATACGCTCTGACGCTTGCGCTCAGGCCCGACGCCGGTACGGGCGCGCCCCGCCGGCGAGAGGACCCCAATCGGGAAAGTTGGGTAGTCCGGCGCTCTTCCCTCCCGCCTCCCGCACCCTGACGGAGCGGGCTCTATTCCGTGCTCTCGCAGCTCAATGAGCTGATGCGTAAGTAACAGGTGGGATGATCAGCTCCGTCTGACACAACCTGCCAGTCATTTTGCGCCCCGCGTGCAGGACTGGGGCAACATTGTTTCGCTCAGGGTCGTAATCGAGCGGGGAGGCTCCTTTTTCATGGGTCCACGAACGCTTCAGCACGCCATCAACTGCCTGGCCATCATTGCAACGTCAGTCGCCGGCTACTCCTGCAGCGAGGACGATCCGCCAGCGAGCGCCGCGGTAGAGGGCAACTTCGGCACTTTGTCGCAGGCGATTTGCGACGCAGCAATGCGCTGTTGCGATCGCGGCGAGATCAACTTCTTGTTCGGTCCGTTCGTCGACGTCGCGAACTGTCCGGAGCGCTTTACTGATCGCGCGCGCTTCAGCGCGGGCTCTGCGATTGACGTGGCAGCGCTGGAGCTGCCCGTGATCGCGATGCCCAATGTTGGCGCGGTCAAGCAAGCCGTGGACGCCGGGCGCCTGCGCATCGACGGAGCCGCGCTCACAGAGTGCCAGGAGTACCTCGATGCATTGCCGTGCGGCGAGATCATCCCGGACGAGGAAGCAGAGACCTGCGTCGTTCCGGAGCCGCCACCCGCTGAAACGCCATGTGAGCCGCGCAAGCTCTTCGTGGGCTTGGTTGCCGAAGGCGGCTCTTGTACCAGCCCCGCCGCATCGATCGAATGCGAACCCGGACTCATCTGTCTCGGCAACACGAGTTTGGGGGTGTTCGGCGAATGCGTGCGACCCGGGCGCACCGGCGACCTCTGTTTTGGCGACGCGTCGTGCGAAAAGGACCTTTACTGCTCCGCGCTCGACGGCACTTGCCAACCCTTCCGCGCGGAAGGCGAAACCTGCCTCTTCGACGACCGTGAAGATCCGGCACCCAGCGCCGAAACGCTGTTGGTGCAGTGCGCTGCCGGGCTGTCGTGCGACCCCATCACGGACACGTGCGTAGCGCCGTGCCAGCGCGGAGCGAGCTGCATCGACGATACACAATGCGACGACGAGCTCGAGCTGAAGTGCATCGTGGGCCGCTGCGACCTCCCGCGCGTCGGGGGCTTGCCTTGCGCCGTGACGACGGATTGCGTCGAGGGGTTACACTGCGCCTTCGACCCTGAAGACGAGACGCGGCAAATTTGTCAGGAGCGCTTGGCCCTCGGCGAAACCTGCGCCGCGCACGACGAGTGCGCGAGCGAGTTCTGTGACCTCGCCTTGACGATCTGCGCGGCTCGGGTCCCACCGGACTCCGCGTGCCCTTCCGGGCTCGACGCTCAGTGCGACGGCGGCTCGTGTGAGGCCGAGCTCGTGGGTTGCATCGGCGATGACGACTGCCCCTTGTCTGGCCGCTGTAACCTGGCGACCAACGTGTGCAGCTCATACTGCGTCGCGCTCCGGCCGGAGGGCGCGATTTGCGCGTCGAATATTGAATGCGAATCGAACGCCTGCATCGTCAGCTTCTGTCGCGAGCTGCCGCTGCCCCTCGGCCAGGACTGCTCGCAACATGCAGAGTGCGAGTCGGAATTCTGCACGTATGAGGACGAGCGAGTGTGCGCAGAGCTACCGCTCGACCTCGGCGAGCGCTGCCAATCGAACGAGGAATGCGAATCGGCTGTCTGTTACGGGGCCGTGACCGCGACCTTCTCCACGTGTATCAACGGGCTGGACGAGGGTGAGGCCTGCGGGGACGCCGGCCAAGCGCCGTGCAATCCGAAGAAGTTTTTCTGCGACGGGGAAGCGTCACCCGTGGTGTGTACCCCGCTCCACGAAGCCGGAGAAGAGTGCAAAAGCTCGCTGCAGTGCCGAGGGGACTGCGTCATCCGGCATGGCCGCAGCATGTGCGATGCGACCGTGGACCCGAGGGAACTCGCGATCTGCGACGGCAGCGACCCAATGTTCGTGGCCTCGGAAGAAGAGACGGTGTCGCCATGATCCAGTGGAATTCAGGCGCGATGGACGAGTTGTCGAAGCGGAGGGCGAACATGACGGCAGGAACATTCGAAAGGCGAGCGAGAGTCTGGCAAGGGTCCCTCGCGAGCGCTGTCTCGCTGGCAACACTGGCGCTGCTCGGAGCGTGTTCGTCCGACGAGAAGACTGAACCGGGTGAGCCGCCGCCTCCCACAGGTGAAGTCACCATCGAGATCGCGTATCCCGACGCCACGGCAGAGTCCGTCACAGCCGTCGTGCACGCCTGGGTGCTCGCCGCCCGGGAGGGCGCTCGAGCGGCAGACGAAGCGCCCAAGTTCAACTGCGCGTCGTTGATCGGGGGCACCCTCGATCCCTACGACCTGACGTTGACACGCCGCGCTGACGTGGCGGCAACGGAGGACCTGACAGAAGTGACGGCCACCCAGGTGGCCCCGGGGGATGCGCTCGTCTACGTCGAGGCCGCGGGGTTTGACGGCGTGGCGGAGTTCGCCGGCTGCACGGAAGCCAGCGTGGGCGACGGCGCAGTCAGCGCCAGCGTCGAGCTCGCCAAAGCCAAGGTCTTCGACTGCTCTGACCCCGACACCGAAGACGATTCACCCTGTGACGACGGCGAGCTCTGCACCGTGGGCGAGACGTGCAACTCGGGCAGCTGCCGCGGGGGCGCTCCGCGCGACTGCAACTTCGGCGCCGACACCTGCCACGCCGGCACGTGCGACGAAGAGACGGGCTGCTCCGTCCAGCCGCTGGCCGACGGAACGCCATGCAACGATGACCTGTTCTGCACGCAAACCGACGTCTGCAACGAGGGCGAATGTGGCGGCACTTTCCGCGATTGCACGGCCGAAGCCCCGACCTGCCAGATCGCCGTGCGCTGCGACGAACAGCTCGACCAATGCGTGACGACGGCGGCCTCGTTCGGGGCCCCGTGTGATGACAGCCTCTTCTGCACCACCCCCGATCAGTGCGACGGCTTCGGCTTCTGCCAGGGCGCGGCGCGCGACTGCTTCACCGGTGTCCCCCAGTGTCAGGTATCCGCCGGCTGCGACGAAACGCTGGACCAATGCGCCACGGCGAACCAGACGCCCGGCTCCTTTTGCGACGACGGCCTGATCTGCACCGAGCTGGACGAATGTGACGGACTCGGAGCGTGCACCGGCAGCGAGGTCGATTGCTCGGGATTCGACAGCGAGTGCACCGTCGGCGTGTGCAGCGAAACGCTCGGGTGCGACGCGAGCCCTCTCACCGGTGCGGCCTGTAACGTCGGCATCACCTGCACGGCCGATACGTGCAATGTCTCCGGCAGCTGCAGCACGAGTGTGAGCACGCGACCTGAGACGACGTCCTGCGACGACGGCGACGCTTCCACCGCGACTGACATCTGCGACGACGTCGGGGGCTGCGCCGGCACGCCGATCTGACGCCGGAACCAACGAACGGCCCTTCAACGAAACGGGGCGCTCGCCGCCGGGCGCTCCGGGGAACCTGTGCTACTCAGAGTCAATGCGATCGGGGAAGACAGCAACCTCTATCAAAGCGTGCAACACAGCGCGCGCGTGCTGGCGACGAACGGCGCGTTGGAGTTGTTGACCCATCTGCAGGACCAACTGTTGGGCCCGATGGGGCCGTTGCTCACGAGCTCAATTTGCGAAAGGTTCGCGTCCGCGCTCGAGACGAGGCAACCGCCGGTGGACATGGTGGTGCCAGCTGGACAGCTGAGGCGCACGTCCCGTTGTGACAGAGCGGCAATACTGACGTCGTCGAAAGCAATGTTGCAGGTCAGCGAGCCTTCAGCGCCGGACGGACCCGCTGGACCTGTCAAGCCGCGCGGCCCCGTCGCCCCCGCCGGACCCGCCAAACCGCGCGGCCCTGCGGCTCCTGCCGGACCCGCTGGACCCTCTGCTCCTGCCGGCCCAGCCAGCCCCGCAGGACCGCGCGCTCCCGCGGGCCCCGCCGGACCGACGACGCCGGAAGCGCCTGCGGGCCCCGGATCACCCGCGGGACCGACCGCGCCTGCCGGGCCCGTCGCTCCTGGCGGGCCTTGACCCCCAAGGCCGGCTTCCCCCACCCATTCACCGGCTGCGTTCACGACCTGGATGCTGCCGACAAAGACGCCGTTCGGGTTCTGGGCTGTCTCCGCGACGAGCGCGTACGGCACGCTCGTCAAGCGCTGGAGCGGCCGCATCTCTTCGTCGCCGTCCACGCGCATGCCGAGATAGAGAGCGGCGCCGCCAAACACGGACGCCGGCAGCGACTCCACGCTGCCGAGCTCCACGGCGAAGTATCCATCGTCCAGCTCGACCGATTGGGTTTCCGACCAGACCAGCGCGTCGCCCGCGTCACTTTCGTAGAGCGAAAAGCTCAGGCTCAGGCGCGCCGTAACGGACGCCCCTTGCGCATCAAACAGGCGCCCCTGCTCTGTCAGGGTGGGCGGGACGGCCACGGCGGAAGACGGGACCATGACGCTCGCCAGAACGGCGACAGCGATGGCCCGGCGAAGGGAGCGAGCTGCGCGGCGAAGCGTGGACTGAGAGCGGTGCGAGGACGAGTGGGCTGCCATGATACGTTCGGTCTTCCTGTTTGATGGGATTCGGTCGTGGAGCGATTGTCAGCGCGGCGCGCCTCGGACGAGCTGATAGCGCGCCGAGCTCGACACGCTGGGCGGCGCCGCGGCCCCTGCGGTACTGAGCACCGCAGAATATCGAGCGCTGCTGGCGCGTACGCTTCCCGCGACCAGCCCCGCTCCAGAGCGCTGGCGCTCCGCAAGGCCCGGACCCACCACGTCAGGGTCACCGGGGCCATATTGGCACTCGGCGCCGTTACACTCGACGCAACGAACGGGCGCTTCGTCGGAAGCGACGCATATCGGACGCGCCGCAGCGCAGCCTTCGTTGGAGCCCACCAGGCAGGCTTGGCAACGCCCTTCTGGCCCGCAGTACGGCGCTGCCGTCGAGCAATCCGCGTACGTGGAACAAACGGCGGGGTCGTTCAGCCCTCCGATGTCGACATTGGGGCTTCGATCATCCACCGCGCAACCCGCGGCGCCCAGCCCGAGGCCCGCGGCACCGAGCGCGCGCGCCCACCGCAATGACAGCAGAGCGCCGCCCTGCACGCCCCGCGCATACCTCGTTTGCATGAGTTCTCCTGACGACAGCACCAGCAATGTACCGGTATCGGACGCGACGAGGAAGCAGTTGCGTACAATCGCAGACATCGAAACCGTATCAGGCGGCCGATGTGTAGCGAACACGAAACATCGACACGCCCGAGGCCTGGAGTTGCATCGTTGGACTCACCGCGAGACATGTCGGGACATGTTAGCGGGGCATGTCCCGACAGCAGGCACCCAGACCGACGCGCTGCTGGTTCAGCCCTTCGTCGCGCCTGAGGTCAGGCCGCCGACGAGTTGGCGCTCCGCCACGGCGTACAGCGCGAGGGCGGGCACCATCGCGAGCACCACATACGCCAGGATCCGCGCGACGTCCGCTGCATACTGCCCTTGAAATTGGGTAACGCCGAGCGGCAGCGTCCACCATGCGGGGTCGTTGAACACGACCAGCGGCAGGAGGAAGTTGTTCCAGCTTGCCACCACCGCCAGCACCGACACGGTGGCCAGCGCCGGGCGGGCCATCGGCAACAGGATGCGCCAGAAAAAGCTCAACGGCGTGCAGCCGTCGAGCAGCGCAGCCTCCTCGACATCGGGCGGGATGGTCCGAAAGAAGCCACGCAGTATCGTGATCGTCACCGGCAGCCCAAAGGCAGCTTGAGGCAAGATCACTCCGAGTGGGTTATCGAGCAGACCCAGATGACGCAAGAGGATGTAGAGGGGCAGGATCGCCACTGCGAATGGGAACATCAGGCCGATCGTGAACAGCGTGAACAGAAGCTCACGGCCGCGGAACGCGTAGCGGGCGAACACGAACGCGGCCATCGCGGAGGCCAGCACCACGAGCACGGTGGTCACCAGCGCGATGAGCACGCTCGAGCCGAGCGGTTGCCAGAACCCGCTCGAGCCGAGGATTTCGGTGTAGTTCTCGGTGATCCACGGGGACGGCAGCCCGAACGGATGGGTCGCGAGCTGGCCGTTGTCCTTGAACCCGCCGAGCACACCGAACAGCACCGGCACCACGATGCTGAGCCCCACCACGACACAGATGGCGTGCAGCGGCAAAGCCTGAAACGCCGACCGTTCGCGCCGACTCATCGCATCGCTCCCGCGGTGGTCACCGATCCCTCGAGGTCGCGCCGCAACACGAAGCGCTGGTAAGCGAGCGCGAAGACCAGGCTGATCAGGAACATCGTGACGCTGATCGCACTCGCATAGCCCACCTCGTAGCGCCGGAAGCCGTACTGGAACATCGTCACCGCCAGGGTCTCCGAGGAATGGATAGGTCCGCCGCCGGTGAGCACCCAGACCATGTCGAACAGCTGGATGGCGCCGATGATCGACAAGAACACGCTGATGCGGATCGTCGGCCCGAGCAGCGGCAACGTGATGTAGCGGAAGATCTGCCAGTTGCTGGCGCCATCCATCAGCCCCGCTTCGTCCAGATCGGGCGGAATGTCCTGCCGCCCGGCGAGCAGGAGGATCATGTGGAATCCGAAATACTTCCAGGAGACCACGAAGAACAGCGTGAGCAGCGAGGAGTCGGGATCGGACAGCCATGTCTGCCCGGCCACGCCGAACGCGCCCAGGATCTCGTTGACCAGGCCGCTGCGCGGCGACAGCACCATCGTGAACAAGACGCCCGTGATCACCTCGGAAAGCACGTAGGGGGCGAAGAAAATCAGCCTGTAAAGACCGCGGAAGCGTAGCTTCTGGTTCAGCAAGAGCGCCAGGCCGAGCGCCACCGGCAGCTGAACCAGCACACTCAGCAGCACCAACACGAGGCCACGTTTCAGATCACCGAGGAACACCTCGTCATCGAGCAAACGGACGAAGTTGTCCAGCCCGACAAACTGGGTCGGCAACCCGCCAAAGCCATTCCACTTGAACAGGCTGGTGTAGCCGGCGAGCAAGATCGGCAAGAGCACCAGACCGACAAAGAGCAGCAGCGCCGGCAGTAGAAACGGAACGAGCGCGAGCCGCCTGCGCGCGCCGGAGCTGAGGATCGCCATCTCGGCTACTGGTTCTTCGCGGTCTTGGCGATAGCCTGCGCTATCGCTAGAGGGCTCGCACTCTTGGCGACGAGCTCGGCGACGCTGTCGTTCACCTGCTGGCCAATCGCCGGCGGATAGGCCTGGTCGAGGTAGAGCTGGAAGCCTGTCGCGTTGACCAACACTTCATGAACCCGCTTCAGGTTGGGATCCTTGATCGCACCTTCGGCGCCCTGAGTGACTGGCAACACGCCCCCGTCAGCCGTGGCCTTGCGCTGGCTCTCGGGCGAGAGCAGGAATTTCACGAGCTCGAGCGCCTCGGGCGGCGCATTCTTGCCGACGGCGAGCCCATTGCAGCCGCCGAGCACCTCATTGGGTGAGCCTTTTCCGCCCTCCAGCGCCGGAAACGGAAAAAAGCCGAGCTTGTCTCCGATGCCTTTCTTGTCGGTGGAGTACGCGGCCTCGATCGTCGGTGCCCATTGGCCCATCAGCTCCATCGCCGCCTGGCCGTTGCCCATCATCGCGGACTGGCCGTCGCTGGCTGCGTACTTCGCGCCGAGGAAGCCGGGCTGGAACGGATCGAGCGCGACGAGCTCCTCTAGCTTTTCGCCGGCAGTCACGAAGTCAGGCCCGTCGAAGGCGCCCGTCTTGGCCGCTTCGGCCATCCCGGCCACCCCGCCCTGCCGGATCGCCAGATAAGACCAGTAGAAATGGGCCGGCCATTTGTCAGCGCCGGCCAGCGCGATCGGAACGATCTTGGCGGCCTGGAGCTGCCGGACCACGCCGAGTAGCTCAGCCCACGACTTCGGGGTGCCCTGCACCCGGGCTTTGGCGAAGAGCTCCTTATTGTACCAGAAGCCGACCATGCCGAGCTCGTACGGCACGCCGTACTGCTTGCCGCCGACCTCGTAGAGCTTCACACCGTTCGGTGCGAGGCTGCTGAGGAATGACTTCCCCTCCCCGGCGAACTCCCTGACTAGCCCGGCACTGACCTGCTGCTCGAGCACCCCGCCACCCCAAGAATGAAAAATGTCCGGCGGATTGCCGGCCTGGGTCACGGTGGTCAGCTTGGCCTTGAAGGCCTCGTTTTCCAGCGGGGTGATGTTGACCTTCACACCGGGGTGGGCCGCCTCGAATTCCCTGGCCAATTTGGCCCAGACCGAGAGCATGGGATCGGTGTTGGCGATGTGCCACCAGTTGATGGTCCTCGAGCCCGGCGACTCAGGCTTGCGCTCGCAAGCGCCCAGGACCGCGGCTCCCGCGGCGGTGCCGGCGAGGCCGAGGAAAGATCGACGCCGCAGGGCAAGGGAGGTCATAGGGAGGCGTCCCTTACGGCGGACGGAACCGCCGGTCAAGGCTTGCAAATCGAGTTTAATCGGGCCAGTGGGGGGCTCCCGGGCGAAAACATGACAAGCGCGTGACCAAGGAGCGGCCCGAGCCCGGCCATTCTGTCCATGACAAAGACCGCGCGAGCGCCCGCCCAATACTCCCCGTGAACGTGCACCGGACCGGCACAGCGCTCACGCCGAGTGCCACAGCATCTGGATGATCCGTTGAAGCAAGATACCCGCGAACTCGATTGGACCAACATCGTCTTTCTGGCCTTTGCCCATCTCGCCGCAGGCGTGGGTATCTGGTGGGCAGTGGTTCACTTCAACCCGTGGACCCTGGGCCTCGGCCTTGCGTGGCTCGTGTTCTGCAGTCTGGGCATCACGGCGGGCTATCACCGGCTGTTCGCACACCGCACCTACCAGGCCTCGAGCGCGTTGCGTTTGATGGCGCTGCTCTTCGGAGCGGCGTCAGCGCAAAATTCAGCGCTGCACTGGGTGAACAACCATCGCATTCACCACTCCAAGGTCGACCGCGACGAGGACCCCTACAACATCAAGCGCGGCTTCATCTGGGCGCACATTGGCTGGGTATTTTATCGTGATAGCGAGCGGCCCATCAAACGCGTGCGCGATCTGGAGGCGGACTCGCTCGTGATGTGGCAACACGAGCACTACGTCCCCCTGGCTGCCGCCTTCGGTTTGGCTTTGCCCGCGGCGCTCGGTGCGCTCTGGGGCGACGCACTCGGCGGCTTGTTGATTGCTGGCTTCTTGCGCGTGGTCGCTCAGTACCATGCGACATTCGCGACCAATTCTCTGGCGCATACCCTGGGCTCGCGGCCGTACGATCGCTCGACGTCCGCCCGCGACCACTTCGTGACCGCACTGTTCACGTTCGGCGAGGGGTATCACAACTTTCACCATCGCTTCGAGAACGACTACCGCAACGGCGTGCGCCTCTGGGATTTCGACCCGACCAAGTGGTTCATTTTCAGTCTGTCGTGGATCGGCGCTGCGCGAAACCTGCGGCGCGTACCGGAAGAAAAGATCGCGCGCGCTCGTCAGTTGGCGGCAGCCACGCCCGATCCGGCACCGGTCATCGCCCGAAGCCATGCTGGGGGCGCTGACGGCTCAGCCTGGAACACCTCCCTGAAATTGCCGGAGTGAGCGCGCTCCTGTAGCCGCCGGGACGGCTCGACGGCCCAGATGTCGCTCGAGGGCGGCGGGCCCCGAGGTCGCGCTAATGATTCCCTGAGTTTCGCCGCTTTCTTACGCACGGGAGCGAGATCGCGCACTCAGAAGGCAGATCATGGCCAGCGCGGCTCCGGGTGCGTCGGATGAAAAAAACTCGAGCTAGACAATCTGCAGCCCTGCTCGGTGCAGGTCTGGTCGTGGCCTGTTCAGGCGTACCGGAGGGGGTGGTCGGTCGCTGCGACGCCGAGCTGGCGCTACCCGGCTCGGTTTCCACCGACATCCTGTTCATCGTCGACAACTCCGGCTCCATGAGCGAAGAGCAGGCCAAGGTCGTGGCGCAGCTCAGCGCGTTCCTCGATTCACTGGCAAACTCGCCCGTGCAGAACGACTTCCAGGTGGGCGTCGTCAGTACCTCGGTGAGCATGTACGCCAACTCCTGCGCCGAGACCACGCTCACCCGCGCCGAGGCCGAAGCAGGGCGTTTGCAGCTCGGCAAGGAGCTATCGGGTGAGGTGCACGCCGACAGCCAGCGCAAGCTCCTCAGGTTTGACGATCCGGATCTCCTCGAGCAATTTGGTCTGCTCATTGGCCAGGGCACGGCCGGGCTCGGACAGGAAATGGGGTTCGAAGCCATGCGGCTCGCGCTCAGCGAGCCGCTCGCTTCCGTCGCGCCGGAGGCGATGCCGTCCGGCAACGCGGGTTTCCTGCGCGCGGGCTCGCGACTGTTGGTCGTCGTCGTCACGGACGAAGACGATTGTTCCGTTCCGGACCCCCAGGCCGTCATGTTGACCGCGAGCTGCCAGATCAACGAGTGCACGACCGACGCCGACTGCAACAGCGCCGGGACGTATTGCGTTCCGCTGGGCACGGATGGGACCCGCCTGTGCGAGACCAACCGCTGCGAAACGCCCCAGGGGCGCGCGGCGCTCGAGCCCGTTTCGACTTATGTCGACTTCTTGAAGGCCCTGGATGACGGCACGGGCACGTCACGGCTCCGCGACGTGTCATTGGCTGTGATCGGCCCGGTCAACGCCGAGGGCGAGCCTGAACGCTGCCGCTCTGCCACAGACGAGGCGTATGGCGTCGGAGAACGCTACCGAGACGCGGTGCTGCAGATGGGGGAGCGCGGCTTCATCGGATCGATCTGCAGCGACGACTACGGGGTGACGTTGCAGCGCATCGCCGAGCTGGTCGCGGCACCCCAGGTGCTGGATCTCCCGCAAAGCCCCGTGGATGGTAGCCTCGTCCGCATTCGCATCGAGCGCGTCGGGAGTGAGCCCATCGACTGCAGAAATGGCGATGGTTTCACCTTCGAGCCCGGCGTGAGCAACGCACCGGCGCGGGTGATCATGCAAGACCGCTGTCGCCTGCGCGCTGACGATCGGCTCGACGTGCGCTTCGTCTGCTCCGGTTGAACGGCTACTCGGGTGCACCGGTTAACCGGCACCTCGGGCGCTCGGGCTGACCCGGCTACTGGGGCTTCGGCTCCAACACGGAGAACTCCACGCGCCGGTTCTTGGCGCGGCCGAGCGCGGTGGCGTTCTCGTCGATGGGCTCGCTCTCTCCGAAGCCTTTGGACGTCAGGCGCGGGCGCGGCACCCCTTTGCCCACCAGGTAGTCGACGACGGACGCGGCGCGCCGATCGCTCAGGTCGAGATTGGCCTCGGCCTTGCCGACGTCATCGGTATGTCCGTCGACGCGGATCAACGTGATCTCGGGATTGGCCAACAGGATTTTGGCCACCTCGTCCACGACCGGGAAGGACTCGCTCTTGATTGTCGCCTTGGCCGAGTCGAACGTAATCGTCCCGAACAACGTGAGGCCGCCGTCCTCGAAGACCGCCACCGGCTTGTCCGTGGGGCAGCCGTCGAGCTTCGGAACACCCTTGTCGTCAGGGCAACGGTCCTGGATATCGGGAATGCCGTCGTCATCCCGGTCGGGGCAACCATCGAGCTCGACCAACCCGGGTTGGTCCGGGCATCGATCCAGACTATCCATCAGCCCATCCTTGTCCCGGTCTCCGTCGGGTGGCGCGGGTGGATCGATGAAGTCCGACGCGTAGCGTATGGATGCGAATACACGCAGACCCGTGCGGCCATAACCGGGCGAGATCGCGAGGCCGCGCCCGAGGCCCGCGCCGAGCTGCCAATCGTCGGAGAGCCAGCCGCGGTAGCCGGCAAGGACTTCAATCGGTGATTTTAGCGCGTCCGCGTCGCTGAAGGTGAAGGCCGCGCGCGCGGGTGTCGAGACCAAGAGCTCGGCCAGAAGTGCGTTTCGGAAGGCGGTGGCTCCCGGGAGGCTCCACTGCACGCCGGCACCCGCTGCCCATTCATCCCCCACATAGATGTTCAAATACTGCCCGGGCTGTGAGCGGTAGCGGTAGCCGAGCTCGGCCGCCACGCGCAGCTGCGCGCCAAACTCCCGCTCGACCGCCACACGCGGGAACAGCACGATCTGTCGTTCGCCGAGGAAGCTACCCCCGTCCCCGCTCAGGCCCCTGGCTTCGAGGATGGCCGCCACGAGCACTGGCCCTTCAGGGTC
>JAYWEH010000107.1:0-13842 GCA_043780025.1 Deltaproteobacteria bacterium
GAAGCGCGTAATTCGGGCATCCAGGTCGTTGGCCTGTCGGCGCAGGGCGACGCCCTGCTCAGCGAGGTGGACCTGCGCTCTCCCACCGTGCTCGTGCTGGGCGGCGAAGGCGCCGGCCTCCAACCGTCTGTGCGCCGCGCTTGCGACCGTCTAGCGGCGATCGTGCGCCCCACCCTGCTCGACTCGCTGAACGCTTCGGTCGCGATCGCCATCGCGCTTTATGAAGCAGTAAAACAACGTGCCAATTTGAACACTTGAATGCTTGTATTTCGTGTTTTTGATCAGGTCTGCTGGGGCACTGAACAGAGGCCGCGGCCATTCGGCGACCCAATCCACTGAATGGATCGCGAAAACCGCCTCGTGAGACGTCTAAAATCCCTGTGATTCCAAGCACTCCGATGCCAACCTCTGCAAGCCCTACTCGCTCTGGCGGGGAGCTTCAGGTGGCACCTGAGGGACTTTGAGCCACGTTGTGAAACAGCGATAACCACAGAACAATCGCACGCTCTACCTGTTCGAGGGTCGCGTCCTCGCCGAGGCTGACTCGAACCGCCCCCCGGGCACGCTCCGCTCCGGCCATTGCCGCGACCACGGCCGACGGCTCGGCGGTCCCCACACGGCAGGCACTGCCGGTAGAGACCGAGAGTCCCCTCACGTCGAGAGCCGCGACCAGGCGCTCGCCGGACCAGCGCGAGAACGAGAGACTACTGATGTGCGGCGCTCGCGGGCTGCTCTCGCCGTTGACCACGGCGTGCGCCCTGAGCGCGCTCTCCAGCCGGTCCCGCAGCGGACTCAAGGCGGCGTACCGGTCCGGATCGAGCCGGTCGAGTGCCGCGCCAAAACCGGCGATGAGAGGCGCGCTGAGCGTACCCGGCCGCAAGCCACGCTCCTGGCTGCCGCCGAGCAAGACCGGAGATGGCATCGCACCCCGAAAGCCCAACGCGGCGACGCCCTGCGGGCCGCGAATCTTGTGGGCGACGACCGTCCAGCTGTCGGCCCCGGCCAAGAGAGCCGTCGGAAGCTTCCCAAGTGCCTGCGCGGCGTCGACATGCAGGCGAGCACCCCTCGCGTGCACCTCGTCCGCGATGCCGGCCACATCCTGCAGCACTCCCGTCTCGTGGTTGACGGCGGTCACACTGACGGTGCTGCGCGCCCGAAGCTCCGCGGGCAAGGCTTCGACGCTCTGAGCGACGGCCGAAGGCACCAGCCGGCCGTGCTCCGGAACCGGCGCCCACACGACGGGCAGGCCCTGCGCCTCGCGCGCCTCCGCAAACCTGACGATCGAGGGGTGGTCCAGACGGCTCACCACCAACCCCCGCGCTTCGTTCAGAGCCAGATTGTTCGCCTCGGTGCCGCTGCCGACAAACACCACGTCGCGTGAGTGCACGCCCAGCACCCGCCCGATTTGCTCACGCACCCCCTCGACCAGCGCGCGCGCCGCGCGGCCGGCACGGTGCTGACTCGAGGGATTGCCCCAGGCCTGCTCGAAAGCGCTTCGCACTGCCGCGACCACGTCCGGATGGGGCGGCGTCGTAGCGTTCCAGTCCCAATAGATGCTGGATGAGCCGGTCAGCGGCTCGCTCGGCGGCTTCAAGGCGGCAGGTGCGCACGCTGGGAAAACACGAGCGTGAAGCTCGCCCCACCAAAGGTGACGTCCGCTAGCGTCTCCTCCGCCGGGGTCTTCGTGCACACATAGCCGCCGTGGCCGCGCGCCACCCCGCGCACCACCGCCAGGCCCACGCCGGCGCCGCCATACGCGCGCGTCTCGGAGCCATCCGCCTGAAAGAAAGGTTCAAATACGCGCTTCGCCGCGTTCTCCGGTACTCCGGGCCCGGTATCCACGACGCAGAGCTCGAACTGACGATCCGTCAGTGCGCGCGCGCGAATTCCGATTGTGCCGCCGATGGGCGTAAACTTCTGGGCGTTGTCGAGGAGCTGATCGATGGCCTTGCCGAGGCGGTTCGGGTCACCGATCCCGAGCAGCTGAGGAGCGTGGATCTCGTGGATGACCCGCTGCTTCTTTTCGACAAACTTCGGATCGGTCCGCACCAGTGCCGCGCGCACCACCTGCACGAGATCGTATTCGTTGTAGGCGAACTGCATGCGACCCGTTTCCAGAGCGGTCACATCCAGCAAATTGTCGATCAAGCCTCGCAGCCGATCAGCGCAGTCGTTGATGGCAGTCAGCGCTTTGCTCTGCGCGACCGTCAAATCGCCCAGCTCGCCGTCGAGCAGCAACCGCACGTAGCCCACGATCGGCGTCATGGGTGTCGCGAGTTCGTGCGACACGTTGCGGTAAAATTCCTTGCGGGCCTGGTCCATCTCCACCAGCCGGGCGTTCGCGGAGCTCAATTGCTCGAGCTTTTCCTCGAGGTGGGTGACGATGCGCTGACTCTGCAAGCGCAGGTGTTTGCTCGTCTGATCACCCTTGTCTTTCAGGCCGAGCAGATAGCCGCGGACCGTATCGACAAATGTGCGTGCGTCGATGGGCTTCTGCAAGAAACCATCACAGCCGACCGCGAGGCTCGTCTCTCGGTTGCCTTCCGCAGTGATCGCGACAATTGGTACGTGCCTCAGGTGCGGCTCCGCGCGCAGGCGTAACGTGACCTCGTAGCCGTCGAGTCCAGGGATGGCGATGTCCACCAACACCAGGTCGGGATGCTCACTGATGGCCTTGCGGATCCCCTCGATTCCATCGACCGCGTCGATGACCTCGAAGCCGGCCGGTGTCAGGATCTTGCGAACGAGCAGCCGATTTGCAGAATCGTCCTCGATGTGAAGGATCCTCGCCATTTCCGGCTCATCATGGTCTGAGCGCGCCCAAGCAGGCAAGCCACCCGTCTACGATATCTTGTCCTGCGCAGCTCGCAGTCCGTATACGCAGTGCTCCTGACGCGCGGCTCGACTGTTTCGAACCGCTTCCACGCACGAGATGCGGTCCCCATCAGTTTGTGTCCCCGTGCCCTGGCCAACGCGACGCTACGTGCTCTCGTTGGGGGCTGCGATAATGCTGGCAGGCTGCCCGGAGCTCACCCGTCCCCTGCCCCAACGGCACCATCGCGCCGCCGCAGCCGCAGCCGACAGCGATGTCGCGCCTGCTGGCGCTGATCCTTCAGCGCTGGGCGACCCTGCCGCCGAAGCAGCACCAACCCTGCCGGCGACGGCCCTTGCCGAGCCGGGCGACCAGATCGACGCATCACACATTCTCGTCGCCTATGCGGGCGCCACGCGGGCCAGGGCCACCGTAGTTCGCAGCAAGGAGGAAGCCCTACAGCTCGCCACCCGGCTCGCGGCCGAGGCGCGCAGGCCTGGGGCAGACTTCGCTCGGCTGGCTCGCGAATCATCGGACAGCCCATCGGGCGTGGATGGGGGAGCTTTGCCCCGCTTCGGGCGCCGGCAGATGGTCAAACCGTTCTCGGATGCGGCATTTGCGCTACGGCCGGGAGAAGTCAGCGGCGTCGTCGAGACAAATTTCGGCTTCCACATCATCAAACGAAGTCTTTGAGCGGCCCGTGGGCTCCGAAGGCAGTTTGGACACGCAACGGCCGTATGACAGGATGTCGACCAGGAGACCCGAGGACACTGGGGTCAGCTTGGACTATGGAGGATTAGATGACGACGGCTTGGACTAAGGGAATCGCGTTGGGGCTGCTGCTGGGACCGCTTGGCTGCGACGTGAGCGTCGGGGACGGCCCCATCGATGGTTTCGGCGGCGATGGAGGCTCGGCCGGTAGCGCCGGGGCGAGCGGCTCCGCTGGTGCTGGCGAAGCGGGCTCGGCCGGTAGCGCAGGCGATGGCGGCGGAGCGGGCTCGAACAGCGGCGGTGCCGGCGGAAGCGACGCGCTGCCACCGCCCACTTGCAACGAGGAAGCCGGGGACGACGACGAGCCCTGCATCCAATGTCTGAAGCAGGAGTGCTGCGACGCCTGGCTGGGCTGCGACGATGAAACCTGTGTCGATGAGTGGACGGGCGTCGCCGAGTGCGCGGAAATTCAAGCGACGGAGGGCTTCCTCGACCAGGAAACCTACGGCATGTGCATCTCGGACAACACCGTCGCCATGTTCCCCGCCGAAAACACCAACGCGCTACTGTTGTGCATCAACGAGCCCGTCGGCTCGGCGGACGCGGGGTTGCCCGAAACGCGCTGCGCGGTCGAGTGTTTCGGCAGCGAAGTCCTGTTCGAGTAACGGTCTGGTTACAAGCCGATGGCCCGCTTGAAGCGACGGCCATCGGCGAACATGTCGACATTCGTGAACACGTAGTGCGCGTGTTCGTGGCTAGCGCCCTTGGCGATCTCTGCGAGCCGCTCGATCGCCGGATCCTCGTAGCGCGACTTGTGACCGGCTGGGCCCGGCAGCCGATAATAGGCGTGGCCGCGCTTGGACAATCCGTGCTGCAGCGGATCGCGGACCGCGAGCGTCTGGGTTTCCTCCGCGAGCTCGTCCGCCTCTTCCGGATTCCAGGCCGGTCCGGCGTCGAAAACGATGGTCGTAAACCGGGTCCGTACGAGCTCCAAGAACTCGCGCAACGCCGACTTGTTTGGTCGCGAGTGCGAAAAATCTGTTGGAGCTAGAAATATCGCGACCTGTGACTGCAATTCGTCTCTCACTGCATCCAGAGTCTCGAGGGCCGTCTCAATGACGCGACCGGAACGAAAGCTCTCCTGTGCAATCTCCCGGGGGCCCAGGAGCGCGAACTGGAACCCTTCTGGGGCTTCCCGGCGCCATCGCCGAATCGTGCCCGGCCCAGGAACCGCTCGGTGCGTTTCCTGAACCTCCACGAACTCGTACTCCCGAAAATAGCGCGTCGCCGGGACCGCGAATCCGGAGCATCCAACCGTAATGGTCACGCGGGCAACGTAACACACCGCATGACATTGGGGAGAACTCCCACCCAGCGGTGACGGTAATTTTGACCGAAACGATACCCTTCGCTATGGGTCGCGCCCCGATGCTGGGAAGGCTGCGCCCATGGATATGACGTGTTTCACGGCAAACCACAGGATTTCCACAGCGGTGCTGATGTTCAGCGCAGGGGTATCAGCGGGCTTTCGAATCAGCACCGAATGCGGGTAGCGCGGCCCTGCGGGTAGCCTCGGCCCGTAGTTTGCGCTCGAGCCGTTGGCGACGCCGCAGCAACTCCGCCACGCTCTCCCCAGTGCCCCGGGCCACCCATTGCAAAGCCAGGGCCGGCCTCTGCACCTTGTGCTCGTAGAGCTTGGCGAGCTCCAGGCGGCCGCGTGGGTCGTCGGCGTGGCGGCAGAGTTGTTCCAGGTCACGCACCGCGGCCAAAGTATCCCCGCGCGCCTTGGCGAGCTGCGCACGCACACGTAGCGCCTCGATCCCGCCGCCCCGCTCACAGGCTTGCTGCGCGGCGCGTTCGGCGCCTTGCCTTGCGCCGGCGCGTTCGAGCGTGCGCGCCAGCCCCGCCAAGTCTTCGCCCGGCAGCTCAGGCAACTCTTGACCGTACAGCCCTGCCAGCGCCACCATCGAGAGCACGTCCGAAAAATTGTGCTCGACGACGGCGCGTAGACCCGCGGCGTCGCCGGAACGTAGATATTGCCCGTAGCGGGCCGCCACTTCGCTGCCGTCGATGTCGTCCCCGCGATCGAAACCGAGCACTTCGCTCTCGATGCGTTTGAGGCTGCAGCTCCCCAGCCGCCGCTGGTGCAGGCGCCGCCCGACGTGCAGCAAGTCCAGGTGCGGCCTGTCAGGCAGGGGCGGCATGCGGTTCATCGCGCAGCGCCCCTCGAGCAACGGTCGATCGAACGACTTGCCATTGTACGTCACGATCAGGCTCGCAGCGGCGTACCGCTCCCTCACGTAGTGCAGCAGAGCCATTTCCGCGTCCGGCTCGCCCAACAAGAGCTGCTCCACGCGCACATGCCCGTCCTGTTCGAGCCGCGCCATGCCCACCACAAAAGCCAGCACCCCGGCACCACCGAGACCCGTCGTCTCCAGATCGAGAAACAACCAACCTTCCGGATGAGCGGCGGCCAATCGGGGGTCCAGCGCCAGGTGTGCGATCGTTTCCGAGCACGCCCTCGCAACGGATTGCAGGCTGATCCGGCCCACTCGGTGGGATATCGGCAAGCGGGCCGTGCGCAACTCGATCGAGCCCCGCGACGTGGAAACAGACTCGAACGAGAGCGCTCGAACCGACACGCGCTCGCGCCGGAACGGCTCGTGCTCCACCTGCTCGGGCACCGCGGCGCTCGGAGTCGACCGCGCCAGCACCTCACCGATGCGCATTCGCAGCTCGCTGAGCGCCCGCTGGCGCTCGGCGGCGGGGGGGCGGCTGGCTCCGTCTTGGTCTTCTCGTACATTTACGCCGGCTGCGGCGTTCTGCGGCGCCAGGCGTTCTAACCGGCGCTCGAGATTCACGCGCCTTCCCCCGGGGCGCCCCGCAGCGGAGACGCCTGCGCAGAGCTGGGTGCTCGTGGCTCGGCCTTGGCGGGGGCCTCGGACGGGTCTACCCCCGCGCGAGCGGGCCAGCCGGCAAGATCGATGGCAGCCACGACCCCGCTCGATGCCACCAGGACTCGCTGATTGCGCTCATCCCAGAGCGGTGGCCAGACCGGCGCAGAACCCACGCTGACGCGGGCGCTCCGGCGTTGGCCGGGAGCGAGCACCATCAGATCACCGGCCACCATGGGGACCAACGCCACGCCCGAATTGGTCACTGCGGGCACGCCGCTGGCTTCGCCGGGCAGCTCCGCGGCAAAAAGGACCTGGCCCGTGCCCGGAGAGACCCAGCGCAGTTGCCGATGCCACTGCACAACCAGCCACTCCGCATTGGTGCTCAAGGCCGCAGCCTGTGCCTCAGCGCGAAACTCCACGCGAGGCACGCCGCTCGACTGCACCGCCAGGAGCTCGGCGTCCACCACGGCGTAGACGCGTTCTGGGCTCGACAGCACGGGCTGCCGCAGCGGCGCAGGGAGCGGCAGGCGCACCGCCGCTCCAGCGTTGCGCAGAAGCCAGAGCTCGGGGCGCGACGTCCCGACCGCGAGCCCCCCCCCCGGCACGGCGGACGGGGCCACCGTGACGGAATCGAACAATGCGCGGCTCCAGAGCGGCCCGCCCCAGGTCGACAGCGCATATACGCGAGCATCTCGACCGGCGTAGTAGAGGACTCCGGCGCCGCCCAGGACCGGCGCCGACGCGAGCCGGATCGGTGAGCGATGCTCCCAGTTGGCTCGACCATCCGCACGCAGGGCGTAGATGCGCTGCTCACTCGTCGCGACGAATACCTGACCATTTCGGTCCACCGCAGGTGTGCCGAGCGGGGTACCGCTGACGGCTCGGCTCCAGCGGAATTGGCCGTCAGCTTCGAGCGCGTGCACGTAGCCTTCGACGCTCGACACGTACACCGACCCCGACTCGGAAACTGCGGGCGCGCCCGTGCAGGGCGCCGCCGACTGGAAACGCCATGCGACGCGTGGCGCCACCGGCAAAGGCGATGGCGCGGGCGCACGCTCGGTCACAGCCTCGCTCGGCGCAGGTGAACGAGCCTCGCGCTCGATCAGGGGAGCACGTCCATCTTCCCGGCAGGCGCTCGACCCGAGCCCCGCAATGGCCGCGCCCAAGGCGAGCGACCGCAGGAGCACGGCGCACTGCGCGACGGGCCCTGCGAGGGCGCAGCGGGGGCGCCAACCGAAGGGGCGATGCCTTGACATCAGTTCAGAGTGCGGAGATTACGGATTGTGGGCCCCCGAGGCAACCTTACAGGCCGCTCCTTCGCCTCTGGCACTAGGCTGGCGCCCATGGCGGGTCCAATGCGGGTCTTTGGTCTCACCGGAGGCCTGGCCTCCGGAAAGAGCACTGTCGCGGCGCGGCTGCGCGAACGGGGCGTGCCGGTGATCGACGCCGACGCGCTCGCCCGGGCCGTCACTAGCCCCGGCAGCCCGGTGCTGGCAAAGGTCGTCGCCGCGTTTGGCCCCGAGGCGTTGCGAGACGGGGCGCTCGATCGGCGTTGGCTGGCGTCGATCGTGTTCGCTGACGCATCCAAACGGCTCGAGCTCGAGGCCATCACCCACCCCGAGATCCAGGCCCGCCGCGATGCATTGCTGGTTGAGTTCGCCGCGCGTGGGGAGCCGCTTTCTTGTTACGAGGTTCCGCTCTTGTACGAAAAAGGTCTGGCGAGCGAGCTCCGACCCGTGGTGGTGGTGCAGGCCCCCGAAGCCGTTCAAATTCGACGCGCACAGGCCCGCGATGGCGCCGACGAAACACAGGTGCGAGCCCGCCTGGCGGCGCAGCTACCGCTCGCCGAGAAGGCCGCGCGCGCCGATTATGTGATCGACAACGACGGCTCGCTCGCGGACCTCGAGGCGGCCACCGACCGCGTGCTGAAGCAAGTCTGTTCGGCCACTGGGGTCGCTCCGGAGCGCTACTTCGGCCGCTAAGGCTTCAGAGGTCGACTTGCACGGTCGCGATTGTGACGCTGCCACTCGCCACCCTGAGATTCAGATCGAACAGATCGACCGACGAATCGGCGACCACGGAAGTGAGACCGCCTGGGTATTCGGCGGCTGGCAAGTTCAATAGCAACACGGTGCCGCGCGTCGCC
Organism: Deltaproteobacteria bacterium; assembly: GCA_043780025.1. Taxonomy (GTDB): domain Bacteria; phylum Myxococcota_A; class Polyangia; order Polyangiales; family Polyangiaceae; genus SZUA-265. The sequence continues at coordinate 8,567 of JAYWEH010000107.1, forward strand.
GTTTCGAGCGCCTGGTCGCTATAGATGTCGCCGGCATCGTAGCCGATGGCCACCGGATCGGGCTCCGGAAAGGTAATGGTCACACCGGTAATGCCGATGCCCGAGGCATTCACAAACCGCACGATAACGTGACCGGCGTCGGGATCGAGCTCGGGATTGTTCAGGAACGTTTGGGCGACTTGCTCCATAACGGAGCGCCGGACGACCAACAGCTCCAGGCTGTTGGCAACCGAAGCATCGACGGGCTGCAACGTATTCATGAAGGTTCCGGTGACGCTGTCGTCAAAGGGGCCGACGCCCACCCACAGCACCGGATTGGGCTGTATGCCTTCCAGCCGAAAGATTCCCGTCGCTGTGGTTTCGGACACGACCTCGTCTTCACTGGAGCCTGCCGCATGGACCTCCAAGATCTGGTCTAGGTTGCGGGAAGCGCTCAGATCCGGCTCGACCACCACGCGCACGCTGCCTGCCAACGTACCCACCGCGGGCGGCGGTAGGCTGCCACCACCACCTGCACCGGCTGCGCCGCCACCCCCGCCAGCCCCGAGATCAATGGCTCCGGATGGCACGAACGGAGGCCCAGTCCGCGTGGCGGTGCACTCGGCTTCGTTGCAGTCCGGTGCGAAGCCTGGCCGAGGCTCTTCGTCCCGATTGCACGAAATCGCCGCGAGAAGGATGCCGGCCCACCACCGACGCTGACGAGTCATAGCCATACTCTGAGTCTAGCCGATCCCCTCGCGGTGCTCAAAAACCTCGCCCTAGGCGTAAACCGCGCGTGGCTGGCGCACTCCGCGGACCCAATGCAGCCCGAGCGCCGCAGCGATCATCCCGAGGCTGATCCACTGGGAGGTAGAGAGCCCGAACACGCCGCCCCGATCGTCACTGCGCCAGAATTCAATCGCGAAGCGGCTCGCCCCGTACGCGCTCAAGAACGCCACGAAAACCTGTCCGTCGTAGCGCTTGCGCCCTTGCACGAACAAGATGTTGATGACCGCGATCAAGAGCGCGCAGAAGGCTTCGTAGATCTGCGTGGGATGAACCGGCAGCGACAAATTGGCGGCGCTGCTGACGAGCTTTTCGCGGAATTGCCACTCGCTCGCTGGACTGTGCGACGGAAACTGCAGCGCCCAGGGCCGCTCGCAGCTCACGCCAAAACAGCAACCGCCGAGTAGACACCCGAGCCGCCCGATACCGAGCCCGATAGGCACCATCATGCCCCCCATGTCCACGCCTTTCCATAGCGGAAACCGATCACGCCGAAACAACAGCACGGCGCCCACCGTCGCCGCGATGAACCCGCCGTAGAATGTGAGCCCTCCACCCCACAGCTGAGCCCAAGCCCAACAGTCCGCGTGCCCCGGGCGGCAAACGGACGCGGTCGCGTCCCAAACCCCCTCGAGGGGCCCCAGGCACTCCGCTTTTGATACCGGCCAAGCCACCTTTGCCGGATCCGTGCAGAGATGCACGTAATCCCAAAAGTAGCCGTCGGCGAAGACGTGCAGCAGGCGGGCGCCAACCAGACCGGCCACGATTGAGGCCAGGCCCAGATCCACCACCACGTCGGGGTTCTGACCCACTCGACGCACCCAGATCGCCCCCATGGCGGTCGCCAGCACGAAGCCCACGGCGATGAGCACCATGTAGCTCGATACCGACTCACCGAAGACGGAAAACAGAATGGGGTGCACGAACTGGAGCTCGACCTTCTCGCCCTCAGAGCCTCAGCCAGGTCCTTGGGCAGCAAAGAAGACAGGGCGCGAGCTCAACGAGCGGGGCTGGGGGCTGGAGGCACCGAACGGTTCCCACCGGGGTGCCCCTCGGCGTTGCGGCGGCCTGACGCGATCATGTCCACCGCCATGAGCCCCACGCCCACGCAGATCGCGATGTCGGCGACGTTGAAGGTCGGCCAGTGATCGGTGACGTTCCAACCGCTCACGAGCTTCGCAATGAGCTCATTCATTCCTTCGACCCAACCCGCGCGATAGTCGATGAAATCGACGACGCTTCCCCGCGTCACTCGATCGGCGAGGTTGCCCAAAGCTCCGCCGAGGACGAGCGGTAGCCCCCAACGGAGCGCGCGTTGCCCGGGCTGAAGCTTCCCATACAGCGAAACGATAAACGCGATCGCCGCCACGCTGACGACCAGGAAGAACGGCCGCCGCAGCGTCTCGCTGGCGTCCTGCAACAGGCCCCAGGCGCCCCCACGGTTGTAGGCCAACGTGAAATTCAGGTGCCCCTCGAGCACCACCACGGGGCGCAGCGGCGTTCGCCGCGTCAGTTCGATTTCGGCCCAGGCTTTGCTGGCCACGTCGGCGAGCAGACAGATGGCCGCCACGGAACCAAAAAACACGAAGCCCGTACGGGAACGCACCTTGGGCTGTGCCTGCTGGAGCGCCTTGGGCGGTAACGTATCGGGCAGTTGTGTGCGACTCGGCTCAGCCATTCCTACGCCTTTCCTACGCCACCGCCATCGCCCGCACCACCCCTAAGACCAACCCGCCCGGCGGGGCCGACGGCCCTCCCCGCCCCGGAACAGCTCGGCCTCGAATTTGACCGAAGGACTGGTAATATGTTTAGTATTAGATATGTCGTTCCCTGCGTCTCGGCCTCACCTCACCACCGAAGCGCCGATCCCTCAGCCCGCTCCGTGGGTGCGGCGCACCGGCGTCGAGGCGGTGATTGAACACTGGCACGCCGAGCGGGCCATCGTGGAGTGTTTCGCCGCGGAGCGCACCCTCGACCCAGCGCGAGCCGAATACACGAGCTTGCCCCCTGCCCTGGACGCTCGCCTCGTCCAAGCGCTCGCGCGCCGCGGCATCACGCAGCTGTACACGCATCAAGCCGAGGCCGTCGGCGCAGCTCTCAGTGGCTCACACGTCATCACGGCCACGCCCACCGCGAGCGGTAAGAGCCTGTGCCTCCACCTACCGGTTTTGGATGCGCTCGGAAAGGACGAGAGCGCCAGCGCCATCTACCTCTACCCCACCAAGGCCCTGAGCCGCGATCAGGAGCAAGGTCTGCACGCATTGATCGCCGATGCAGAGCTCCGAGTGCCAGCGCTCGTTTATGACGGAGACACGCCAGGTGACGCTCGCCGCGCGGTGCGGGATCAGAGCCGCGTGATCTTGACCAACCCGGACATGTTGCACGCCAGCATCTTGCCCAACCATCCGCGCTGGGCACGGGTGTTTCAGAATCTGAAGTATGTCGTGATCGACGAGCTGCATACCTATCGCGGCGTTTTCGGCTCGCATATGGCGCATGTAGTTGCCCGCTTGCGACGGATTGCCCACTTTCACGGCAGCGCACCGCGTTTCATCACCGCGACGGCCACCATCGGCAATCCTAGAGAACACGCCGCTCGGCTGCTCGGCATCGAGCCCGAGGCGATTTCGGTGATCAGTTCGTCCGGAGCGCCCTCGGCTCGGCGCCGGCTGTTTCTGTACAATCCCCCGATCGTCAACGCGGAGCTCGGCATCCGCGGCAGCTCACTCAAACACGCCGTCACATTGGCCGTCGATCTGCTCGCGGCGCGGGTCCCCAGCATCGTCTTTGCCGGCTCCCGCAACTCCGTCGAGGTCATGCTCAAGTACATTCGTGAGCGCGCAGAAGGCGTGCCCCGTGACGCGATCTTCGGCTACCGCGGCGGCTATCTGCCGGACAAGCGCCGCGCTATCGAAAAAGGCCTCCGGGATGGCGCCATTCGTTGCGTGATCGCCACCAACGCGCTCGAGCTCGGCATCGACATCGGCGATCTGGATGCGGTGATCTGCGTGGGTTACCCGGGGTCGATCGCGGCAACCTGGCAGCGCTTTGGGCGAGCGGGCCGCCGCGGCAAGGAAAGCATCGCGGTGATGGTGCTGAACAGCCGCGCCACGGACCAGTTCATGGCCAACCAGCCCGAATACGTCTTTGATGCGAACGCTGAAGAAGCGCGCATCGACCCGGACAACGTGGAGATCTTGGTGCAGCATCTGAAGTGCGCCGCGTTCGAGCTGCCCTTCCGCACAGCCGAACCCGGCAGCGGGGGGAACGGATACGCCGGGCTCGATCCGCAAAGCACGACGGACGCCTTGGACTATTTGTCGCGCCAGGGGCTGCTCTACCGCGGCCGCGAGCAGTATTCATGGACGGGCCAGACGGGCCCTGCGAGCCACGTGTCACTACGCAGCGTCAGCTGGGACAACTTCGTCATCGTCGACGTCGAGACGGACGTGGCCTTGGCGGAGCTCGACTGGCGTTCCACGCACACGATGCTGCACGAGCAAGCGATTTATCAGCACGACGCCGCGCAATACCAGGTGGAGCGTCTAGACTACGACAACCACAAGGCCTTCGTACGCAAAGTGGAGCCGGACTATTTCACCACCGCACTCACGCACGACAAGGTCACGATCCTGGACATCGCCGCGGAGCGCCTCACACCGCACGGCAAGCTCAGCCACGGGGACATCAAGGTCGTGGAGAGCGTGACCGGGTACAAGAAGATCAAGTTCTTCACACATGAAAACGCGGGTTACGGGGATGTGCACCTGCCCGATTTGGAGATGCACACGACCGGCTTCTGGTGGACGATCGACGGGGATCAGGATCTCGGCCGGTGGCCTCGCGCGGTCCTGATCGATGCGTTGCGCGGCGCCGGCGTCGCCCTCGAAACCGTATCGAGCATCGCGCTCATGTGCGAACCGCGGGATATCGGGCGAAGCCTGGGATCCGACGACAGCGCCTGCGATCGCGATGTGCTCGGTGACGAGCGTTACCGGCCCACTTTGTTTCTCTTCGACGCGCTACCCGGCGGCGTGGGCCTCGCCCGGCGCATCTACGAGCGCAGCGAGGAACTGATGAGCCGCGCCGCACGGCTCATTCAGGCGTGCCCCTGCGTGTCCGGCTGCCCCGCCTGCATCGGCGCGGCGCTGGTGCGCTCGCAGCGCAAGGTGGCCGCGGCAGCGCTGCTCGAAGGGATGGCCGCCACGGCGACGCCGCTCAGCCTGGATGACGTCCGTTCCGAGTGCGTGGAAAACGCCAGCGGCCAAAGTGCTTCCGGTTGAATTGGGTAGCTCCACCAAAAACCAACGGCCGGCTGGAAGCTGAGGTTGCGCGGCGCGGCGTGCCACCCTAGCCTTCAGTTTCTAGAGCGGGCTTCTCGAGGAGGAGGCCGCCGCCGAGACCGACCCAGTGAACCGCGCCCATTCTCAATTCCCAGCGCGCCGGCGTCGTTCCCTCGAGCTCAGTCGCTTCGCGTGCGCGCTCGGGCTGCTTTCGCTCGCCTGTTCCAG
>JAYWEH010000108.1:0-5800 GCA_043780025.1 Deltaproteobacteria bacterium
GCCTCCTGCCAAGCCCATTTCGGCGGCGCCCAATGGTCGCGCCGGTGACAGGCGGGTCCGTAGCGCCGCCCCATCCCAAAGCCAGCAACACGGAGCCCACCCAGCGCGCCACGAAGCCCGGTTCGTAAACAAACTGGAGATTCGACGGGTGCAGTAGTCCCCGCCCGCGATCACCGCGACGCGCAGTGAGCACTGGTTGGTGTGGCCGTCCTACGCAGGTGCCGTGTTGACACTCGGTGGCTTTGCATAGACCTCATTGGAGGTGCCCTGGAATCAGGCTCGGGCGACAGGCGGGGTCACCCATGCTCATTCGCCGCGGAAGACGGGGCGGCGCTTCTCGGCGAAGGCCTGTAATGCTTCGTGCCGGTCGGTGCTGGTCAGGCACGTCTCGTAGCAGCTGAGCTCGAATTCGAGGCCGGCTTCGAGCTCCAGTCGATCGGCGGCGCGCAGCGCGCGCAAGGCGGCGCGTTGGGCCAGAGGGGCCCCGCGCGTGATGGGTTCAATCCAGGCCAATGCGTCGTGCAAGACGCTCTGCTCCGTGGCCGATAGGCGATGGATCAACCCGATGCGCAGGGCCTCGTGCGCGGAGATCTGAGTGCCCAGCAGGATCAGCTCGCGCGCTTTGGCGGCGCCGACGATGCGCGGGAGCAGCTGGGTGCCGCCCGCAGCGGGGATGATGCCGAGGCTGGTTTCGGGCAAGGCGAAGGTGGCGTGGGGGGCTGCGATGCGCAAATCGCAGAGCAGCGCGAGCTCGACTCCGCCGCCCAGCGCGGCGCCGTTGATGGCGGCGACCGTAGGCACCGGGCAGGTCGACAGCCAGCCGAGCTCGGTGCGGTAGCGCAGCAGCTGTTCGCGCACGGCGTCGAGGCTCATGTCTTTTCGCTCTTTGAGGTCGGCGCCGGCACAAAAGGCGCGCGTGCCCCCGCCCGTCACCACGACGGCCCGATCATCCGGCGAAAGCGTTTGCCGAAATACGTTTCCGAACGCTTCGAGCGTGGCCAGGCTGAGTGAATTACGCCGATCTTCTCGCTGGATCGTGATGATCAATGCGCCGTCCTGGCGCGTGATGTCGAGGGGCCCCAGCCCTCGCCCACTCGACAGTCTTCCCCCGTTTCGAACGCCCCCCGACTCCGGCCCGTTCATGCAGCGAGTATAGCTTTTCCGCTCTCGTTACCCCAGTTATTGTCGACCTGTGCCCACGCTCAGCGGTGAAGTCCAGCGCGTCACCTACGAGAATGAGGAAACGGGCTTTCGCGTCGTCAAGGTGGCCGAAAATGCCACGCCAGGCGCGCGCAGCGCGGCCCCGCAGGTGGTGGTGCTCGTCGGCGTATTTCAAGCGGTAGGCCCGGGCAACCAGGTGCGCGCGACGGGCACGTATATCGACGACGCGAAGCACGGGCGACAATTTCGCGCCGACTCGCTGGTGGTGGTGGCGCCGGAGACGCTGGAAGGCATCGAGCGCTATCTCGGCTCCGGTGTGATCCCCGGGCTCGGTCCAGGCTTCGCCAAACGCATCGTGGAATGCTTCGGTGTGTCGACGTTGGAGGTGCTGGACAAGGAGCCCGCTCGGCTCACCCAGGTGCCCGGTTTGAAGGGCAAACGCCTGGAACAGATCCGGCAAGGCTGGTCCGATCAACGCCGGCTCAGCAACGTGCGCTTGTTGCTGCAAACCCACGGCGCTTCTCTGAGCTTGGCCAATCGGATCGTGCAGAAGTACGACGATCGCGCTGCGATGATGGTGGAGCGCCATCCTTATCGATTGGCGCTGGAAGTGCAGGGGGTCGGCTTCAAGACCGCCGATCGCTTGGCGCAGTCGCTCGGCGTGGGGCTCGACCACCCTGAACGGGTGCAGGCCGGCGTCCTGCATGTGCTCGGAGTGTTGATGGAATCCGGTCATGTGTTCGTGCCGCGTGCCGCGCTCGCCGAGCAGGCGGCCCAGATGCTCGAGGTCGACACGGCGCATGTCGAGGCCGGCATCGACTCGTTGTGGGCGGCCGAGCGCGTGGTGGTGGAGGGGGATGCCGTCTATCTCGCCTACTTACACCGCGCCGAGAGTGAAGTCGCGCGGCACTTCGCGCGCTTGCTCGGGGACGCCAAGGAGCTGCGCGGCTGGGAAGCCGCCGTCGCGGCGTTCGAGAAGACCACGGGCTACGCGCTGTCATCGGAGCAGCGCGACGCCGTGGCGCGCGCGGCACGCGAGAAGGTGCTGGTGATCACCGGTGGGCCCGGTGTGGGCAAGACCACGCTGGTGCGGGCGATCCTGCGCATGTTTCAGCTGGCGCGGATCGACGTGAGCCTGGCGGCGCCGACGGGGCGGGCGGCGAAGCGTCTCGGCGAGTCCACCGGGCAGGGGGCGTCGACGTTGCATCGTCTACTCGAATACGAACCGCACCTGCACGCGTTCCGGCGTGACGAGGCGAGCCCGCTCGAGTCAAAGGCGCTGGTGGTGGACGAGGCCTCGATGCTGGACGTGCAGCTCGGCCAGGCGCTGCTCGCGGCAGTGCCTGACGACGGGCGGCTGGTGCTCGTGGGGGACGTGGACCAATTGCCCTCGGTCGGGCCCGGCGCGGTCCTGCACGACGTGATCGCGAGCGGCGTGGTGCCGACGGTGCGGCTCGGACGCATCTTTCGCCAGAGCGAATTGAGCAGCATCGTGCAGAACGCGCACTGCATCTTGCAGGGGCAGGAGCCGGCGAGCGACGACGCGGAGTCGGAGCACGCCGAATTCTTCGTGATCCCGAAGCGCGACGCCGAGCAGGCGCGCGACGTGATTGTGAAGCTCGTGACCCGGCGCATCCCCGAGCGCTTCGGGCTCGATGCCTGGCGCGACATTCAGGTGCTCACTCCGATGCACCGCGGCGCCGCCGGCACCATCGAGCTGAACCGCGTGTTGCAACAGGCGCTCAACGCGAACGCGCGCGGGCTCGAGCACAGGAACGAGCTCTTCCGCGTCGGTGACAAGGTGATGCAGGTGAGGAACGACTACGAGAAGGAGACGTTCAACGGCGACGTCGGCCGCATCACGGAGCTGGACGCCGACGCCGGGCGCGTGGGCGTCGACTTTGACGGGCGGGTCGTGCGCTACGTGGGCAAAGAGCTCGATGCGCTCAAGCTCGCCTACGCCATCAGCGTGCACAAGAGCCAGGGCAGTGAATACCCCGCCGTGGTGATCCCGCTACAGACCAGCCATTTCCCGATGTTGTCGCGCAACCTCTTGTACACGGCAGTGACGCGCGCCAAGCGTTTGTGCGTGCTGGTGGCCGATCCGCGTGCGCTTCGCATCGCGCTCGGCGAGTTGCGCCGCGAGCAGCGCCAGACCGGGCTCGCCGAACGGCTGAGCCGAGCGCTCGAGCGGGTCTGACGTCGAGCCCGTCAGTGGGCGAAGCGTGGCCGGGATTACTGGATCACGATCGGTGGCAGCAAGAACTCGTCCCATGCCGGTGTCAGGTTGCTGGAGCGGAGCGGCGGCTCTGGATTGCCTTCGGCATCGACCAGGGTGTTCTGGTTCCAGACGTAGATGGCCGGATACGTCGTCACGGCGCCCGTGGCGTCATCCACCACGATCGAGGCCATGTAGAGCTGCGACGAGTTGGGCAGGACCGGTGGCGTAAAATCCGTGGTCTGGAGCTGGAACCGCCCGTCGTACTGGCGCGCCGACGAGAAGATCAAAAAGTAATACGTCTTGCCTTCGGTGCTGACGACGCGTGGCGACCACTTGGGCCAGCTGTTGATGCTGCCACGCACCGTGTCGCCCGTGCAGGCCACGGGATCATTGGCGACGAGGCGGACGGGCTCGCCGCCGCCGCTCGACACCACGTAGATCTCGCCGTTGCGATTGTAGTAAGGGCCGTCGGGGTTCTGGCCGAGGTTCTGCGCCTGGCACTGCGCCTGCGTCTCTGGGGTACAGCCCGTGCGGGTGGGATTCGACGGGTTCGGGGCGCGCGCGAACAACACGAACGCGTCGTCGCTCGAGAAGGCCGGGTAATATTCGAGGAAGCCGGGCTCCGAGGCACCGTCCAGCGCTTCCACGGCGCCGCCTTCGCCGTCGTTGTACGGCACCATCTTGATGTCGGCGACGTCGGCGGTCCAATCCGGGTGGCCGTCGCTGGAAGTGATGTCGGTCGACACGTAGACGAGTTGCTCGCCGTCGTGGCTCCAGTCGGGCGTCACCGCGCTCAACGTTTCACCGTTGGTGGCCATCACGTCCCAGGCGCTGCCCTGCGCGTTGGCGACCGTGAGCTGGCGAAACAGACTGAGCTGGCGCCGATCGAGGCGCCCGGCTCCGGGAGGGTTGGCTGGGATCACCTGCAGATCGCTCGGCGTCACCGGGTACGTGAAACCGTCCGTGTAGTTGTTCGATGGCGCGAATTCCGTGACCTCGCTGCGATCAGCTACGACGACCTCGGCTTCGAGATCAAACCACGCCAGACCGTGCCGCGTGGGCACACGCGCGTCCCAGGGCGTGCGCGTTGGCGTGGTTCCGGGCGCGAGCAGACCGTAGCTCGTGATCAACATGCGATCGCCGGCAGCGAAATGCGCAGGCGTCATGGTTTGCGTGCCGAGCCAGGGCTGCGAGAGCGCGAGCGACGCGCCGTCCGTCAAATAGTCCGGGCTCGTACCGGCATTGGCGGGCAGGATCGATGAAACGATCTTGTTCCAGGGCCAGTTGTCGGTGAACACCACGCCCGCGCCGTCCGGCGTCGAGATGTGACAACCGACGCAAGCGACCTCACCCGGCTCGAAGCCACCCGGAACCGCCTCAGCGTAGTTGCCACGCGGTTCGATGCCGTCTTCACCCACGATGGCCCCCAGGGCCACATCGGTGGCGTCGAGGGTTTTGATCACACCTTCTTCGCCCACGCTGAAGCCCACCAGCTGGCTGCTCACGGGTTGTTTCAACACCTCCGACGAGGTCGTGGCCCAAAACACCAAGCTGCCGCCGGCGTTGACGGGCGCGATTTGGAACGTGCCGCGCGTGCCGGTGACTAAAGCGCCGCCGCCATCCGCCGCGCGGATGGTGACGGTGATCGGCGTGTGCACGTTGCGGGCCACGTCTTTCCACAGCTGCGCCGGCATGACCCATTCGTTCTGCCGGGTGTACACGCGCAGATCCGAGACCTGGATCTCGTTCTGCAAGCGGATCTCGTAGACCACACCGGTGCCGCCACCTTCCCAGCGGAAGCGAGGCCTGAGCCAGTTGGCGGGAAAGAGCGCGCCAGGCACATCGCCGTTCGACAGCTGCGGCTCGACCACGCACAGGTTGCCGGCGGCGAAGTCATCCGGCGCCGCGAAGCGCGCGATGTCTTCCTGCGTGATCGCCGCACCGCCGCCGGCTTCGATCAGCGGCTCGGCGGGGAAGTCCTCGCAATCGGCGGTGCAGCTGGAGGAGGGGAACGCGGTGCCGCCGAAGCCGGGGCCAAAGATGTCGGGCAGGTCCGGCACGACGATCTCGCCGGGCAGGCCTGGGCCGATATTGCCCACGGTCGGTGCTTCACCGGGCCCCGGACGCGCCGGGCCGCCGGTGTCACCACCCGCGCCTGAGGTGTTGCCGGGGTCGGGTTGCGCAGGCCCTCCGGGGTCACCGCCCGACGAGCAGCTGCTCGACCAGAACCCAAGACAAGCGACCCATCCCAACCAAAATTCGTATCTCATCTGTGTTGCCCGCAAGCCGCCCCGAAGCCAATCGGCGAGATTTATAGCAGATCCGACGGCGCATCGGGAACGCGCAGAAGGTCGCAGCAACCTGCTAATGCGAAGCGCGTCGAGTGTTGCAGCTGAAAGTTGGCTCTGACTCTAGAAT
>JAYWEH010000109.1:0-5794 GCA_043780025.1 Deltaproteobacteria bacterium
TGATGATAAAAGGCCGGAAAGAACCTGAAGCCATGTTCCGACGGAAAAGCCACCACGTTCAGTCCGAAGACGAGCCATCGCCCCGCAGCTTGCTTGGCAAAAGCCCCGTCCACAGGATCTTGCCTAATGAGTTGAGGATTGGGATCTGGCATGCCGTGGACGCTGGCCAGGGTCTTGACGAGGCAGTTGTAGCGTGCGTCTCCCGAGAGTTCACTGCCGCACGGCGTCTCCACATCCAGGATCAGATCTGGACGTGACTTCAACAACTCTGCAAGACGTCGCACGATCTCCTTGGCTCGATCTGAAGTGAGCATGGCCACTGGTCCAGCGTCGAACACCAGCACATCGTCGTGCAGGAAAGTGGTCGAGGGTTCCAACCGGGTGACATTCTCACGGTCATTCGATGGATCGGTGAGTGAACAAGCATACTGAGAGCGAGCCATCCCGCCGATGCCTCGGTCCCAGGTGTTGTCGTGGACCTCTTCGTTGATATCCTTGTCGATCACTCGCACCGGAAAGCCGCGCTCCACCAGCTCGTGCGCCGCGGTCAGACCTGAGATGCCTGCTCCGAAAACGGTGATCGTAAAATCCCGTGGATTGACTTGTTGTTCCCGCTTCATGCTCGTTCCTCCAGATTCGTGGAAGTGCCCCGCAAATCGTCCAGCAACTCGTCGGCTGCGTCGCTGCAGAGAACGCCCGTCACGAACCACGCCAAGGCGTCACCGAGCGCCAGAAGAGCGGCCGCCGTTCCTCGCGCAAATATGACGCCTCCAATTATGGCTTGATACAAATTGAGCCGACCATCGAGCAGCGCATCGAAAGTCGCAAGCGACATCTTCGTCTCCACGTCTACATTCCGGTGGTCGTCATCGACGACGCGCTGCCGAGGCGCCGCTAGTAAAAGCAAAAATGACTGGGCTCCAATTTGCACACGTGCAGTAACCGCACCATTCGCCTCACGAATCCGGTAGTCAGCGTGCGGAAGTTCGCGCTCAACGCGCGCCAACCCTTGCCCCAACGTACGAGCCAAATGCCTGCGCCTCTCCATCAGGCAACTCCACAGAACTCAAAAACCCCCGTCCCAACCATTTGGATGGGCTCCCCGCGCACGCGCCCACGCAGCTCGAACGGCCCGACAGATTCATTGATGACGGTTAGAGCGAGATCGTGAGCGCTGGGAATGGCAATGCGCGCGATCGCCTGCGGTATGAATCTGCAGAAGATTTCATCCGCCTGACCAAACCCTCGCAGCTCGAAGCTTGCGGGAACCTGCGCGGCGAGCTCCGACATCAAGAGAGCCGCGGGCCTCGGCACGGTGAACGGCACTGCCGTGCAACGCCCTCTTGCGGTGACCTCGATCTCTTCGTTCCGCAGGACGCGGAACTGACGCTGGCCGCGCCACAATAGTAGGGCCTGCACGTAGACTTCGGTCTCTGCGCGATTGAGCAGTCGCGCAAACACCATGCTGAGCGGCTCACCACCGGTCGTGCTGGTGGCGTGACCCCATTGCCAGGACAGCTCGCGCCAGTTGAACCCCCCCCAGTTGTGATCATGATAGGCGAGCGCGTTGGACAGAGCGAGCGACCGTCCCTCGATGACCACCTGACCACTGGCCAAGAGGGTCGGAACGACCAGCCAATTGAGCGACGACGCGCTAGCGCCCAAGCTGGCGTTGCCCGCAGCTGAGGGAAACGAAATTGGCACCAAGACTAGGTCGAAGGCCAGCGCCCGCCGGCGGAGACTGCCTCGCAGACGGAACACGCCTTCCTCGAAGCTAAAGCGATGCTCACCCATTTGCGCGAACACCCGGCCTTCGGTGACCATCACGTCGGTCATGTCGACGTTTTCAGCGTCCCCGTCCCAGGCGCCGGCTTCTCGCGCGAGCACGACGACACGTGCGATCTGGCGAACCTTCGTCGATTCGCCTGGAGGCGAACCAGTTGCCCGCACCTCGGCCGTGATGCTGAAGTTTACAAGAAAATCCAAACCCGGGGCCGTGATCCAGAAGTGAAACCATTCCTGGTACGGCGCACGGTGGGGATGGCTGCGCAAAAAGTTCGAGCGTAGGATACTGAGCGCCATCCCCTTCGCTTCGTGCGATAGTTGTTGGGCCATCATCGCAGAAGCGATCCTTCGTGCTCGACCGCCGCTTCCCGATGGTGGGCAGCGTCCTCCACGCCGCTGGATGCGGCTCGCCGTGCCTCGATGTGGATGCGTTCGGCCAAGCTGACTACGCCGAGCAATAGATTCAGACCCAGTTCATGGTCTCTTTCGGTAGCTGGTTCGATTCGCCCTCCGGGAGGCGTAGCCGCGTAAACATCCAGCAAGTCAAATAACTTCTCGCGCATGGCCAGCGCTCCCAACGTCAAGTTGATGAGCTGATTTTGCGCCGCATAATCCGAGCGAAGTGAATGGATCGAAGTCACGTTTCCAGTTCCTCATCCCGCACGACGGGCTCCGATGCGCGCGCAAGCCGGGACTCCAAGTCCAGCAAGCTTGCCGCGTAAGACAGCGCTTCAATGTATTGAGAGGGCAGAAGCTCGGGGGCGCCTGACCGCAACATGTTGAGCGTCGCGACTTCCCAAATGTCCCGCCCGCGACGCATCAGCTCCGAGCCCGCTAGGCGTTTCTTCCAACGCTCGCCCTCGGGAGTCTTGGCATAGTACTGGCCCTCTGCCGACAACGCGGCGAACGCAGCCTGCGCTGCGACCGGATGCTTGAGCAGGGTCAGTCGAATGCATCTCAGCAACGACCCGAGCTCGTCCTCCGGCTCGCTGAGCCACGCATCGAGCATACTCACCAGGCTGTCGTTGGCGTCGCTCACGGTCAACTCACGCGCAGCTTTAGCATGCGAACAGCGACTCGACGCTCGATGTCGGCCGAAAGGTACGCTGTGATCTTGGAGAAATAGAGCCCCGGCGTGATGCCTTGCGGCAGAGTCACTGTCAGGTCGACTTCGGCACGCGAGCGTGCAGCGACAGGAGCCGACTTACACTGGGGTGCGACGGCTGCGTCCAGCAGACTGACGTGGCGACCGTGATGGTCTTTGAACGGCTCGATTTCTAAGCGTACGTCCGCCCGCCGCGAGAACGGATTGTGCAAGGCGAAGGTCGCGTGACCAACTTCCGGAGCCGCGAGCGTCACGCAAAGCTCGATCACGGGGGCTGGAACCTGGCCACCGCCACCTATCGAGCGCACGATGCGTTGGGCGTGCTCGAACAGCAGGTCCGCCTGCGAGTTGCCGATTTTTAGAATATTTTCGGCGTGCTCCAACTCTGTGCGCGCTAGCTGATACACCAGACCTTTGACGCGCTGCTGTGCGTTACCGACTTTCGAATCTGCCTGATTCTCGCCAGCTAACTCTTCCGAAAGTGCCTTGAGTCGGTCGACACCGTTCAGGAGTTCGTAGGCGGCACTGATGCTAAGACCTCGGAGCTTGTCGATGAATTCTACTTCGTCCTTGCTCACTGCGCTGTTCTCCTAGGCGGCTCGCGCCACGGTGAAATCCACCAATGCGTACAAGAGATCGAGATGCACGGAGGGGGCCAGCCAGGGAGCTGCCCTGTCGAGCGCCGCTCGAGCGCGTACCGCGTACGACTCACCAACCGATTGAGCATACTCGCTCGCTCGGGACTCGAGGATTCGCGAGAACAGAAACTCGACGCCTTCTGAAGTCTTGCAGCCCGAAGTGCTGTCATCATGGTGGCCGAGAGCGATAGCAATACTACGCCTACCCGTTTCCGTCAATTCACCCCCTGCCTGGAGCCGGTTCAGAAACTCACTGCTCAAGCCTTCTTGCCGCGAGTCTGGTCGACGCATGCGAAGAACTTCTTCCATCTTAGCGCGCTCGCCATCGGTCGCGCAGCGAAGCGCGTGGAGGAGCAACAGTGTCCGCTTACCCTCCCACAGGTCTCCCATCGCTTCCTTGCCGTACTGTGGGCTTTCCGTCGCGAGATTCAAGACGTCATCGCGAATCTGAAACGCTACGGCAAGGTCCGCTGCGAATTGATCGAGCAGCGCGATCTGGTCACCGGAAGCGCCAGCGATGATCGCGCCGATTCTGATGGGCGCGATGAACGTGTACCAGCCAGTCTTCTTCAAGACCATCCCGCGATAATCCGCGTCGCCTAGCACCCAGGTGTTGCGACGAATCCAATCCAGCTCAATCGCCTGACCCTCCGCGGTTTCACGCGCCATTCGGCCAATTACTTGCAGGATTTTCAGGGCTTGTCCGAGCCCGACAATGCGCGCGTTTTCTAGCAAAGGTTCCAGCGCGAGCGCGAGCATGGCGTCGCCCACATTGATCGCGATCGGAACGCCGTGCTCCGTGTGCAGCGTCGGACGATTTCGACGTCGACGAGAACCATCTTCGACGTCGTCATGGATCAGAAACGCGTTGTGATAAAGCTCTATGATGGCTGCCGATGGCACGGCGGCCTGTTCCGACCCACCGAGCGCGCGACAGGTAGCGAGACACAGTGCGGGGCGCAGCCCTTTGGCGTCGCGCAACGGGTAGTCCAGCATTAGGTCGTAGAGGATTGGCGAGAGCGTCGACTCCCGCGGCATCAAGCGCTGAATCTCTTCGACGGCGAGCCGGCGGCAGTCAGCAAGGTAGGTTGCGACATCCACGCGCGTCATAAAGCGCTGACCTGACCCGCGAGGATCCACTCCAGCTGTGGTCGTGCGATAGTGCGTAGCCCAAACTGCATGGCCTTGTTGCGGATCGCGCATGACAGCGCGCCTTCCATCGAGCTGCTGGCCCAAGTGAGCGCACATAGGCGAGCGATGGTTGCGGTACGTGGCATGCGCAAGCGTTCGTATTCACGGAAGGCGCCGGTGAGGGTCTCGACCTTCCGCAGGCAGCTGGCTAGCACCAGCGCGCCCTCAATGGCCTGACACGCGCCTTGGCCGAGATCGGGGGTCGAAGGCTGCGCCGCGTCACCGAGCAGGGTCACCGGTCCAGTGCCCCAATTCTCTGTCGGCGGGCGATCAAAGATCCGCGTGCGAATCAACTCCGCGCTAGGGGTCTCGGTGATCAGCTGGCAGATGGTGCTGGGCCAGTTCCGGAACTGTCCCAGGAGCTCTTCGCGAGTCGCAATACTCTGCGTGTTCGGGTTGAATGTTGCATACCAGAACGCTTGACCGCACGTGAGTTGCGCGGCCCAGAAGCGGGGCCCTTGGCCCAACCAGGCCAACGCTCGGCCACACTCAAGCTCGGCCGGGGCGCTTCGCGCGATGCCGACCCAAGCTTCGTACGGAAGCGCGCGCGGTTGGGCCGAAGCGCATACGGATTCGCGCACCCGAGAGCGCAGTCCATCGGCTCCGATCAACGCATCGCACGGGATACGACTGCCGTCTTCCAGTTCAGCGGTCACCTCATCGCCCACTCGCACGACGCTATGCAACGGCGATCCTACGCTCACCGTACATTGCGACGTGCGGGACGCCAATGCGTTGATCAGTGAAGCGCGCCGGATGACTACCGTTGGTGCTCCCTTGGACGCGCTCCATTTCCCGATCGGTAACTCACAGAGGGAAACGCCGGTAGTGGACCGAAACTCAGTTGTTTCGAGAACGATGGATTCCGACAAGATACGGGCTTCCAGCCCGAGGGTACGGAGAGCCGCAACAGCGTTACCCCAGAGAACGATGGCTGCGCCCCGCGAAGGTGCGCGTGTTGAAGGCTCGATGATCGTGATCCCCCCCGTGCCAACGTCGTTTGAGACAGCTCCCCCTGGAAACCTAAGTACCAATGGGCGGAGAATGGACGACAGATCGTGCCCAAACCATTCCG
>JAYWEH010000110.1:0-29093 GCA_043780025.1 Deltaproteobacteria bacterium
CGGGTCGAACCCTCGCGCTCCACGTGCGATCCCCGAGCTGCACCTGCGATCCGAACGAACGGCCTCACGACGCACCGACCGCGATCGCCCGCTCGAAGCTGGACGTCTCACATCGGCGGCGATACACCAATACCAATGACCCGTTTCTCGAGTGCGCGGCTCTCGCTCGTATCTTTCCTTCCGCTCGCTTTCGCCTGCGGATCCGGTATCGACGATTCCAGCCCGCGTGGCTCCATGGCGCCACCCGTTGCGCCGCCCGAGTTTCCGGCCCCGCCGAACCCTTCCGCTCCGCCGGTCACGCCGGGGACGCCCGAAGGCCAGCTTCCGGATAACACGCCCATCGTGCCGAGCACGCCGCCCGTCACAGCGCCCCCTCCGGGCTCCGTGTGGCAAGCTCCCGCGCTGGATCCGGCGACGCCGGTCGGTATCCACGGCCAGCTGCGCGTGGAGGGAACCAACCTCGTCGATCGCGGCGGCGTGCCCGTGCAGCTGCGCGGCATCAGCACGATGTGGCTGAACTGGGAGAATCGCTACTCGACCAGCAAGAGCGGCCTGCAGTGGATGAGGGACAACTGGGGCATCACGCTGTACCGCGCCGCGATGGGCGTGGAGCCGGAGGGTGCTTACCTGCAGAATCGCGAGCAGTCGCTGGCTCAGCTGCGCCAGGTGGTGCACAACGCGATCGACCTCGGCGTGTATGTGCTGATCGACTGGCATGATCACAACGCGCACGAGAACCAGGAGGAGGCCATCGAGTTCTTCACGGAGATCGCGGCCGAGTTCGGGCAGTTCCCGCACGTGTTGTACGAGCCCTTCAACGAGCCCGAGCAGATCGAGTGGTCGTCGCAGATCAAGCCGTACCACGAGGCGGTGGTGCCCGCGATCCGCAGCCAGGATCCCGATGGGGTGATCATCCTCGGCACGCGCCAGTGGTCACAGCGCGTCGACGAGGCCGCCGATGATCCGGTGAGCGGCACGAACCTGATGTACACGGTCCACTTCTATGCCTGCGACCATGGCGAGCAGCAGCGCAGTGAAGCGCAGGCGGCGTATGACAAGGGGCTGGCCCTGTTCGTGACCGAGTGGGGAGCCACCCCGGCTGACGGCGGCGCAATGGAGGCGACCGTGTGCGCGGACGAAGCGCAGCTCTGGCACGATTTCATGAACGCCCGAAACATCAGCTGGGCGGCGTGGAAGCTCGACGGCTGCGACGATTCGAGTTGTCTGTTCACGAGTGACAGCGCGCCGGTCGATGGCGGCTGGACCGACGAATGGCTCAACGGCCACGCCCAGTTCGTCGTCGATCGCCTGCGCGATTGATATCCTGCAGACGCGAAGCCTCGGGCCCCGCCGCGGTGCTCCAGCGGTCGCGGGCCCTTCGATAACCACGCTGTCCCGACGCCGACGGCGTCGAATGGCCCATGCCCTGACCCCCCTTGCGTTTTGCGCACGGTTGCGTCAGCTCAGTGGGGCTCGACGCCTCCATTCAGAAGCGGCAAAGAGAGACGCGAAGTGCGCAGGCAGTCGAGACCGCAAAGCGAAAGGATCGAACCCCGCGTGCCACGCCATCCCCGGCGAGCCGCCCTCGCCCGTCTGACTTTGACGACCGGCCTCGGCCTCCTGCTCGCCCCGTTCCAAGCCCAAGCCCAGCCCGCTCCCCCCACCCCTGCCGCTCCCGTTCCCCCTGCCGCAACCACTCCTCCCTCCGATCTCACCCTCCCCGAAGTCACCACCCAGAGCGATCCCCAATACCCTCCCGCCGCCGCGAGCGCTGGCCTCGAAGCCACCGTCGTGCTGCGTCTCGACATCGACGTCGACGGCCGCGTCGCCCATGCCGAAGTCGACGAGCCCAAAGGCCACGGCTTCGACGAAGCCGCGCTGCGCGCTGCCGAAGGTTTGCGCTTTTCTCCGGCGCTGCGCGCTGGCCGCCCGGTGCCGGTGCGCATTCTGTTTCGCTACGTCTTCGCGCTCGATGAGCCGGCGCCAGCGGTGCTCTCGTCGCTCAGCGGGCAGGTCCGTGTTTCCGGCGCGGAGCCGTTGGTCGCTCGCGCACTCGTGACGCTGTCGCAAGAGGGCAAGCCGGTGCGGAGCGGGCACACTGACGCGCGGGGCACGTTCCGCTTCGATGGCTTGGGCCCGGGTGATTACGACGTGGTGGTGAGCGCGGCGGGTTTCTCCGCGCAGGCGTCCAGCGTGCGCCTGGTCGGCGGCAGCGAAGCCAGCACGGAACTCTGGCTCGAACCAGTGAGCACCGGAGAAGCGCCGGCGATCCACGTCACCGTTCAGGGCACGCGCGCGCCGCGCGCCGTCACTTATCGGAAGTTGGCGCGCCGTGAGCTCGCGCGCGTCGCCGGCAATCGCGGGGATGCGCTGGCGGCGCTCGAGAACTTGCCGGGTGTGGCGCGGGCTCCGGCGCTGTCGGGGCTGTTGATCGTGCGCGGCATGTCGCCGGAGAGCACGCAGATCTTCATCGACGGCAGCTTCGTGCCGAACATGTACCACTTCGGCGGGCTGACGAGCGTCGTCCCGACGGACATGCTCGATCACGTCGACTTCTACACGGGCAACTACAGCACGCAATACGGCCGCGGTACGGGCGGCATCGTCGACATCGCCGTGCGTCGCCCGCGACCGGTGAGCGCGGGCGTCGCCCAGGTAGATTTGCTCGACGCGCGCTTGCAGCTGGAAGGTCCGGTGCCGTGGACCGACCTGCGTTTCATCGCCGGGATTCGCCGCAGCCACGTGGACGCCTGGCTGATCCCGCTGCTCGAGTCGCAGGACACCTCGTTTCAGGCCGCGCCCGTGTATTACGATTACCAGGCGTTCGTGGAACGCCCCCTGGCGGACGGCTATCTGCGGGTTGGCATGTTCGGTTCAGACGATCGCTTGAAGCTGACCGACACGGCGTCGGCCAGCGGAGGCCAGTTCGATCAGGCCAATTCGTTCTGGAACCTGCAGGTGCTGCACGATGCTCGGCTCGCCGACGGCGTGCGCGCCCGCACCGTCGCGTCGGTCGGCTATTACCGCGAGCACCTCGCTCTCGGCACGATTCGATCGGATACCTACGCCTATCCGATCGTGCTGCGCAGCGACGTCTCGATGGACCTCGCCGATGGGCTCACGCTGCACGCCGGCCCGGACATCCTGTACGCGCCTGCGCATGTGGATTTTGCGGTGCCCGAGGAATCTGGCCAGGGCGCGCCGGATCCCGGCTCATTCCTGCTCAAGCCGCCGCGCGTGTACGAGGAGGGCTTCGCGTTTTTTCGCCCGGCATTTTTCAGCGAGCTCGAGATCCAGCCTATCGATCGCTTGCACATCGTGCCCGGCTTGCGGCTCGATTACGCCGAGGACACCGAGAAGGCGGATCTGAGCCCGCGCATCACCGCGCGTTATGAGCTCGTGCCGGGCCCGCTCGCCACCACCTTGAAGGGCGGCATCGGCTACTTTCACGAACCGCCGCACGTGCGCGAGACCTTACCCGGCTATGGCACTCAGGCACTGAAATCAATCCGCGCGCGCCAGGCGTCGCTCGCCGTTTCTCAGCGTTTACACGACGCGCTGGAGCTCACCGTCGAAGGTTTTCACATCGACCTGGATCGCGAAATCACGCGCCGCCCGCTGCCGGATGGGCGGCTCGAGTACCAGAACGTGGCTTCGGGCAGCGCCTACGGGGCCGAGTTCTTGTTGCGTTACGACGGCGGGAGCGACGCTGATTTTTTTGGTTGGCTCAGCTACACGGCGTCGCGCTCTCGCCGCGTTTGGGGGCCGCGCGAGCCGGAGGTGTTCTTCGCTTTCGATCAGACGCACATCCTGGCCGCGGTCGCCAATTATCGTCTAGGGGCGGGCTGGGAGATTGGCGCGCGCGTGCGCGCGGTCAGCGGCAACCCCATCACGCCGTGCCGCACCGGGTTGTGGAGCTCTTTCGATGCCAACTACCTATGCGTCAACGGGCCCTTTCAGAGCGAGCGGGCCGCCGCTTTTTTCCAGCTCGACCTGCGCGCCGAGAAGACCTTTCAGCTGGCGGAGGCGCTACGCCTGGTGGCGTACCTCGAGATCATCAACGCCACGGCGCGCGAGGGGCGCGACCAACCCGTGTACAACTTCGACTACTCCGAGAGCGGTTTCGTCAGCGGCAACCTGCCGCTCTTGCCCAACCTGGGTTTGAGAGGGGAGTTCCGATGAGACATTCTCTCTGCTCTGCCGTCGTGATCGCTCTGTGCGCCATGGGCTGCTTCCCAACCGGGCCGAGCTTCCGAGACTCGGCGCAGATCCGGGGCGTGCGCGCTCTGGCCGTCACGTTGTCGCCTGCCAGCGGCTCCCCGGGCGGGACTGTCGAGCTCGAGCTCGAGCTGTTTGACGGCCGCGCGCACCCGGGCGCGCCTGAATATTGGGGGCCGGTCGACGCGGGCGTTGGTTTGATCGGCAGGTCTGACGAGCAAGCGATCTCGATCGCGTGGCTCGGCGGTTGCCATAACCCGCCGGGCGATAGCCACTTCGGCTGTTACCCGATGCTGAACGAGGTCGCGCGCCAGCTGCCGAGCCCGTTGCCCGTCGAGCCTGCGGCAGTGCCGGCGGAAGCAGCAGGATTTTTGGGCGTCGGTCGCCGCTTCGCCGCGATGATTCCTGCGAACATCCTGGAAGGGCGGCAGCGCGAGGACTCCGCGCCCGCGTTCGGGGTCAGCTTTGCTTTCTTTGCTGCGTGCAGAGGCCGGCTCGTCCCCGCACCGGACGCCAGTGATGGCGTGCCGCTCGGCTGTCAGAGCGACGCGGGCGAGCCCATCACGGATGCGACGGAATTTCTGCGCGGCTTCACCACGATTTATACCTATGCCGGCGGGGTCAATGAGGCTCCGGTGGTTTCGAGGAAGCTGGCCGCCGGCATCGAATTGGCTGACGTGGCGTGCGAGACCGACGCCGATTGCAGCGAGCTCGCGAGCGGTCCGTTTGGCAGCGTCTGTGCGAGCCGCTGGGCGCCGCTCCTCGGCACTGCCCCGCTGCCGCCAGCGAAGCGCTGCTTGCCGAGCGTGCCCCGCTGCCGCGGACCCGAGTGTGAAGCGTATGAGCTCCTGGCGGAGGTGCTGCCCGAAAGCGTGGAGAAAGATACGGCGGTCACCTTGGTGGAGGGCGCCGCGCCTGACGAGGTGATCTGGGTGAAGTACTACGCGATCGCCGGCTTGGGGCGCACGGAAGCGTTAATTAACGAGCGCGCGACCGGATTCAACGAGAACTATGCCACGCGCTGGCGTCCGCCTCCGGTCGCCACGGAAACTCCGTTCCCCGTCTGGGCGGTGATTCAAGACAATCGCGGCGCCTCGACGGTTGCGCGCTGGGACTTCGTCGTATCGGATTGAAGCTCGTGGTTTGCGCTTTGTGCGCGAGCGAAAGGCAGGGAAAATCCGCGGGCCCCACGCCGCTTTTCGTGGTACGGCCTCGGGGTGGTTGTGCGTTGTCCGACGCTGCGGCGACAGGGCCTTTCTCAGGCGGCGTCTCGGCACCGGGGGATCGGGCTCGCCGCGCTGCTCGGGTTGGCGCTCTCGTCGTGTAAGGACGAAGCCGCCGCTGAGGGTGAAAGCGCGTCGTTACGGCAAAGCCTCGAATGCCCGGACGCGCCGCTCAGCCCGGCACCGTTGCGCCGGCTCACGCGCTTCGAATACGAAAACGCGCTGAGCGACGTGTTCGGCGGCGTGCCGAATCTGGGTGAGCTCTTGCCGCGCGACGAAGTAGCGCTCGGGTTCGACAACCAGGCGGGCACGTTGAGCCTGACGGACTTACACGTCGTGGCCTACGCGAAGGTGGGGGATGAGCTGGCCGCGGCGCTCGCGACCGATCCCGAGCGTTTGGCTGCGCTCGGGGGCTGTACTGAAGAAGCGCTGGGTACCGATGAGGGTGAAGCCAGCGCTGGCGCGCGCCGCGGCTGTGCGGCGGCGTTGCTTGGCGCGCTCGGGCAGCGCTTGTGGCGCAGGGCGCTCGCTGACGGCGAAATAGCGGAGTTCCTCGGTTTGTTTGAGGACGATTTTTCGGCGGCGGGTTTCCGAGAAGGCATTTCGCGCGGCGCGAGCGCGCTGCTCCAGTCGGCAGAGTTCCTGTACCGCTTCGAGCGCACGGCGGGCGAAGCGAGTAGCGCGGCAGCTCCGCCTGCGTTGTCGCTGGCGTCGCCGTGGGTGCTCGCGTCACGGTTGGGCTTCTTGCTCTGGGGCTCGGTCCCCGACGAGGCGCTGCTCGCCAGCGCTAGCAAAGGGCAGTTAGCGAGCGCGGCGGACGTCGAGCGCGAAGCGCGGCGCTTGCTCGCCGACCCGCGCGCCCGGCGCGGGGTAGCGCACTTCTATCTGCAATGGCTCGATCTGGCGGATTTCGGCGAACTCGAGAAAGATCAGCAAATCCTGCCGCTGTGGAGTCTCGAGCTGCGCACACAGATGGCGCGCGAGACCGCGCGTTTCATCGACGAGGTGTTGTGGGAGGAGGACGCTCGCTTCGAGACGTTGCTGCGCGCGCCCTACACGTTCACCAACGCGGTTCTGGCGGACCTGTATGGGCTGCCGATCCGGAATCCGGACTCCGAGGAGCTGGTCCGTACGAGCTGGCCTGAGGGGGCTCGGCGGCTCGGCATCTTGACGCAGGCCGCGATCGTCAGCGCTCAGTCCAAGGCGGATCAGACCTCGCCGATTCATCGCGGCAAGTTCATCCGCGAGCAGTTTTTCTGCACCATCCCCGAGCCGCCTCCGCCCAGCATCATCGTGGCGCCGCCACGGCTCGACCCGCGCAAGACCACCCGCGAGCGCTTCGAGCAGCACCGCTCGAATCAGTTTTGCGCCACCTGCCACGAGCAACTCGACCCCGTGGGGCTGGTGTTCGAACACTTCGACGCGGTGGGCCGCTATCGAGAGACCGAGGCGGATCAATCGATCGATGCGAGCGGGTACCTCGTGGGCACTGACGTCGACGGTCCGCTCGACGGCGTCGAGTCGCTCGTGGATCGGCTCAATGACAGCGGCCAGGTGCGCCGCTGTATGGTCACGCAGTGGTTCCGCTACGCGATGGGCAGGCCCGAGACAGAGCAGGATACGTGTTCGCTCGACAAGCTGGAACAAACCTTTGAGGCGAGCGGGGGCGATCTGCGGGAGCTGCTCGTAGCGCTGACGCAGACCGACGCATTCCTGAGGCCGACGCCCGCGCCGGAGCTCGTGCCATGAACGAAAACCGCCGCCAGTTTCTGCGCGCGCTCATGGCTGGCACGATCGGGTTGCCGTGGCTGGAGACGTTTGTGTCGCGCTCCGCGCAGGCGCAGGAGCCGCTGCCTTTGCGCTTCGTCGCGATGTTTTCACCGAATGGCACGGTGCAAGCGAATTGGACGCCGACCGGTACGGAGCAGAGTTTCACGCTTTCGCCAATCCTGTCGCCGCTCGCCCCGCACCAGAACGATCTCGTGATCGTGCAGGGCGTGGATCAACGCGGCGCGGGTGGGGACGGGCATCAGAACGGCATCGGCGGCATGTTGACCGGGACCTCGCTCCTGTCGGGGAGCTTCGCCGGGCAGGGCTCCGCGCCCGCGGGCTGGGCGGATGGGCCTTCCGTGGACCAGCGCATCGCCGAGGTGCTCGGCGTCGGGCTGCGTTTCCGCTCGCTCGAATTCGGCGTGCTCACGGGCTCCGCCGACAACTGGGGCCGCATGATCTATCGCGCCAGCAACCGGCCGCTGCCACCGCGCAACGATCCGCGCAGCGCGTTCGACGACATCTTCGCGGCTGCGCTCGCCACGCCCGAGGAACGCGAGCGGCGGCGCGTACGCCAGACGTCGATCCTCGATCGACTGTCGGGTGACCTCGAGCGGCTGTCGGCGGAAGTCAGCGCTTCGGATCGCCAGCAGCTCGAACAACACCTCACGTATTTGCGCGAGGTCGAGCAACGCGTGCAGCAAGAGGGGCGCGACCTCGAGCAATGTGTGGTGCCCGGGCGGCCTCTCGGCTTCGGCACCGAACAAGCCAATATGCCGGCGATCGGTGAGGCGCAGATGGATCTATTGGCGCTGGCGCTCGGGTGCGGGCAGACGCGCGTCGCCTCGTTGCAATGGTCCCGTTCCGTCTCCGACATGCGCTTCACCTGGCTCGGCATCAGCGAAGGGCACCACAGCCTGTCGCACCGCCCGGACAGCGATACCGACGCACAGGACAAGCTGACGCAGATCAATCGTTGGTACGCCGAGCGCTTCGCGGGCTTGATCGAGCGCCTGAAGCGCTATCAGGAAGGCGAGGGGACGCTCTTCGATCGCTGTTTGCTGCAATGGTGCAACGAGCTCGGCACCGGCAACACGCACAGCCGCAATGATGCCCCGATCGTGCTCGCCGGCTCGGCGGGAGGTGCCCTACGGACTGGACGTTTTCTGCAGTATTCGGGCGACGTGCCCCACAACAACCTCTTGGTTTCCATTTTGAATGCCATGGGGCTGCCGGACACCACGTTCGGTAAGCCGGATTGGTGCACGGGTCCGTTGCAGGCCCTGCTCTGAGGTCGTACCATCCTCACGGCTGAGCCCGCCCCGCCCCGCCCCGCCGCGGCCGACCAGGGATTGTTCGATGGACAGACTTCGCTCATTGTCATTGTTGTTGTTGTTCCCGTTGTCGCTCGTGGCGTCCGCCGCCTGCAGTGAGCCGCTCGACGCGCCTGAGCCCGAAGGAGAAACGGCCGGCACCCCCGACGCGGGCACTGGCGCGCCACCGGTGGAAGAGATCGATTGCCCCGATTTCGGCGCGCTGCCTGTCGATCCGACGCTCGTCCTCGACGACCTCGAGGACGGTGACTACTCGATCGTGCAGGCCAGCAACCGCAACGGCTCCTGGTGGCTGTCCATGGATGAGGCCGGCATGGGGACCGTCGTGCCCACCGGCAATACGTTTCTGACACCGGAGCGCATCCTGGGCGGCCGTTGCGGTAGCCAATACGCCGTGCGCATCACGGGCGAGTGGCAAGGCGAGTGGGGCCCCAACATCAGCTTGAGCTTCCGTTATGACAGCGTGCTAGCCGATATCGGCGGCATCGACGCGACGCGATTTCGCGGTGTCGCTTTCTGGGCGCGCGTGGGCGAGCAGCACCGCAGCAGCGTGCGGGTGCAAGTCCAGGACGGCAATACGTATCCGTCGGGCGGAGTGTGCACGCCGGACGGCGTCGATCTGTCGCAATGCTACAACGCTTACGGCACGCAGCTCGTGCCCCTCGCGGCCGAGTGGCGCTACTACCAGATCCCCTTCACAGGCCTCGGCCAACAAGACTTCGGCGTACGCACCGACGCGCTCGCGCTCGACAACGTGTTCGCGCTCGAGTGGATCCTCACCACGAACACTGTGTTCGACCTCTGGATCGACGACGTGTCGTTCTACGAGTGAGTGTAGTGTAACGGGCCGTGCTGCGTGAATGCGCGCCCATGTGGGCGTGGGCGGCCGTTCACTCCCCCGTTTCGACAATCGCGATCCGATACCCATCCGGGTCTTGCACGGTGAATTCACGCCAGCCGGCGCGTGGATTCGTATGCGGGCTCACGACGATCTGGGCCTTCAATTTCTGGGCACGCTGGTGCACCGCGTCGACGTCCGACACGTAGATCCAAATCAGGACGCCGGCGCCGTTCTTCGTCTCCGCAGTGCCGCCAGCAGATTGAGGCGGCAACATGCCGTGCTCCGTCGCTTCCAGATGATGGAGCATCAACAGGACTCGGGAGCCATCCATCAGGCGGTCGAACTCGGGCCCTTCATGGTCGTGGCTGCAAGCGAGCAAATTTCGATACCAGGCCGAGCTTGCTTCGACGTCGCGAACGGCAATCATGGCTTCACTGTGCATTTGTCTCTCCGTTGTCTGGTTGTCTACATCGCTTCGAGTTTGTGCCCGCTACCCTCACCCGCCGCTCGGACTCGTGCTTCTGGCGCCGATCACGCGGTAGTGGTAGGAATAGACGTCCGCGAATCCGCTCTTCGCGTACAGCGCGCGCGCCGCGACGTTGTCCTCCCCGACGAGGAGGTAGAGTTCGCGGATGTCCGCTCCGAGCGCGTGCTCGGCAAAGGCACCGAGCACCGCTGCGGCCGCACCCTGTCGGCGCTGTTCGGGTAGCGTGAACATGGCGTAGATGCCGAGGTGCTCGCCCGAGCGAATGCCGAGCCCGGCGCCGATGGCTCGACCGTGTTCGTCCAAGGCCGTCGCGTAAGCGCAGCGCGAGCCGAGCCGGGTGAGGAAGCCCATGAAGACGTGTTCCGTAGCGGCGAAGCGGCTCGCCCCTGCAGCAACGCTCAGCCAGCTCGCGTCGGGGCTCGCTGCCAGCCGCGTCTGTGTTGGAGCGCTCGTGCTCGCGGTGACCCGTGCCGGGGCTGCGGCCGCGAACAGCGCTCCGCCCTCCTTGCGGTATCCGTGCGCCGCGAGCAGCTCGTCCAGATCGCCCGGCGCCACACACGGCCCGAGCTGAAACTGTGGCGCCTGGCCCCGCTCGCGGTACCACGCCTCGGTCTGCTCGATCAGGGACGCCACGTCGGTGCCCGGCTCGAGCCGCAGCGTGGAAACCGAATTGCCGCGATGGGTGGGGCCCCCGCTCCGACGCGCTAGCCAACCCTTCAAGTTCAGTGTTTCGTCCGCCGGCCAGGCGCCGACGACCCTGTCTTCCAGCTCCAACAGGAACGCCTGCCGCGCCAAATCCACGTTTCATTGCATAGACCCCGACCCTGCGGGACCGCAAGGCCGATGAGCGCCGGCTCGCATGCTCGAAGCCTCTCTGCGTGCTAGATGACCGAGCGTACGCACGCCGGCACGGCGGGCGGTGTTCAGGTAGGAGACATCATGGCGAATCAATTTGAAGCTTCGCGCCGGCGCTTCGTGGTCGCGGGGGTTGGTGGAGTGGGCGCGGCCCTGGTGGGCTGTGGTGGCGACGGCGGCACCGGAATGCTGCCCAACAACGCGGGCTCGAGTGGCTCTGGTAGCAGCACTGCCGGTGACGGCGGTGCCTCGGGCAACACCTGCACGGTGTATCCCGAGCAAGTCGAGGGCCCTTTCTACGTGCCCGGTGAGCTCGTGCGTTCCGACATTCGCGAGGGCAAGGCGGGGGCCGAGCTGTCGCTCGAAATCCTCGTGCAACGCGCCAGCGATTGCGCGCCGCTCGAGGGCGTAGCGGTCGACATCTGGCATTGTGACGCGGATGGAGTCTATTCGGGCTATCCCGATCAGCTCGGCGGGCTCGACACGACGGGGCAGGCGTTCCTGCGCGGTACTCAGCTCACTGACGCGGACGGCCGCGTGCGCTTCGTCACGATCTATCCCGGCTGGTATCCCGGGCGCACCACGCACATCCATTTCAAGGTGCGCCCCACGGCGGAGAGCGAGGCCACGTCGCAGCTGTACTTTTCCGAAGACCTCAACAGGGCCGTGTACGCGGTCGCGCCGTACGCCGCGCATGGCCAGAAGGACACCGCCAACACTGCGGACGGCATCGCACGCGGCGCCCCGCTCGCCACGGCGGAGCAGGCCGCTGCGGGGTACAGCGCCAGCCTCACCGTGACCATCGCCGGCTGAGTTCTGGCCCGGACAACCGTGCATGACCCCATCGACCTCCTCTCCCCACGCTTCGGAAGTCCCTGCTTCGGCCCCTGACGCGCCCCCGCGGGCCACCTCTTCCTGGCGGCTGATCTGGGACGCCGTGCGTGGCGTGCACCTGGACCTGACCGAAGCGCCGCTGAAGAAGGCGCTGATCATGCTCGCGATCCCCATGATCATGGAGATGTTCATGGAGTCCATCTTCGCGGTGGTGGACGTCTTCTGGGTGGCGCACCTCGGGGCAACCGCCGTCGCGACGGTGGGCCTGACCGAATCGATGATGATGATCATCTACTCGCTCGCGATGGGCGTCTCGATCGGGGTGATGGCGCTGGTCGCGCGACGGGTCGGCGAAAAAGACCTGCGAGCGGCTGCCAAGACGGCGACCCAGGGCATCCTGCTCGGGCTGTTCATCTCGCTGTGCATCGGCGTGGTCGCGGCGATCTACGCGGAGGAGCTGCTGGCCGTGATGGGCGCTGATGCAGAGCTCGTGGCCGAAGGAGCTCTGTTCACGCGCGTGATGCTGGGCGGCAATGCGTCGGTGTTCGTGCTGTTCCTGATCAACGCCATATTTCGCGGCGCCGGCGACGCGGCGTTTGCGATGCGCGTGTTGTGGCTCGGCAATATCTTGAACATGATCCTCGGCCCGTGTTTCATCTTTGGCCTCGGCCCGTGCCCGGAGCTGGGCGTGGCCGGTGCTGCGGTGGGCACGACGCTCGGCCGTGGCGCGGCGGTCGTCTACCAGCTGTATCTGCTCACGCGCGGCAAGAGCCGCATCGTGATTTCGCGGCTCGATCTCGGGCTCGACTTCCGGCTCATGGCCAGCGTTCTGCGGCTCTCCGGATCCGCGACGCTGCAGATGCTCATCTCCATGACCAGCTACATCGGCGTGATGCGAATCCTGTCCACGTTCGGCAGTGAGCCGCTCGCGGGTTACACGATTGGCTTTCGCATTCTGATGTTTGCGCTGCTGCCCACTTTTGGGCTCGCCAACGCCGCTGCGACGCTCGTCGGGCAAAACCTCGGCGCAGCGCGGCCTGATCGCGCGGAACAAGCCGTGTGGCAAGCCTGCCGGCTCAGCGCGGTCGTCTTGAGCGTCGTGGGTGTCGTGTTCTTCTTGTTCGCGGCGCCGCTCACGCGGCTCTTCACCGACGACCCGGGGGTCATTCCCTATGCGGTCACGTACCTGCGCATCGTCAGTCTGGGGTTTCCGTTTTACGCATTCGGCATGGTGGTGAGCCAATCGTTCAACGGCGCGGGGGACACCCGGACGCCCACGTACATCAACGTGTTCGTGTTCTGGCTGTTTCAGCTCCCGGTAGCCTGGCTGCTCTCGAACCACACGGACCTCGGGGCGAGCGGGGTGTTCATCGCTCTGGCGTCGAGCTTTTCGCTGTTTGCGGTGTCGGCGGTGGTGCTGTTCCGGCGCGGTCGCTGGAAAACCACCCACGTCTGAGCCGGTGGGCGCTCTGCAATGAGCTGATTAAATGTTCACTGTTTTCTTGAGCAGTGCTCGGCATCGAGGTATGCTCAGCCAGCTCCCATGTTGCGCTGCCTGCGGATCCAAAACCTCGCTATTATCGAGGAGTTAGAGCTCGAGCTGGGCTCGGGTCTCAACGTCATCACGGGGGAAACGGGCGCCGGCAAGAGCATCCTGGTCGGCGCGCTGGAGCTGGTGCTCGGGAGCGCGGTGGTTCGTGCGGGTGGGGTGGTTCGCGCGGGCGGAGGCAAGGGTAGGGCGGAGTTGGTCCGCAGCGGCGCCAAGGACGGCGAGGTCGAGGCGCTGTTCGAGGTGGGGAAGGACGCGAGCGTTCGCCGCCGTCTCGAAGCCTGCGGGCTCGGGGTGGGGCTGCTCGAAGGGTCTGAGGAAGCGGAGCTGGTGGTGAGGCGGGTGGTGTCGGCGAGCGGCCGCACCCGTGCCTTCATCAACGGCAAGCTGGTGACTCAGCCCATGCTCGGGGAGATTGCCAAAGGGTTGGCCGACATCTCCTCTCAGCATGAGCATCACACCCTGAGCGATCCGAACACGCACCTCGGGTATCTCGATGCGTTCGCCGGCTCGCTGCCGCTCTGCCAGCGCGTGTCGCGCGCCTATCATCTGCTCACCCGGGCGCGCGCCGCGTTCGAGGATTTTGAGGCCCGGCTGCGCGATCGAGCGGTCAGGGAGTCGCAGCTGTCCGCCGAGATCGCGGAGATTGAAGAGATCGCGCCCGAGCCGGGGGAGGATCTGGAGCTGGAACGCACCTGCACGCGCCTGCGCGGCATGGACGCGCTGCTTGGCCTCACAGCGGGCGCGCTCGAAATCCTGTACGAGCGGGACGATTCAGTGGTGGATGGGCTCGGCCGCGCAACGCGCCAGCTCACGCAAGCGGCCGAGCTCGCGCCGGAGCTCCTGCCAACGTGCCGGGAGCTCGACGCCATCCGCAGCCAGCTGGAAGACGTCGTGCGCGATCTGGGCCGGCACACGGGTGACTCGCGCCCGGATCCGGAAGCGCTGCAGAGGTTGGAGGAGCGCCTGCACCAGCTCTCTCGGCTGAAGCGCCGCTACGCTTGCAGCCTAGACGGGGTATTGGCTCAGCTCGAGAAGTGCCGTGGGGAGCTCGACGAGTTGAGCGACCACGCCTCGACGAGTGAGGCGCTCGCCCTGCAGCAGGCCCAAGCCTTTGAAGAAGCCGGCGCGGCGGCACGTTCGCTGAGCGCAGAGCGACGGCGCGCTGCAGAACGGCTGTCCAAAGCCATCAGCCGCGAGCTCGACTCGCTCGGCATGGGCGGTGCGCGTGTATTGGTGGAGCTGACGCCGCTCGCGGGCTGCGCCGGCGAGCTAGTGGTGGACGGCGCGCGGCTCGCTGCGAGCGGGCTGGAACGGGCGGAGTTCCTGATCGCGCCCAATCGCGGGGAAGAGGCCAGGCCGTTGCATCGCGTGGCCAGCGGCGGGGAATTGAGCCGGGCGATGTTGGCCATCAAATGTGTGCTGGCCGAGCTCGGGCCAGCGGGTCTTTACGCTTTCGACGAGGTGGACGCGGGGGTGGGGGGCGGCATGGCCGAGATCATCGGGCGCAAGATCCGCAGCGTCGCGCAACATCGCCAGGTGTTGTGCATCACGCACCTGCCGCAGATCGCCGTGTTCGCTGACCAGCACTTCAAGGTGGAAAAAATCGTTCGTGGGGAGCGCACGTTGAGTCGTGTACGCCGGCTTGCCCCGCGCGAGCAGAGCGAAGAGATCGCGCGCATGTTGGGGGGCGTGAAGATCACCGCCAAGACGCGAGCGGTGGCGCGCGAGCTGCTCCGAGAGGCGCGGCAGAGCGCCGCGTGAGCTGAGCCGCAGCTCGTGTCGGGGTGCAGCTCACGTTGGGTTGTTCCGGCAGGGGGCTTCTGGCTATATGCGCCGATGCAAATTCGTCAGCTCGCGCTCGATGATCCAGCGGATCTCGAGCTCTTGTTCGGAGGCATCGAGCAGCTGTTCACCGAGCTGTTCGGCGCGAGTGCTGCGCCCGAAGCCGGCACGGGCGCGCGCGTGCGCCAACAGTTGGCGGAACGCCCCGCTCAGTTCTGGGCATTCCTCGCCACGGACGACGCAGGGCGTCCGCTCGCGCTCTTGACACTGGCTGAGTCGTTCGCCGTCTTCGCGCACGGCTACTACGGCATCATCAACGAGCTCTGGGTGCGGAGCGACGCGCGCAGCCGGGGCGTCGGCGCGCGCATGCTCGAGCATTGCCAGGCCTTTGCGCGCGACCGAGGTTGGCAGCGCATTGACGTTTCGGCGCCGCCGAATCCGGCCTGGGACCGGAGCTTTGCGTTCTATCTGCAGCGCGGCTTCGTGCACACGGGCCGAAAGCTGCGGTTTCTGCTCTGATAGGGCTCGCCTGGTCTGAAATGTCGCGCATCGAGCTGTCACAGGGCGCCTGGCTGGAGAGCCACGCGAACTGGCTATCGGAGCCCGCTGCCGCGCGCCTGCTCGCTGCGCTCACGGCAGAGCTCCACTGGGAGCAACGCCACATCGTGCTCTTCGGTAGAGCAGTCCTCCAGCCGCGTTTGATCGCCTGGGCGGGAGAGCTGCCTTACCGCTACTCGGGTCAAACGCTCGAGCCGAGGCCCTGGCCCCAAGCGGTGGCCGCCGAACTCGCCGCTTTGTCCGCCCGCATCGGCGAAGCCGCCGGCTCGCGCTTCAATCACGTGCTCGTCAATCGCTACCGCGATGGCAAAGACAGCATGGGCTACCACGCCGACGCCGAACCCGAGCTAGGCCCGGACCCGGTGGTGGCGACGCTTTCGCTCGGAGCTGCCCGCCGGTTTCTGATCCGCCCGCACCCGACTCGCAAAAACGAGCGACCGCTGTCATTGCCGCTCGGCGGGGGCAGCCTCCTGGTGATGGGCGGCACCTGTCAGCGCCACTACCGCCACGCCATCGCCCGCGAAAACACAGCACCCGTCGCCGAGCGCATCAGTCTGACCTTTCGGTGCTTGATACGGGCGCCCGAGCCCGGACGTTGATATAGAGGCGCTACCATGACGGTACATGCCGCTTTCTGGAACAAGCTCGCCGAGAAGTACTCTCGTCAGCCCCTCGCGAACCCGGCCGCCTTCGAACGCAAGATCGAGGTGACGAAGGGACGCATGCGGCCGGAGCACATCGTGCTCGACATTGGTTGTGGTACGGGGTCCTTGGCGCTACGCCTCGCCCCCGCTGCCGCCCACGTTCACGGGCTCGACGTCTCAACGGAGATGGTCCGCATTGCCAACGCCAAGGCGCACGCCGAGGGCGTGCTCAACGTCAGCTTCCACGTCGGGCCCTTCGACGACACGTTCACGACGTTTGGCGACGCGAGTCTGAGCGGCGTCTGCGCCTACAGCCTGCTGCATCTGGTCGAGGATCGCTCTCTGGCATTGCAGCGGATCTACCGTTTGCTCCAGCCGGGCGGCTTCTTCGTCTCCTCCACCGTGTGTCTGGGGCAGATGCGGCTCTTGTATGCACCGCTCCTCGGGGCGATGCAGTGGCTCGGCAAAGCCCCGTACGTCAGCATTTTCACAAAGAGCACGCTCGAGCAGGACATCCGCGCGGCAGGCTTCGTCGGCCTGGTTCAGCCGGAAGTGGGTGCCAAAGCCAACATTGCGTTCTTTGTAGCTTCAAAACCGAGCTAGGAGCCGCGCTCGCGCACTCAGCGCGGTTTCAAGGGCCCGGTGTCCTCGGCATCATCCAGCTCCCAGGCGGCTATGTTCGCTACGGGCTCCGGCAAGCGGCTCTTGAGCCATTCGGCACATCGCGCTGGACTGAAGTCGGCGTCGTGCGTCTCGATGATCCACGACAGATACTCCTCGGGGCCGCCATTGAGATAGGGGGGTGGGGACACGGGCTTGAACACGGTTGGCAGGCGTTCCTCGACGGAGAGAAGATTCAGGACATGAGCGAATTCCTGAACGACGCGCCATGACAGCGGATGGGCGAGCTCGATGGAGAACTTCGTCCACCACATTCCGTCCTCAGTCAGCCCTCGACCAATGGACGAACGCCCCGCGGGCAACGCCATCGCAGGCACACGTTCGAGGAACGCGATCAGCGGTTCAAATGGATCGTCCGAGGCCATGGGCGTGCAAACCCGGGCGTATTAGCATGGTTCAGCCGCTCGGACCCACCCGATCTGTGCTTCGGGTTTTTCCGATCAGAGCGAGTTGATGTCCACTTTGGGCCCAAACGACTTCAGTTCGTAGCGCTCCTCGTGCTCGCCGTCGTCCACGCTGAATTTTACGATGCCGACGTCCGGGCAATACGTCGTCAGGATGGAGCGAGCTGCCAGGTTGTTCGCGCTCCTCTCCGTGGTCTCCACGCAACCGACGAAGCGCCCGGCTCGTACGGTGACGTCCTGATCGACACCAGTGATTGAGACACGACCCGCGGGGCCGGCCCAGTTCGAGCCGAGAGTGAGCGGAGCTTTGAGCAGGTATCCGCCGGTGACCAGGCGCACGCCGTCCGCGACGAAGACCACGCGTTTGATCGTGTTGCCCGAACGCAAGTTGGCGCGCTCCGAGGAGTGCCGTTCCACCTGCAAGATGAGTTGCTCGGGCGCCGGGTTCGGCGGTAGCCAGGCGATGTAGCTGAAGACCGTGTCGTGCACGAGCGGCAAGAAGCGTTCGATCGGACCTTGATCTCTCGTCGCCGCGGCGTTGGCTTCTGCGGCGGGAGACTTTGACGCCGGCGCGGGCGCGCACGCACCGAGTCCAACTAGTACGCCGGTTCCAATGAAGCGATGGGAATTTCGAATGCCCCGGCTGGGGCGAGGGCATCGAAACTCCCGCGTTTGCCACCCATTTGAACCGGCTCCCTCCTCTAGCTTGGCCTCGATTCGATAGAATCGAGGCACTCGTACGCCGGTTCCAATGAAGCGACGCACCAGCACCCCGACGGCACGAGCCGCTCCCCGAGCAACAGCCCGCGTTCGTCCCCGATCAATGCGCATAGGTCCAAAATACGAGGAATGCGAACAGGGCACAACTGAGGCCGAGCAGAAACACGAGCCACGGATCAGGGTCGATACGCCGGCGCAGCTCGAGCGCGGCTCGTTTGACTGCTTCGTCGCGGGTGCGCTCCACGAGCCGAGGCGCCTCCGCACGGACGCGCGCAAAATTTCCCGCCTCAAACGCGCTCACCAGCTCAGCCAGCTCCGGATCCGCCGGAAAGTTCAGCAAAAAAGTCGGCCGTTCCTCGCCGCGCGCGTTGATCTGGCGAGTTGCCGGCGTTCCGGGAGGAACGGTGGGATCCGCTGGATCGAAGGGGTTTTTCGACATGGGCTCAAAACTGGAAGTAGACGAAGGGCACCGCGTCCGCGCCGCTCATGTTTCTGACGATCCAGGCCACACCGAAGAGTAACATCCCCTGGACCGCCACGGGCCCGCGAAGCAAGCGCACGCGCAGGATCGTAAACCAGCGCTCCGGAAAGAAGTGGCTGGCGAGGCCCACGCCGAGGACGGCGACCACTGTGGCAGGCAGATTGCCACGGTGAAAAGACAGCTGCCCCAGACGATCCAGAATCAGTCCGGCGTCACTGAAGCTCTCCGAGCGGAAGAAGATCCAGGCAAAGCACACGAAATGAAACGTAGCGACGGTGCTCGCGACTTGCAAAAACAAGCGCTGCTGCCCGCCCCGCGTTGCTTCCTCCGTGCCTCGGCGTGCACCAAACGCTCGCGTCACACACAACGCGCCGCCGTGCAGGCCGCCCCAGAGCACGAAGTTCCAGCTCGCGCCGTGCCACAAACCTCCGAGCAGCATCGTGAGCATCAGATTGACGTACGTGCGGGCCTCGCCGCGACGGTTGCCGCCCAGCGAGACATACAGATAGTCGCGCAGCCAGGTGGACAGGGAGATGTGCCAGCGGCGCCAGAAATCCTGCACATTGGCCGCCTTGTATGGGCTGTCGAAGTTCTGGGGGAACCGAATGCCGAAGAGCAACGCCGAACCGATGGCGATGTCCGTGTAGCCGGAGAAGTCGCAGTAGATTTGCACGGCATAGCCGACCACGGCCGCGTAGCACTCGAGCGATGAATATTGCAGCGGAGCGTCGAAGACCCGGTCCACCAGGTTGAGCGCCAGGTAATCCCCGATGGCGACCTTCTTGAGCAGGCCGACCGCGATCAAGAACAGGCCACGGCTGCCCGCGGCGTTCGTGAAGCGGGGCGGACGCGCGAGCTGCGGCAACAGATCGCGGGGGCGGACGATGGGGCCTGCCACGAGGTGCGGGAAGAAGGCCACGAAGCACAAGTACTCGAGGTAACTCTCGTGCGGTTCGAGCTGCTTCCTGTAGACGTCGATGACGTAGCTCATCGATTCGAAGGTGAAGAAGCTGATTCCGATGGGCAGAGCGATTTCGAGCGCCAATGCCGGAGGATCAAAGCCCAGCGCCAAGAAGACAGAGCGCGCGCTCTCGACGCCGAACCCGAGATACTTGAATACCGCGAGGACGCCGAGGTTCAGGCACAGGGTGACGGCGAGCAGGCGTTTCCTCTGCGCGGGCTCCTCGGTGTTTGCGATCCGGTGGGCGAGCCACCAGTCGACGCTGGACGACGCAAACAGGAGCGGCAAAAAGCGCGGATCCCAGAACGCGTAGAACACGTAGCTGAGCCCGAGGAGCAGTGACAGCCGCGCCTTGCGGTGCGGCGCGCACAGCCAATACAGCGCGAAGCTGAGCGGAAGAAAGACGGCGTACTCGAGCGTGTTGAACAGCACCGCGGGTTCCCTCGCGCTAGCTCTGAGACGCCGGCTCCGCGAGCGGCAGTTGTACGATGAAGCGAGCCCCCTGGGTCGCACTAGGGTCCAAGCTGAGTGAGCCGCCGGCGGCGCCGACTAAGCCCTGGCAGACGCTGAGGCCGAGCCCGGTGCCCTTGCCGACCTCCTTTGTCGTGAAGAACGGCTCGAAGATCTGATCGGCAACCTCGGGCGCCACGCCGGGGCCGTTGTCGCGCACTTCGAGTTCGACGCTCTCGGGCTCTGGGCGCGCGCTCACCGAGATCTTGCCGCCCTTCTGGCCTTGCAAGGCATCGGCGGCGTTCAGGATCAGGTTGAGCAAGACCTGCACGAGTTGCTCGGTCGCCAGGGTCACGGGCGGCAGCCCGGGGTACACGTCGATCGAGAGCTCCAGCTCTTTCATCGAGGATTGGTGCACCACGAGCGCGGCCGTGTCATGCACCGCCGCTTCGACGTCGCCCGAGCCGGCGGAGCCGGTCACCTCACGTGGTGGCCGCGCAAACTGCAACAGGTCGCGCAAGGTGCGATGGATACGCTCCGTTTCCAGCTGCATGCGCTTGACGAAGTCGCGCTGCTCGGAGGGCGAAAGATCGCCGTCGAGCAAAAGCTCCTGCAAGCCCATCAGCGCGGCGATTGGATTACCGATCTCGTGGGCGAGGCCCGCGGCAAGGCGGCCCACGCTCGCCAGGCGCTCGGAGCGAAACAGTTGGCGCTGAGCCTTGGTGAGCTCGCTCGTGGCTCGCTCCACCTCCGCTATTTTCGCCTTCAAGGACGCCTCTTCGCTGAGCAGCCGATCGGTCATGCGCTTCAGGCTGGTGCCGAGTTCGGCCAGCTCGCGTACCCTCGAAGCCGGTACATCGAGCTTCTTCGATCCGAGCGTCACGTTCTGGGCGGCCTGGGACAACGAGTCGAGCGGGCGCACGATCAAGCGCGTGAGCGCGAAATAGGCTGACAGCAAGAGGGCACACGCCATCAGGAACGCGTACAAACTGAACATGCTGAGCAGCGCCGCGCCACGCGAGGTCGAACGTTCGGCGTCGACGGCGAGGCGCACGTTGCCCTGGGCGTTCGGGATTGCGACCGCCAGGATGCGCCTTCCGTTGAAGCGTAAGACTTCCGGCGTGGTGCCATTCAGGGTCACGCTCATGAGCGGCGCCATTAACGATGTATCGCCTACGGGAAGCACCCGCGGCGTGCCGGGGATCTCCACCAACGCGGCCACCAGCCCCGAGCCCTCGGTGTCGCGGGCCAGGGTGTCCCGGAGCTCCTCCGGTGTCCGTCCCGGCGCGGCGCTCTTCACGTAGACCGTCAGGGCTCGAACTAGAGTCAGTGCTTGGCTGTCGTCCAGCCTGCGCAACGTGACCTGGGTGTAGGCCGATAGCGCGAGCTGCAGCGGCACGAAGGTGAGCACGAGCAATCCGCCGAGCAAGAGCAATAACTGGAGGCGGAGGCCGGGCGTGCGCATGATCCGCGGAAACTGGGCCCACCGTAACGTGGTCTGCTAGCCACTTCCACGTGGTTTCCCCATGAGACGAGGGTCCGGCGAGTCAGGGCCAAGGACCTCGGGCTCCCTGGGCGTTCAGCGGTTCTGGGCCCGCGCGGGGGTGGGCTCAATTTTGGCCTGTTGCGCTGGCCTCTGGCTGCTCGGACAGCGTTCGCCGCTGCCGGCATTCGTGTCGTGGCTGGGGGCGATCGGCGGGGGCCTCGGGCTGCTTGCCGCCGCGCGTCGCCGGTGGCGGCCTCCCGCTCGGGCCTCCCTCGGGCGCCTCGACTTCGAGCTGTCCGGCCTCATTCTGTTGCTGCTGCTCGGCCTGGTGGAAGCGGCACCCGGCGGCCTCGACGGCCCTTTCGTGGGGCTCCTGTACGTGGGGTTTGCGCTACTAGCGGCCCTGGCTCGGCCCAGGGCCACCCTCGCCACGTGGTGCTCGCTCTTGCTCTTGCTCGTGGCACGCGGCCTGCTCGGCGAGCATCGCTCCCTGTGGGACGCCGCCCCGCTGTTGGCTTGTGTCGGGCTGGCCAGCGGTGCTGCGCATTGGTTCTTGCGCCAACAGCTCGAGCGCGCGCGTCAAAGCAGCCGGGTGGAGGTCGATCGAGAGCTCGAGAAGCTGAGAGTGGAGGCGCGCGCCTATCGGCTCACCCACACCTCCTTGGAGCCCACGAGCGGGGTTCGAAGCGCGCACCGTGACAGCATGCCGGCTGCGGCGCCGGATGACGATTCACCGCTGCTCCGCTCGAGCGTGGACGAGATCCACGCCGCGCTGCGCTCGGCGCTCGGCGTATGCCGGGTCGCTCTCGACTGCCGTAGCGTGCTCGTGCTCTGGCTCGATGACGCCGGCGCCCGCTTGGTCGTGCGCGCCGCTTCAACGTGTGAGCAAACCCTGCTCGAGGGGCCTTTTGGTGCTCGGGAGGGCTTGTTCGCGGCGGCATTCGAGAGCGATCGCCTCGTCGAGCTGGTGGGCTCATCCGCCAATCGACCGCTGCCCCACTATCCCGCGCCGCTCCGCGTGGGGCACGTCGCGCTCTTGCCGCTGTTCGAGCAGGAGAGAGCTTCGGGGCTGTTGGTGCTGGATCGGCAAGCGGAGCACGTGCTCACGGCCCGTGAACGCGAGATCGTGGACGAAACCGCGCGCCAGTGCCTGCGCACCATCGACAACGAACGCGTGCTCTTGCAGCTCGAGCGCGCCAAGCTCGAGCAAGGCCGGCTTTACCGCGCCGTCGAGCGGTTGAACGAGGCACGCACCGAAGTTCAGGTGATCGAAGCCGGGGTCGGCAGCGCCGCGGAGTTTACGGCGTTCCAGTTCGCGGCGGTGACGCTCCTGCGCGGCGACGCACAACACGAGATCTGCGCAGTGAGCGGCGACAACGCCGAAGCGCTGGTGGGCAAGACCTTCCGCGATTCGAGCGGGCTGGTTGGCATGGTCGTGGCGAACCGGCACCCGTTGCCCTACCGCGGTCAGTGTGGCGCCGACGTCCAGGTGCTGTTCAGCCGTTCGTTGCCCGCGCCAAAATTGCCGTCACTCCTGGTGATGCCACTGCTCGTGCATCGCGAGGTGCTCGGCACCCTGATTCTGGGCTCCGAAGCCCCCGGCGGCTTCGAGCCGGGGGTCCGGCTGATCTTGCAGGTATTGGCGGGGCACATCGCCGTTTCTCTCGCCAACGCGCGCATGGTGAAGCGCCTGGAGGAGCTGGCGACGACCGACGGCCTCACGGGCCTGTTGAACAAACGCGCCGCCACCGAGCTCGGCCGGCAGAAGCTGCGCGCCGCCGAGCGGTTCCACAAGCCGCTCAGCTTGCTCGTCTGCGACCTCGATCATTTCAAGCGCGTCAACGACACGCATGGCCACGACGTCGGCGATCGTGTGATCAAGGGCTTTGCGGACGTGCTCCGGCGCGTCAAGCGCGAGACCGATATCGTGGGTCGCTTCGGGGGCGAGGAGTTCGTGCTGGTGTGCGAACAAACGGACGCGGCCGGCGCGGAGCTGCTCGGTGAGCGCATTCGCAGCGAGCTCGGGACGACCACGTTCGTGACCCCGGGGGGCACGCTCGGCACGACCTGTTCGATTGGCGTCGCCACGTATCCGCACGGCGGCGGCGACTGGGAGACCCTGTTCAAGGCGAGCGACGACGCGCTCTACGCCTCCAAGCGGGCCGGGCGCGATCGAGTGACCTGTTGGACACCGCGGCTCGACAAAGCCAAGGCGGGTTAGTACGCCGGTTCCATGAAGCGATGGGAATTTCGAATGCCCCGGCTGGGGCGAGGGCATCGAAATTCCCGCCTTTGCCACCCATCTGAACCGGCTCCCTCCTCTATCTTTGCCTCGATTCTATAGAATCGAGGCGCTAGATTGAGTGAACGGCTGTCAGGGCTCCTCGGCGGGCGTATCGATCTCGGCGTCGTCCGCGTTGGCGTCTACGAGCACGGCGTCCCCGCAGATGCCCCACGCCCCATCGGCGCAAATCTGGTCGCCCACGTAGCAAGGCTGCACGCCGTCGTGCGCCGGCAAGTACACGCGGCACGTCTTCGTCTGCCCGTCCTCACACTGTCCGCTCGCCACCTCGTCGCGGTCATCCCCCTGGTTCGAATCGTAGTCGCTCAGATCCGGAACACTCCGATCCGAATCCGCGGCAGGCGGCCGCCTGTCGGATGATCCGCAGCCCGCCGCGAACCAGGCCGTGGCGACGGAAAGACCGATGTGGATGATGGGGCGAGACGGTGTCCGATGCAGTCTATTCACGATG
The DNA here is from genome assembly GCA_043780025.1 of Deltaproteobacteria bacterium. GTDB lineage: Bacteria > Myxococcota_A > Polyangia > Polyangiales > Polyangiaceae > SZUA-265. The sequence goes on from JAYWEH010000110.1 coordinate 24,035, forward strand.
AGCTCCCGACATCGAGAGCGGCTCCTGACCTTCACCCTTGAGCAGCGTTTGCTCCCCGGCAACGTTTGAACAAGGCGCCGTGGCCGTAGCCGTCGCGGCGTTCGTGGCTGGCGGCGTTCCGCCATGGCTCAGCCTGGAACAGCACGGCCCGCGACAAAAAAGGTGCGCCCGGACACTACATCCGGGCCAGACCTCATTCTTCGGGGATCGTAAAGCTCTTGATGAACGTCGGCGCCTCGCCCTTGAAGGGCGGGATCTTCGCCCGGCGGAACACCATCTTCACGCAGCTGCCGGTGAGCGTGTCACGGAACTTCGCCGTGAGGATCTCCACCGACGCGACTTCACCGTCCTGGCCATAAACGATGCGAGCCTTGCCCGCGCCCGCCGGGCCGCCCTTGGGGCGACACGACGAAGCGAGCGTGGAGGAGGTAGCGAGGGCGGTAGCTGCCGCCTGGTTGACGCTCGCGTTGGCGCTCTTCGACTCCGCGGGCTCTGCCTCGGCCTTCGCCTTGGGCTCCTTCGCTTCCGCCTTGGGCTCCTTCGCTTCCGCCTTGGGCTCCGCTTCGTCCTTGGCTTCTGCCTTGGACCTGGTTTCTGCCGCGCTGCTCACCTTCTCGCTCTTCTCGGCCTTGCTCGATGAAAGCGATTTGCGGCTGCTCCAACGGCGCGACTTGGCCGTGCTCGCCGTCGGGCGATCAGCATCCGATGCGGTATCGGCCTTGGCCGGCTCAGCAGTGGCGGCTTCCGCCGGATTCTCCGCTGCGGCGCCGGCCACAAAGGCGGATGCTTCTTCGAACTTCGCCAGCTGCGCCGCGGGTGCAGCCGGCTCGGCCGCGGCGGGCGCTACGGCTTCAGCCGGTGCTGGTGCCGCCGCTGCGACGGGTGCAGCGGTAGGCTCCTGCGCGGGCTGCGCTTCCGCTTTCCCCGTCAGAGCGCCAAGACTCCAGTTGCCGCGCGCGGTGAGCACGGCGGTGCCGAGACCAACCAGGCCCACGAGAGCGGCTGCGAGCCACACGCCATTGCCGCGTTTGGCGCCGCGCGTTTCCGTAGCACCAGAGACGACGCCACCAGAAACGCGCGCCGTCGGCGATGCGGAGACCGGTCGTGGTGCGGGTGCGGGTGCGCGCGAGGGGACTTGCCTCGGGCCGGTGCGCGCCGAAGGGCGTGCAGGGGGCAGCGGCGCAGCAGGTGCCTGTACGGGCTGCATGCCCGGCATTTCCTCCGCGCCGCCGGTCCACATCCGAGTCGGATCGTCGTCGGCTTCCTCGAAGTGCGAGAGCCCGTTGCCACTGCCGTTGCTATTGCCATATTGGCCGCCCCCGTATTCGGCGTTGTAACCGTTTACGTGCGCGTCATTGGCGCTCGGCTGCATCAAAAACTGCTCGAAGTTACCCAGCGCTTGCCAGCCCGAGGTACCGGGCTGCCACAAAGGAGTGCGTACGTTGAGCTGCCCAGCGTGGAACGCGTATGCGATCTGTTCGATCGTCATGCTCTCGACGCGGTTGCCGCCGACCGCGACCTTCCACGGCTCGTTCGTCAGAGCCATCGGGGATGCCCCGAGGTGTCCCGCCGAAACCGCTCTCCTGTCGCCCATTTAGTTACCTCCGACTCCAACGCTGTGACATCACAACACGATCCGACCCGTTCAGCAAACCGCTGTTCCGTGATGACCCGGGCTCGGGGAAACGATCTCGCGATCATCATTCCACTATAGCTGAACGGTGTCGGTGGGGCTCGCCCGTAGGCGCGATCTCGCGTTTCCGGGCCAGACTACAGCCACAGTACGTTGTTACAGCGACGGCTCACTTCTCGAGCTGTTTCTGCCTCGCACCGAAAGCGGCAGCGGGTCTTCAGAGCCGCGCCAACACGCCCAGCTCTTCGAGAAAAAACCGCACCGTCTGGCGCTGCATCTCGATGCGGCGTTCCTCTTCGAAACCCATCCAGGTCTCCACGCACACACCCACGCATCCGATGCGGTCGACGATCACTTCGGTCGACGAGGTGGCGACGGGATAATGGTGGGGAGCCCACAACTCATAGGGCGATTGGCGCGCTTCGTTCAGCCGGTCGACGACCGTCTGCACAACGGGCGGCATGGGATTGACGCCGTACACGATGGTTTGACCGAAGGAGGCCGGGACGTTGGGATGGTGGCGTTTGAGGCTCTCGTGCAACGTCATCACGAGCGCCGGGCGCTCGAGCTCGACCAAGTCCATGAAGCTGCGGGCGAGACGCCTTTCCGGCGCGTCGGCCGCGGCGTCACCCGGAAAACAGCGGTTCATGTCCAGGCCGCCGCGGGCGGCGCGCTGGCGCGCGCGGTAGGCCGGGGGGTTCATGACCGGAACCACCAGCAGGCGTCCGCTTTCGGGGCGGATCCCCTGTTCGAGCAGCTCCGAGAGCGCGTGGACCCCTGCGACTTCGTCCCCGTGGATGCCGGCCTGGACGAGGGCCGTCGGGCCGGGGCGGGGCCCCTCGATCACGTGGACGGCGATCGTCGGAGACAGCTGGTGCACGCCGGGGGGCCACTTTTGCATGCGGCCATCGTGCTCAATTCCCAGGTCGGAGCAATCCCAATCGGTGCTGGCCGGTGAGTTGGTGAGGGCTATCATTCGCTGCATTCTCGCGGTGTTGACGGCCTCCCTCGGGGTAGCGGACGAGGCGGGCCGTTTCCCGCACCGAGATTGACAGGCTGGAAGCCTGACTGTAACCGTGCCCCCCCGTTTACCCTCTTCGGCAATTACCTCTTCGGCAACCGTGAGCGACAAGTCACTCGTCATCGTCGAATCACCGGCCAAGGCCAAGACGATCGCCGCCTTTCTCGGACCGGACTACATCGTCGAGTCCTCGATCGGGCACATCCGCGATCTGCCGAAGCGGGCCAGCGACGTCCCCCTCAAGTACAAGAAGGAGAGCTGGGCTCGGCTCGGAGTCGACGTGGATGCCGACTTCAAGCCCTTGTACGTGATTGATGCGGACAAGAAAGAGCACATCCAGCGCCTCAAGACGGCGCTAGTCGGTGCGCGGCGGCTGTACCTGGCGACCGACGAGGATCGCGAAGGGGAGTCGATTGCCTGGCATTTGCTGGAAGTGCTCCAGCCGAAGGTGCCCGTGTTGCGCATGGCGTTTCACGAGATCACCAAGAAGGCCATCGAGCAGGCCATCAAGAATCCGCGTGACATCGACCAGCGCCTGGTGAACGCGCAGGAAGCGCGCCGCATCCTCGACCGCCTGTACGGCTACGAAGTGTCGCCGGTGCTGTGGAAGAAGATCATGCCGAAGCTCTCGGCTGGGCGCGTGCAGAGCGTGTCCACGCGCATGATCGTCGAGCGTGAAGCGTTGCGCATGCGTTTCGTGCTCGCGACGTATTGGGACATCGAGGGCACGTTCTCGACCGGTGCGGCCACGCCCACTGAAGGGGAATCGCCGAATCCGGGCCAATTCCAGGCCACGCTGGTGTCCGTCGACGGCCAGCGCGTCGCCACCGGTAAGGACTTCGACGACGAGGGCAAGCTCGAGCGGCAGAACGTGCTGTTGCTCAGTGAAACTCGGGTGACGGAGATGGCCAAGGGGCTCGAGAGCGCCGCCTTCGCCGTGCAATCGGTGGAGCAGAAGCCGAATCGCCGCAGCCCCGCGCCGCCCTTCATGACCTCGACCTTGCAGCAAGAGGCGGGCCGCAAGCTCCGCTTCTCATCGGCACGCACCATGCGCGCGGCGCAGGATTTGTACGAGGCGGGCTACATCACTTACATGCGTACCGATAGCACCACGCTCTCGGACGTCGCTCTCAACGCCGCGCGCTCGTTGATCCTGGAGTCATACGGCGCCGAATATCTGCCGGCGCAGCCGCGGCGCTACGCCAACAAGGTCAAGAACGCGCAGGAAGCGCACGAAGCCATTCGCCCGGCGGGCGATAGCTTCAGCCACCCGAGCGACGTCTCGCGCGATGCTGGAGGCGATCGGGGCAAGCTGTACGAGCTGATCTGGAAGCGCACCGTGGCGTCTCAAATGGAAGACTCGCGCGGTCAGAGCGTGAGGCTGTCCATCGCCACGACGGTGAACGGCGAACGCCTCGAATTTGCGGTCACCGGCAACACCATCACGTTCCCGGGCTTCTTGCGCGCGTACGTGGAAGGTAGCGACGACCCGGGTCAGGAGCTCGAGCAGCGCGAACGGCCGCTGCCACCGGTGAGCCAGGGCCAACGTCTGTCGGGTGGCGCGTTCGAGCCCAAGGGCCACGAGACGCAGCCGCCCGCGCGCTTCACCGAAGCGTCGCTCGTCAAACGCCTGGAGGAGCTCGGCGTCGGTCGCCCGTCGACGTACGCCTCGATTATCTCCACCATTCAGCAGCGCGGCTATGTCTGGAAGAAGGGCTCCGCCCTGGTGCCGTCATTCAAGGCCTTCGCGGTCGTGCAGCTGCTCGAGAAGCATTTCTCCGACCTGGTGGACTATGCCTTCACGGCGCGCATGGAAGATGAGCTCGACGGCATCGCCACCGGCCGCGAGGAAGCCGTACCGTGGCTGCGGCGCTTCTACTTTGGGGTAGATGCCAAAGCCAAGGCGGAGGGCGCTCCCGGCGCGCTCAGCGTGGGCCTCCGGACCCTCGTGGCCGAGCGGCTCAACGAGATTGACGCCCGTGCCATCAACTCGCTCCCGCTCGGTCGAGACGAGCAGGGTCGGGAAGTCATCGTGCGCGTGGGTCGCTACGGTCCGTATCTGCAGCGCGAGGACGTCACGGCGTCCATCCCCGAAGATCTGCCGCCCGACGAGGTCACGCTCGAAAAGGCCAAACAGCTGCTGGACGCGCCCAGCGGCGATCGCTTGCTCGGCACCGACCCCGAATCGAGCTTGCCCGTGTACGTGCGCTCGGGGCGTTTCGGCGCGTACGTGCAGCTCGGCGAAGCCGGCGGCAAGGAGAAGCCGCGGACTGGCTCGTTGCTCAAGAGCATGGAGCCGCCGAGCATGACGCTCGAGGACGCGCTCAAGATGTTGTCCTTGCCGCGCGTGGTGGGTGACCACCCGGAGAGCAAGCTGCCGATCACGGCGCAGATCGGCCGCTACG
>JAYWEH010000111.1:0-13799 GCA_043780025.1 Deltaproteobacteria bacterium
GTGATCGAGAAGGACGAGCTCAAGCTCACCGACACGAACCTGCTGCCGCGCCAAGGTGGCGGCGGTCAGGGCCCGAGCTTCAAGACCGTGCTCTCGCAAGCCTTCCCGTTCTACGAACTCGTGGACGTGAACCTCGAGGACGGCTCGAAGGAGATCGATGCCACGCTCGACGGGCTCATCATCACGCAGCCGGGCAAGGCCTACACCGAGCGCGAGCTGCGCCGCATCGACCAGTTCTTGATGCGCGGCAACAAGGCGCTCGCGGTGTTCGCGTCGGCCGTTTCGCTCAAGCCGAACGACGCCACGATGAATGCCACGCTCGACCTGCATGGGCTCGATCAGCTCCTGTCGGGCTACGGCATCACCATGAAGAAAGACGCCGTGTTCGACTACGGCGCGCAGTTCCGCGTGGCCATGATGAGCGTGGGCGGCCCGGTCGCGATCCGGCATCCCGGTATCGTGCACGTGGTGGCAGACGATCGTTTTGGCGAAGACAAGAAGTTGCTCGACACCGGGTTTCCCTCCTTTTTCCGCATCGACGAAGTGGCGTTTCCGTTCCCGTCGTCGCTCGAGCTGGTGCGCGAAAAGCAGCCTCCGGAGGTGGAGCTCAAGGTCGTGGCCCGCACCACACCAAACGCCACCGCGGTCGAGGGCGAGACCGTCGACATGAAGATCCGCTCCCAGTGGGCGCCCAAGCCCCCGTATGCGCAGCGCATCATCGCCGCGGCCGCCGAGGGCAAGCTCAAGAGCGCGTTCCCGGAGGGCGACAGCCAGGGCATTGATCACCCCGCTCAGGCGCCCACGGCGTCGCGCGTGATGGTGGTCTCATCCAGCCAGTTCCTCACGAACCCGTTCGCCTACGCCGGCAACGGTCCGGAGCTCGGCGGGCAATTCGCCATGTTCGGCAACGTGGGTGGCGATCAGCAGCTCTTGGCCTTCGCCGGCCCCTACGCCCAGAACTATCTGACGAACACCATCCTGTCGCTCAAGAACACGCTGGACTGGATCAGCGGCGACACGGATCTCTTGGCGGTCAGCTCCAAGATCATCGGCGCGTCCAACCTGACGTACTCCGACATCGATCAGCCACCCCTCGACGAAAACGCCACGGAAGAGGACCTTCGGCGCCAGGACGAAGAGTACCGCCTGCAGCGAAAGAGCCGGCAATTCGTGATTCAGTGGACGTTGACGTTGGGCCTGCCGCTGCTCGTGGCGGCGTTCGGGCTGCTCCGCTGGCGTTTGCGGCAATCGCGCAAGAACCAATACGTGCTCGGCTAGGCTAGTATTCTCGAGTTGGGGCCCCGGAGCCCCAACTCGTGTCGCTGAGCCGCTCCTAACCGTCACCCGCTAGACTTTTCAGCAATCAACGACCGTACAGATTTATGGACCAGCAGAAGAAACTCTATGTGGCCGTGGGCGTCATGGCGGTGCTGGGAGCGCTCTTATTCTTCCAGTCTCGCAGCAAAGAGGCGGACGCCGTTCGCCACAGCATCGGCGGGCAAAGCGCGGCGCTGCCCAAGCTCGAGCTCACCGAAGAGAGCGTGAAGGGCGTCGATCGGGTCGTGTTGACGAAGCCGGCCGACTCGGACGGCGGAGTCCCCGAGGAGATCGTGTTGGTCAAGACCGGTGAAGAAGCCTGGTCAATGAAGAAGCCAACCGAAGCCAAGGCCAACGCCAGCAACGTCAAGTCGCTGCTCGACAACCTGCCCAAGCTCTCGCTGTCGGAGCTCATCGCCGAGTCGAAGGACGAGTACAAGCGCTGGGGCGTGAGCGACGACAAGGCGCTGCACGCCAGCTTCTTCAAGGGTGAAGAAAGCGTCTTCGACGTCTATTTCGGAGAAAACGGCTCTCGCGGTCAGATGACCCGGCTCGCCAAACACGACGGCGTCTACGCGGTCAAAGGTTTCTCCAAGTGGCTCTTCGAGCGGGACGCCAACGGTTGGCGCGACAAGAGCATGTTCAAGTTTGACGACAAGGAAGTCGTCAAGGTGAGCGTGCAGAACGAAAATGGCCTGTTCGTCTTCGACAAGGCCGGCGACGGCTGGACCGGCACGCACGGCAAGGCGGCGGGCGCGCTGAAGCCGCTCGAAAAGTTCCAGCCGACCAAGGTCGACGACCTGCTGCGCGCTTACAAGGCGTTGAGCGCGATGGGCTTCGGAGACGGCAAAACACCGGTTGAAACTGGGCTCGCCGAGCCGAAGGCGACGGTGACGATCGAGCTCAAGGGCGGCACGGGCGTACACGTGCTCGAGGTGGGCGGCACCGCGGAAGCCTCCAACCGCTGGGCTCTCACCAACGGCTCCGATCAAATCTATTCGATCAGCTCCTGGTCGGCAGATTGGGCCACGGCCGACGCGAAGAAATTCCAAGCCTCGGAAACCGCGAGCGCGGGGCACGAAGAGGAAGACGACTCCGAATAGTGCAGAAGGGCGAGCTCCGCGCCTTTCTGGCCTTTCGAGCTCGCCTTCGCGTGCACCTCGCTTGCGCGCTGGCGCTGCTGGGGCTGCTCGGGTGCGAGCCGAAATCGGGTCCAGCCGCGCGGGTTCCCGAGCCCGCGTCAGCACCCGTCGCGGCGCCGGTCGAGGCGAGTCGCGTCGCGGAGTTCCACCCCGCCTTTCTCTGGCAACTTCAGATCGAAGCGGCGAGCGTCCACGTGCTCGGTTCCGTGCACGTTGCGCGACCGGAGCTCTATCCGCTCGATGAGCGCATCGAATCCGCGTTCGAGAGCAGCGAGGCGCTGGTGCTCGAACTGTCGCTGGACGAGCAGGCGCAGCTGGCTGCCGCGGCCGGCATGATGGAAGCGGCGCGCTTGCCGCCGGGCGTGAAGTTGAAGGACGTCGTGCGAGCGACGACCTGGGAACGGCTCGAGGCCACGCTGAAGAGTCGCGGTGGTAACCTGCTCGGGCTGCGCGGCTTTCGGCCCTGGTTTGTCGCGCTCGCGCTGACCAGCCAGGCGCTCGAGCAAGAAGGGTTTTCGGCGGACCACGGCATCGACGAACATTTTCGGCGACGCGCGGCCGGGCGCATTCCCATAGTTGCTCTGGAAACGGTGGAGGAGCAGCTCGGCCTGTTCACGGGGCTGTCGCCGGAGACCGAGGAGCTGATGCTCGCGCAGACGCTCGAGGAGCTGGACCAATTTGGCCCCCAGATGAATGCTGCTTTCGAGATCTGGCGCAAGGGTGATGCCGCCGGCCTGGACACGCTGTTGCTCACGCCGATGCGCCAGGAATATCCAGCGCTGTTCGCTCGCCTGTTCAGTGAGCGCAATCGACGCATGGTAAACAAGCTCAGTGAGCTCGCGAAGGACGGCCGCCGTTATTTCGTGATCGTGGGCGCCGGCCATCTGGTTGGCGGTGACGGCATCGTGGATCTTTTCGGCGCGCGAGGTATCGTCGCGAAGCAGTTGTGATCGAGCGCTCATTCAAAGTCTTTGTGGTTGCCGCCCTGTGCGCGGGCATCGTGGCCTGTCGGTCGAAGTCCGAAGGTTCGGCGTCGGCTGAGCCTGCCCCGAACCCCTCGGCGCCCGAACGTTTCGCGTTTGAGCTACCGCCTGACTTCGCGCCCATCGAACTGCGCGGTGAAGGCAGCGAGTCATTGCGCGCTCCGCGCGGGGCTCGCACAGAAGCTCGCGCGGGTGGGTTTGACGTGCGAGCCGATCCTGACTTCGCCGTGCACGTTCAAACGCAGCCTCCGGCACTGCCGGAGATCGCGGGCCGCGTCGAAGGCGCGCGCCGCGTGCTCGAGGAGAGCAACCTCATCATCTTCAAATCGGCGGGAGGCTACGGCTTCGCCCTGACGCTCGAGCTCGTTCCGGAGTGGGACGAGAATGACCGGCGGCGCCTCGCGTGTACCAGCGCGGGAGTGGAGGTAGCGAGTGGAACCACGCGCTCCCAGGCTCTCCGTTTCTCGAAAGGCGCTGTGGAAAAGATGGTGGCGGCGTGCCGAAGCCTCAAGCTGCCACCGCTGGAATAAGATGCGCAAACTGCCTGATCGGAGCCTCCCAGCTGGGGCTGCTCGTCCCGGAGCTGGCTTTATTTGCCAATTCCTTCCGAGAGATAGAGTGTGCTGCCGTCATGACGCAAACTGCGGCTAGGTATTCCGATGTAGGGCGCCTGGCGGTCCCGGGGCACGTGCCAATGGCGCAGGCGCATGTAGGTGAAAGGGCGTTCACGGGCGCGCCAATTTTCCGTGACGCGAGATTGTCTCCGCCATCGTGCTATCGTCCCGAGGCCTAAATGGCCGAATCGCACCTCGAGTTCACCAGGCCTTCCCACGTGGTGGGTCGCTACGCGCTGTATGGCCGGTTAGCTGCCGGCGGCATGGCCACGGTGCATCTCGGCCGCCTCATGGAGCATGACGGCAGCGCACGTACCGTAGCGGTCAAGCGCTTGCATCCTCAGTTCTGTAAGGATCCCGAGTTCGTCGCGATGTTCATCGACGAAGCTCGGCTAGCCGCGCGCATCAAGCATCCTAACGTTGTCGAAACACTCGACATCTTGACCATGGGCCAAGAGCTGTTGCTCGTCATGGAGTACATCCGTGGCGAGTGTTTCTCGAAGCTCTTGCGGGCTGCGCGTCGTAAGAACCTGGAGCCCTCCATCGGCGTGGTCGGGCGGATCGCCTCTGGGTTGCTGCACGGCCTACATGCCGCGCACGAAGCGCGCGACGACAATGGTGAGCCGCTCAACGTAGTGCACCGGGACATCTCGCCGCAGAACGTGATGATCGACGTGCAAGGCGGCGTGAAGGTGCTCGACTTTGGGGTCGCCAAGGCCAGCGCGCGCATCCAGATCACGCGTGATGGGCAGATGAAGGGCAAGCTCAGCTACATGAGCCCCGAGCAGCTGCAAGGTCTGCCCGTGGATCGCCGCGCCGACGTGTTTGCGTGTGGCGTGGTGTTGTGGGAGGCGCTCACGCGGCGGCGCTTGTTCGTGGGCGAGGATGCGAGCGAAGTGCTGCGCAAGATCCTGCGGGACGAAGTCCCCGCTCCGAGCCAGTGGGAAGCAGGCCTGAGCCCCGAGATCGATCGCGTTGTGGCGCGTGCGCTGTGCAAGGATCCGGAGCGGCGTTACCAGACGGCGCTCGAGCTGGCGCTCGACGTGGAGCGCTGTATCGATCTGGCGCCCCCGAGCGAAGTCGGGTTGTGGATTGACTCGGTGGCAGGAGAAATCCTCAGCAAGCGCGAACGCTTGCTGGAGGAGATCGAACGGAGTGGGCTGAGCGATTTGCCGCCGGGTTCGGATCCCGTCGGCGCGAGCCTCGTGCACGGCTCGATCACGGACTCGGATACGTTTCAGCGCATCCAGTCCTGGGCGGAGCGCGAGGCTTCGAAGGTCATCGAAGAGGGGCGATCGGTTCCTCCGGGAGAGCCGGACGAAGAAGCCGAGCAGACTCAGACAGTTGCCGACGCTCGCTGCGTGGACGAGGTCGCCACGGTTCCTCCCCCCGCATCGGGTGTGGAAGATGTCTTCATGGGCGGCCCCTTCGGGAGCGGCGCTGTCCTTGGCGGCGCTGTCCTTGGCGGCTATGCCGTTCGCGGCCCTGTCCTCGGCAGTCATGAACAAGCTCCGAGCGTCGAGCTGGACGAGCCCGATTCGGCGGTGACGCTCGCCGACGATCCCGGCTTTGTCACGTTGCCGCCGATGATGCCGCCCGGCATGGCGGCGGCGCCGGTCGTGGACGTTCGCGATTTTGCCGCTTCGAACCTGGTAGAGCTGCACCCTCCGGCCTTCGCGGCGGCAGCCAACGGTTTGGCTCCGGCGCCCCGGCCCCGCGGGCGTCGCATCTTCGCGGTGATCGCGGCTGCTGCGGTTCTGATGGGCTTTGCCAGCTTCGCTGTGATCAGCTTCCAACCCGTGACGCTCGAGCACGCGAGTGGAACGCTCATGCCGAGTGGTGACTTGCCCTCCACGTCGAGCGATGCCAATCGGGCGGGCTCCGCCACGCCGCGTGACGAGCTGCCGGGTGTCGCATTGGCGATGAAGACCGCGGACCCGAGCGCCAATGAGCTGCCGATTGGCAGTGTCGCTCCTCTGGGCGCGCCCGCCACCCAGGCGGTGGCGCTCAATGTCGATGGTGAAGGTCGCCCCTCGCCGTCAGTCGATCCGGAGGGGCGCTCCGACGACGTTGTAATGGCCAGCGATCTGCCTCTCGCGCGCGAAACGGGAGACCGAGAGGAGGTCGAGACTAAGCGCTCCAACTCGTCCGCCAAGGAGCGCGCACAGGCCAACACCTCGAAGAAATCGCGGCGTGCGGCTCCCGTGCGTCGCGCGCGTGTCGCGGCCAGGCCCGCACCGAAGCCGGCGGCGCCTGCCGTGGCCGCTGCGGGCAGCGCTCCCAAGGCTGACTGTCGACAGCCCTATTGGGTTGACGACAACGGTATCCGCCGGCTCAAGCTCGACTGCCTCTGAGGACGAAGACTCTCTCGTCTGTCGGAGCACCGTGAAGAATCCACGGGTCCGGGGCTGGCTTCGAGTAGTTCGGGCTCGGCGCGCTGGCGCAGCGCGCAGCATGACAAACTGAGAGGGGGCCCTGGAGAAAGGGCGCCCGTCCAAACTAAGACAACGAATAGCGGCAGGGGTCACGCCGGAATACTCGCGGACTCTCGGCGCAGCCGTCACGAGCGCATGCGGCGGCGCCAGCCGAGGAACAGGCCGACGAGGGCGGCGAAGCCGAAGCCGAACATCGCCTGGTTGCCGCGCTCGGCGCCGACGATGGTGCAGCCGCAACCGGGAGCACAGGCGTCACCTTCGCCGTCGTCGTCTGCGTCATCTTGGTCGGAGTTCGAGATGTTGGCGCAGTTGTCGCGGTCGTCGTCCACGCCGTCGCCGTCGCGGTCGGTGTCGCAGATGTCTCCGACGCCGTCGGTGTCCTGGTCCTCCTGGTCGGGGTTCGAGTCCTCCGGGCAGTTGTCGAGCCCGGTGGGATAGAGGTCTTCGTCCTGTATGATCGCGGGCGTGACGCGCGTCCGCACCACACCGAAGGTGTAAAGCTCGGGAGCTACGGCTGAGCGCAACACGACGGTCAAGGTTTGGATCGTCTCGGGTTCCGCATCATCCGGCAGCGACACGGTGAGCGGCAAGTCGAGCGTCTGGCCCGCTTCGAGCGTGATCGATTCGGGGTATTCCACATCGAAGCCCGCGTCGTCGAACGCGCTGACCAAGAATTCGCCCGCCTCGCCGCGATTCTCGACGGACACCGAATGCGCCACGTCTTCTCCCGGCCGGCCTTCCATGCGATCTACCACTTCGAGGGCCAGGGATTGACCGCGCAGCAAACGCGGCAATCCACGCAGCGTGGTCTCGCCATTGGCGGCCACGGTTTCCACTTGCACGTAAAACGGTTGTGCCGGGGGCGCTATGAAGCCGTAGAAGAACTCGTCTTCCCCGATTCGCTCGAGCGGGGCACTGACCAGCTCGGTGCCGTCAAGGTTGACGAAACGCAGGTGGGCCGCGGTAGCGCCGCCCGACAGACGCACCAGGGCGCGAGACATTTCACCCGCCACGGGTGAACCGTAAATGGGATGCCAGCCGGCGTGAGGGCCACCGGCGTTGCGATCCACGACGAACGAGAATTCAGTCAGAGCAATCGCCGATTCGGTCGTGATCACGACGATCGCGCGCTCCTCCGTCATGGTGCCCGGAGCTTCGTCGACCAGGGGCGTGCGGTTCTGGAGTCGCAATTGCCAGGCGCCCGGAGTAGGCGCCGTGATTCGATACAGCCTGCCGCCAGTCATCTCGGTGATGCTCACCTCCGGGCTCGCCACCACCGTGGTGCCCGCCGCGTCAACGAGGTCGAGGTTGCCTGTGCCGCTCACGCTGATGGTCACCACGCGCATGCTCTGGTCGATTGGAACGGGCACGATTTGCTCGAGCTCGGGAGCGAGCGGGAACTCTCGGGTGGACACGCGCGTCACCTCGGCGCGGGTCACCGCATCCATGACGTTGCCAACCTTGCCCGCATCTTCACGCGCGAGCACGAAAACTTGCCCGCCGGTCTCGCGAGCGATCTTGAAATAGGCAGGATCGTAGGGGGAGCAGCTGCCGAATACCGAGGGGTACACGCTGACGTCTTTGGACGCTGCCAGGCTCGACACCGCATCGGCGAGCTCCTCGTCCTTGGAGCTCGCGTCAGTGTACACGAACACCGATGAGCCCTGGTTCACGCTGGACACCGCTCGCAGCGTGGCGTTCATGCTCGGCTCGGGGCAATCTACGCCGCCGCCCACCACGAGCCCGTCGAGGGCCGTCTTGAATTCGTTGAAGTCGCTGGTGGACGTGACCGGGCCCACGCCCGGGTCCTTGAAGGGGACGAGCGTGTATTGGACCGGTGCATCGTCACTCATGGATCGACCCTCCACGACGTCCGAGGCGGATTGCGAGACGTCGCTGAGAATGTCTTCCATGCTGTTGGTCGTATCCATGACGATGGCGATGGACGCTCCCACGCCGAACAACAATCGGAACTCGAAGTCCGTCACGTCCGAGCGCAGCCCGAGGATGAAGTCGATGGTGCCCTGCTGCGAGATGGCCGCGGCCGTGGTGTGCAGATCGGTGCGCGGCGAGAACGTGCAATTGAGCGTGTCCTTGTTCATGCCGTAGCTGGTCTCGACGAAACGGGGGAGAATGTTGGGGCGGTCCGCCGTGGTATCGAGTGATCCCCCATGGCTGCACTTGCGCGGGCTGGCGGGCTTGTCACGGTCTTGCCCGCCGTAGAAGCCGCTCGTGAGGCGACCGGTCGTGACTGCAGCCGTGCAGTCATGGCACAGCACGAGCGTGCTCGAGTTGATGCAATCCCGGCACGTGGCCTCCGTGGGCGGTGACATCAGGCCGCGCCAGTCGGACAAACGTTGCGCGAGATCGGCGGCTGTGACCCCGGGGATCGACAGGTTCCCGAACGGGCTGCGGTTGCCGGTCTCGATCCAGTTCGAGTGCGAGTAGAAATCTTGCATCGTGTGCAGCAAGGCACCCAGCGAGTCCCGCGCTTGCCAGCCTTGCCCGCCACGCAGGCGCGCAATCACGTCGTTGCGCAAGCGCACGATGCGCTCATGCCCGCCCAGAAAGTTCTCGGCGTCAAAGTGGCTGGCGGTGAGCGCCGCTTCGGCGTGATCGACGCGGATGTTGGCGTCGGTGATCGTCTTCAGCGCGTCCCGATGAAAAATACTGAGCTCGGTGACGCCGTACACCCGGCGCAGGACCTCCCGCACCGCGTTTTCGGTCTGTAGCTGGTGCGATTGACCCAGCGTGTCGAGCAAGGCCAGCGCCGAGCTCGGGGGGAAAGCGACGGAAGTGGTCGGCCACGCTGTCGAGAGCAGCAGAGCCGCGGCGGTGAACAGATGACGCATGAAAGCCTTCGAAGGGGGGAGGCCTGGAGGGAAAAGGCCCGGGGGAACCCCACAATCGGCCATCCATTGCATCCAGTTGCGTACTTTTTGAGGTGCGCCCGATTTTTCGGCCGGGGTCGCCCTGCACCCGGGCACGTCGCCCTCTCATTTTCGGCGCCCGAGCGCGGCAATCAGTAATGCGCTCGGGTTTTTACGGAAGACGGAGTGCACCAACCTGGCGCAACCTCTCGAGCATGAAGGATTCGGCTGCATTCGCGCCTGAAAAAGCCCGAACCGTCCGCAACCGCGTTGAGTTTGGGCGTCGTGCCGCGGTGCTGAAGAGCGGCGTGGCGCTCGGGGTCGCCGCATCGCTCATGGTGGTGGTCGGGACCAGGGCGTGGATAATGGCTCGATGGCACGACCGGACGGCGTTCAGCGCTCCAGGGCACTTGAAGTCTGCATACTCGTGGCTGCTTCCGCCTGCCGAACGGGCAGCACCGCACGACCGGCGACGCTGGCTCGGGATGAGCCCTCGCCGAGCTCCGTGCAATCGAGTTCGCCAGTGCCGGCAACAGCCGCAGTGCCTCGGTCATCCAGCGCACCCCGACCCGCGGCGGAGGGTGCAAAGCGGCTCCGCGTGTTCTTTTCGGGCCACAGCCTGCTCGACAACCCGCTGCCGGACTGGGTCGAGCTGATCGCGCAGAGTCGGGGGGCTTCGCTCGGCTGGGAGCAACAAATCGTGCTCGGATCGCCGATCCGGGTGCGCACGAAAGGCGACGACCCCGAAGCGTCAGGCTGGCCCGGCTACCGCCTCGGTAAGAGCAAGAGTGGGGGCGGCATCGACGTGCTCGGCGAGCTCGGCAATCCGACGGCTCTCGCGCAGGGCGAGAAGTACGAGCGGTTGCTGATCACGGAGCGCAACGATTTTATCGGCGCCATCAAGTGGGAAGATACCGCGGGCTACCTGCGGGACTTCCACGCTCGTCTGGTCTCGCGCGATTCCAAGAACGCGAGCACGCTGCTTTACCAGTGTTGGCCCGACATCGACAAGGCCGAGCCGGGCGCATGGATCCGCTACGTGCGAGACGAGTGGTTTGCCTGGCAGTGCGTCGCTGCCAAGGTCAACCATTCGCTGAAAGCCAGCGGGCAACGCCCCGGCGTGAGCGTGGTGCCCGGCGGTGTGGCGCTCGCTGAGCTGGTCGAGCGTGCGCTCGCGGGCGGCGTACCCGGGCTGGTAGGAAGTCCGCGGCAGCGGCTCGACCGGATCTTCTCCGATGACGTTCACCTCACCCCCGTTGGCATCTACCTGATCTCGGCGTTGCACTACGGCGCGTTGTTCGGCGAGAGCCCGCTCGGAGCAGCGGGCCCCCGCGAAGTGCCCGAGGAGCTGGTGCCGCTCTTGCAGCGGCTCGCCTGGGAAACGCTCACGAAGCAAGCGCCGGAGATAGCTCGGCCGCCATCGCTTGCCGAGTGCAGGAAGCGCATCGCCACCGAGCTGTGCCCCGCGTATTACCGGCGGCGCGGCAAACCCGACGAAGCCGCAGCGTGCGGATTCTGGGCCTCCGCTGAGAGCCCGCTGTCCGACGCCAGCGCGACGGCAAAGTGAGCGGGACCCGCGCTTTCTCCCGTCAGTGCCCGCGCTCGGCAGCGGGAAAGACATCCGATAGCATCTTCTGAACAACGTTGTGAGCTAACCAGCGACACCGAAGTAGCGCGGCAGCAAGAGCACGATGCTTGGTACATAGGTCAGATGCCGCGACGATGAACATGACCGTAGCCGTGGTCTCCACTGTCTCGAGGCAGATCTTGACGAACAGCTTCCAGCTGAGCGTGCGGTACCAGGCGAAGCGAGGAACAGGGCCCACGCGCTCGCGGCAAACCGCGCCGCATGGTGCAACACATGCACACGCCCAAAGGCGACCTGCCCACGCGAACCGCTCCTCGGAGTAGGCGCGCGAGTGAAGAGCACGAGTGAAATTGTGAAGGCGTTTGGCTTTGGTGAGGACTTTGCGTTAAGCTTCCCGACTTCCATGCAATCGAAGGTCACGAGAGGGTCGTACATGCGTTTGAGTCAAATCGTCGCGCTGGTGTTGGTGAGCGTAGGCTCCTCATGGGCCGTCGCGGGTTGTTCCGCTGGTGACGCGCTGGAGCCGGAGACTCGATCCGAGCCAGAGCTCGCGTCTCTGGAACAGGCCGTGTCGTCGCAGCTGGCGTCGGACTGCGCCGCCCACTGCGCCACCAGCCAGCCACTTGGCTGCGGAGAGACGCAGGCGGAGTGTGTCGCGGAGTGTCTGGACCTCGGCCCGATCCGCCCCTCCTGCAAGCAATGGTATGTCCAGCTCATCGATTGCGCGGCAGGTCTGGACGAGAGTGGTTTCGTGTGTTTTGGCGATGCGGCGTTCATCATCGGGTGCCCCGCCGAAGGGGCGGCGCTGTCGGAGTGTCAGGGGGGCCCGAGCCCGCAGGGGCTCAATGGGTTGTGCCGCGCCCAGTGCAATCGGCTCTCGGAGCTCTCGTGCGGGCTGCCCGTCGAGGCGTGTCATGAGCAGTGCACGTTCTTCAGTACGGTGGGTGCCCCATGCGGGCGAGAGTTCCAGGCCCTGACGGTGTGCACGACTCGAGCCGCTCCGGACGACTGGAGCTGCGAGTTTCCCGAGGCCGGGCCCGTCTCTTTCTCGATTTGTCTGGAGGAGCAAGCCGCCCTCGGCGAGTGCTTCCAGAACCTCTGATAGCTTGGGCGGGCCGCGCTTTCGCTCCCCTCGCGGCCGAACAGCCCACGGCTTGCGGGCAGCCTGGCGAGCCCAAACCCGCGCACCCGCGACGCTCCGGCAACCCGGGCGAAAGCCGCTCGAAACACCGCGGGTGGATACTCACGGGATGGCGGTTGGGCTGACCGTACACGAACGAGCGAGCCGGGTGGTGCCGGCGGACCTCGAAATCAGCATCCTCGGCGGATGCCAGTATCCTTCACCGCTCGCGACGCGGCTCGCTCAGTCGACGATGCACTATGTCGGGCAGGCGGATCGCGTCTTGCTGGAAGACCGGAAGTCGCAGGTGCTGGAGCACCGCGACAATCTGCACGCGGTGCCGAGCTTTGAGCTGGCGGGGCCGCGGCACAAGGTGTTCTACGACACGACCCAGCTGCGCGCGGGCATCGTGACGTGTGGTGGCCTGTGCCCTGGCCTGAACAACGTCGTGCGCGGTCTCGTAGTGGAGCTGACGCACGGCTATGGCGTGTCGCAGATCTTCGGCTTTCGCTATGGCTATGAAGGCATGGTGCGCCGGCACGGCATCGGCCCCGTGCGGCTCACGCCGACGGTGGTTGCCGACGCGCACCACGAAGGCGGCACGATGCTCGGCACTTCGCGCGGCAATCAAGACCCGGGCGAGATGGTCGATCGCCTGGAGGAGCTCGGCATCGGCGTATTGTTCGTGATCGGAGGCGACGGCACGTTCCGTGGCGCCATGGCGATCGTGGCCGAGATAGAACGCCGCGGCTTGTCCATCGGGGTGATCGGCGTGCCGAAGACGATCGACAACGACATCCATTTCATTGATCGCAGCTTCGGCTTCGAGACGGCGTTTTCCGCGGCCGTGGACGTGATCCGCAGTGCCCACGTCGAGGCCACCGGAGCGCGCAACGGCATCGGCGTCGTCAAGCTGATGGGTCGGCACTCCGGTTCATCGCTTGCCACGCCGCGCTCGCGTCCACCGATGTCGATGTGGTGCTGATCCCGGAGGTGCCGTTGCGGCTCGAAGGGCAGGGCGGATTGTTCGAGTACCTGGAGGCACGGCTCGAAGAAAGGGCACACGCCGTGATCGTCGTGGCGGAAGGGGCCGGCCAGGATCTGTGTCAGGATCGGAGCGACGGCGCGCCCGCCACGGATGCGAGCGGCAACGTGCGCCTTGCCGACATCGGCGTCGTGCTCAAGGACGAGATCGTGCGGCACTTCAAGCGCCGCCGCACCGAGATCACGCTCAAGTATATGGACCCGAGCTATCACATCCGCAGTGTGCCCGCGTCACCGGCGGACAGCGTGTATTGCTGGAACCTGGCGCGCAACGCCGTCCACGCCGCTCTCGCGGGCAACACCAACATGCTGATCGGACGCTGGCATGGCCATTTCGTGCATGTGCCGATGCCGCTCGCCACGCGTTTTCGCAAACACGTGAATACCGCCGGCGACCTGTGGGTCGCCGTCGTGGAATCCACGGGCCAGCCGTACTCCTTCGCTGCCAAGTTCGGGGACGAAGCCGGCGAGAGCTCGCAGGTGCGCGCGAAAAGCGCTTGAAAGTCGCTGTCGAAGTTATTTTCAGGCCTCGACACGGGCGATAGGCGGGTCGAGCGGGGCCGTGTTAAGGTGAGTCATGCTGCGCCCCGAACTGTTAGCCGTCGCCGAAGGCCTCGCCGCTCGCCCGGGCGACGTGCTCTCGCTCGACGCCGTCGCCGAGGCGATCGGCACCCTGAAGGTCTCGT
>JAYWEH010000112.1:0-5768 GCA_043780025.1 Deltaproteobacteria bacterium
CGCTCGCTTGCTAGAGCGATCCCACCACACGCTCAAAGGGCCCCCACGACCGATTTTCTCCCTAAAGGAGATCAACATTTCTGCACGGACCAGCGACTAGCATGGATCCACGTCCATGACTCACGTCCAGGCCTGGCAGCCGCGGGATTTCCCGCTCCGTCCCTCAGGAGCTGGAGGATGGCGCGGTAGAACCGTAGGTCCTCATGTTGTCAAGGGCTTAGGCTGCCGGGCACCGGGCGTGCAAAGCTCTTCACCCCGCCGGGCTTGCGCTTGCACTTGGGTTCTCGCGCGATCGTCGAGGAAGAGTTCTTCTACACGATGGAATGAGCGCGGCGAGGGGGCCGCGCCTTCCGTGGAGCCACCAGCGGCAACCGCGATGAGCTCTTCGGCAAGGTCCGCGGCGCCGTGCTCGGCAAGTATGCCGTTGGAGGCGCACCTGAGGGCTCGACCCAACTTCAGCCGCGACTGATCGCGCACGCGGTGCGGCTCGTGCTCGGTTGGAAGCTGGGGGGGAAAACGTGGCCACACCCGTTCCGTCTCCGCGCCGCCCGTGGCAGGTGGTGTGGAAGTCACTCGACGCTGACTCGACTGAAGCGAGGAACCCCCCATGAGACCCTGAGGGCAATGAGCGGGCGCCGGCTGGAACCCGCACCGTAGGAGCAGAGGAAGTGGCGTGAGGAGCGGAGCTGATGCCATCACTCGGGATCGGTTCGAAACGGCGTCGCGGGTAGCCCGTCCTCATTCCAGAGATTGACGACGGGGTAATCCGCCCAGCCAAAGCGTATGTACGCGGGGGTTGCCACCTGTGGGCTCGACACCACGACGGTTTGACCCACGATGCTGGCGGCAGCGTTCACGAACTTCTTGTCGGCGCCCGCGAGCGCGAAGCCGGTGAGGGGACCGCCACGCGCCTCCAACCCTTGGCCGACGTTGTCGAAGCGCACCACCAGCTTGCCCTTGTCGGCCTTCGCGGAACGAAAGCTCGGCCCGGAGGCCACGATGCGCTCGTCATAGGCGATCTTTCGCGCGGCCAGCGCCAGGCGCTCACCGACCGGTCGCTTGCGTGTGGGGTGGACGTCCTTTTCGTCCCCCACGTCGGTGATGACGGCCACGCCTACATTGCGTAGGTCCCGTGCCACCTGCACCTGCGCCTCGCGCAGCGCGGCCCAGCCACTTTCCCCCGGCTCCGGCTGGATCGCCATGTATGGAGCGAGCTGCACGATCAAGAACGGAAAATCCTTGCGCTGAAAGTCGCTCCGCCAGCCCTGGATTAGAGCCGTCAGGAGCGAGCGATACTGAGCGGGACGCCCGGTGTTGCTCTCGCCCTGGTACCAAGTAGCCCCCTGAATCGTGTACGGCAAGAGCGGCGCCAACATGCCGTTAAAGAGCACGCTCGGCAGATTCTGATTCAGACCTGGCGGCACGGGCACGCTGGGGCGCGTACGCTCGGGCTTGAAGCGCCACTCCCCCGCCAGTGACAGGCGCTCGGTCGCGCCGCTCCCCGCAGCATTGCCCGCGGGCCCGAGCCACATCTCGCTCGCCGGCCCGGTGAAGCCCCCCTCACCACCGTGATCCCAGACGCGTACGGCCAACACCGCGCGCCCAGCGCGAACGGCGGAGGCGGGCACCTTGTAGCGCCGCGGCACTTGCCAATGGTTCGGAACGTCGGTGCCGGTAGCGCCGATCTGCGCGCCATTGAAGTAGGTCGTATCGACATCGTCGATCGCGCCCAGGTACAAATCGAGCTCGTGGCCCGCCCATTGCACCGGCAGGTTCACTTCGCGGCGAAACCAGATCCCTCCATCGACCTGCATGTCCGGCCCCATGTGCTCCCACGCTCGAGGCAGAGACTGCGAGCGCCAGTCGCGGACCTCGCTCTGCGGCGACGCCCAGACCCGCGCCGCGCTGAGCAGGCCCGGATCGTCGAAGGTCCCCTGCGGCCGCCCTGCGGCTTGCCATGCCGCCACGCTACGCTCGTACACCTCGTTCGAAGCCGCGTTGGGCGGGGCGAGAGCGTCGAAGTCAGTCGCCGGCATGCCCCAAGCCTGGAGTGCGCTGCGGCTGGTCCACGCCTCGGCGGGGGTACCTCCCCACGACGTATGGATCAAGCCGATGGGCACCTGCCGCGCCGCACGCAACGCGCGACCAAAATAATAGCCGACCGCGGAGAAATGCCCGCGCGTTTCCGGCGCCGCCCCCTCCCACTTGCCGGCTACGTCGACCTTGGGTACCTCCGCGAGCTGCTTGCCCACCGTGAACATGCGCAGCGCGGGATCGGGGGCAGCCCGAATGTCCGACTGGGCTTCGAAGGCGGACGACAGCTGAAACTCCATGTTGGATTGACCGCTGCACACCCAGACCTCACCGACGAAGACGTCCTTGATCACGATGCGGTCCTCACCCGCAATCGTCATCTCGAAAGGGCCCCCCGCCTCGAGCGGCTTCAGCGTCACCACCCACAGCCCGCCTCGGGCTTGCACTTTCACCGATTGCCCGCGCAAGGCCACCGTCACTTCTTCGCCGTCCGCCGCCCAACCCCAGATCCGCACCGGAGCCTTTTGCTGCAGCACCATGCCGTCCGAGACGAGCCTCGGCAGAGTGATCGCGGCGTTTGCCAGCGCGCTCTGAAAAAAGAGCGCGAGTCCGAGCAAGATGAAACGAAGACCCGCCATATCCGCGCAGCATACACCAATGGTTCGAGCCAGGTTCACTCTCATCGCGCGCCCCGCTTCTGCTCTGTTATTACCCCGCGATGACCCGGATCTCGATGCACGCACCTCTTGCGATGGTTCGAGCCAGCGCCCTGCTCGCGACTGTGCTGGCTTGTGGCGGACTTCCGCGCGCCCTCACGCCCGAATCCGACGCGGGCGCGAACTCGATTGTGACGGAGAACGCGCGCGTGGACGGCGTGGTTCCACGGGCCCGCTGGGATCGGATCGACTTCATGAGCGAGCCGGAAATCGGATCGGTCGAAGGATTTTCGACCCGCTTTAGTCTGGCGCCGGGCGACACTGTTCATTTCAAAGTGAAGACGCCTGCCGGCAGCTCGAGTTATCGCTATGAGATTTATCGGCTCGGCTGGTACGGCGGAGCGGGCGCGCGCCAGGTCTGGCCGCTTTGCACAGCCGAGTCTCCCGTGGAGTGCACGCGCATCACGGTCACCGACAACCCAGCTCAGCCGTCGTGTGAGCGATTTGCGCCCGGTATACTGCCGAATGACGATGTTCCGGACTGCGTCAATTGGCGCGCGAGTGCGGATCCGTACGCCGCCTGGCACATCCCGAACGATGCAGTGTCAGGCGTCTACCTGGCCCGGCTCTCACGCAGCGACGACGCTGAAGATGTGAGCCACGTCCCCTTCGTGATCCGCGAGCTGCGCGACGCACCGCGCGCAGAAGTGTTGTACCAACTGGGCGACAGCACCTGGCAAGCCTACAACAGCTATAATGAAGCCGGACCGGCGCAGGGTTTCTACAACGACCACAAGCAGGCGGTGTCGTACAATCGGCCCTTTCGCAACCGTCGCGGTGCGGTGGTTCACGGCCCCAAGCATTACTTGTTTGATCTGGACGTGCCATTGATTCATTTCCTCGAAGCGAATGGGGTGTCGCTCGGGTACATCGGCTCCACCGATCTCGAGAGCCCGGAACCCGCGCTGCCGCTCGATTCCGCAAACCCGCTCTTCGGGCGCAAAGCCTATCTGGCGAATGGGCACGAGGAATATTGGCCACGCAGACGCCTGCAGAATCTGGAGAACGCCGCCAAATCCGGCATTCACATGCTGTTCTTGTGCGCCAACACCGCTTACTACAAGACGCGCTTCGTCAATGATCGCGCGGCGCAACCAGACCGCATTCAGATCGCCTACAAGGAAGGCAAGACTGGGTTCGATCCGCTGAAGAACGACGCGGAATGGACCGGCGTGTATCGCGATACTCGTCCAAACGCCTGGGATACCACGGTTCCCGGCTGGAGCAGGCCAGCCTCTGCGCCGCCCGGCTCGAGCAACGCGCTCACCGGCGTGACGCCTGCGGCAGTGAACTTGGTGGATGAGCCGGGCCAGCCCGGCAACGTTCCCGCGATCGCAGTCCCGGCGTCGATGAAGGGCCTGAGGCTCTGGCGCAACACGAAGTGCGCGGCGGCCAAGGCGAGCTGTACCTTGGGTGCTCGCAACGTCGGATTCGAGATGGACCTGCGCGCTGATCGCTATTTCGATCCGTTCGTGGCCTCACAACCCGCCGGGCTGTTCTCGGTTTCCGCCACCGTGGTGGACGTGACCAACGACGGGCTGCACGCGAGCGCGCAGAACTCCCGCGGCTACGGGGTGTTGGCCTTCCAAGACGTCGCCGACTACAACTATCCGCGCTATACGGTCGAAGCCACGATCCATCGAAACGCCGCTGGAGCGCTGGTGTTTGCGACGTCCTCCTTCCGCTGGTCGCACGGCCTTGATTCGGCGCGCAGCACCGGCGTCGATGCCGCGGGCGTCAGCCCCGACATGCAACAGGCGACGATCAATCTGCTCGCGGACATGGGTGTGCAGCCCGGCTCGCTGCAAGCGGGGCTCGTGGCCGCGACAGCATCGACGGACCACACCCCACCGATCAGCCGCCTAGTGGCTTTGAATCGCGGAACCGGCGTCGTAACCGGTGTGGCGACCGATGTCGCTGGGGCCGTCGCGGGCGTGGAGCTCTCTTTTGACGCCGGGAAAACCTGGCGCGGCGCTTCCATCACGCGTGGCGCCGAAGGCACGTCGTTTTCCTTCGTGAGCGTCGTTCCAGCCAACGCTCACCCGCTGCTTCGGGCGATCGACGACAGCGGCAACCTGGAGCTCGCGCACGGCCCCGCCGAGGTCGCTCCGGCGAGTGACGGACTTACCGTTACGACGATCGGCTTGGCCGGCACTCCGAGCGTCAGCGGCGTGTTGTTGCAACAAATCGTCCCGGCGCCGAACGGAGTGCGAAACGTCGCGCCCGGTTTTACATTGCTCGTGGGGATGGACATGAACGGCGACGCGCTGACGGACTTGCTCAGCTATGACGCCGTGACGGGTACCGCGAACTACGAGCTTGCCGTGGCGGGCGCTCCGGGGGCTCGCACACTCGTCAAGACCGTGTCTGCCTTGCCCGGCTTCACCTCCGTGGTGCCCCTGAACATTCACGGCGAAGGCGGGCCAGACATCGCCGACCTCTTGTCTTACAATGCCGCCAGCGGCAAAGCCTATTACTCCGTGGGAGCCGCGCCGGGCGTACAGAAGATCGTCGACGTCGGCAGGCTCCCGGTCGATCACGGCACGGAGCTCGCCCAGGGTTTTACAGCCGTCGTACCCATCAATCTCGATGGCGACGCTTTGACCGATCTGCTCTGGTACAGCGCTGCAACCGGGCTTTCCGTCACCACTCGTGGTGCGTGGCAGGCCCCCTTTTTCGATGCGATCGGCCAACATCACGAAGCGGAGTACCGCCAAGAAGTCAGCGCTGTCTGGAGCGCTGCCCCGGGTTTCACGTCCATCGTGCCAATGCACATGAATGGCGACCCGATCACGGACGTGCTCAGCTACAACGCTTCCACGGGCCTCGCCGTGTATTCCGTCGGCGATGGCCGGGGGCAAAACGAGGCCCGGGCCCAGACGGCGCTAGCCGGCTTCACGTCGATCGTTGCCTTCGATCTGAACGAGGACGCGCTGAGTGACCTGCTCTCATACAACTCGAAGACCGGTGCTGCGTTCTTTTCGATCGCGACGGGTGTCGGCATTCAAAGAGTCGTCG
>JAYWEH010000113.1:0-13739 GCA_043780025.1 Deltaproteobacteria bacterium
CGTACCCAGCGCGGCGCTCGACGCGAGCGCGCCCGACGCGGCGCCTCCCCTACCCGTCGAACCCGATCCCGTTGCGGCGCGGCGGTGTCCGCCCGACATGGTCGATGTCGCGGGTGAGTTCTGCATCGATCGTTACGAGGCGATCCTGATCGATCACGAGGGCGAACGACCCTTGTCGCCGTTCTATCACCCGACCCGCGCGCGCACGCGAGCCAGCTACGAGAACGTGCGCACCGAACCCGCCAACCCAAAATCCGATACGCTAATGAGCGATCGAGCGCGCGGGCGCCCAGGCGAGCGACCTCGGGTGCCGGCCCCACCTGCCTTTCAGCTCGCCGAGCGATTTGAACCCCGCGCGATCAACCGCGGCGGAGTCCGACCCAACGGTTACTCGAGTGGGGAAACGGCGCAGCTTGCCTGTGAAAATGCGGGCAAGCGTCTGTGCAGTGAAGAGGAATGGGTGCGCGCTTGCCGCGGCCAAGACGATCGCGACTTCCCCTATGGGGACACCTATGAACCCGCCGTCTGCAACGTCATGCGCGAAAATCACCCCGCGGCGCTGTTGCACGGTGACCCCTCGACGGGGCACCGAGATCCACGGCTCAATCTCATGGAAGACGCCTCGGGGCCGCTGTTACGCCCGACCGGTACGTTGCCGCGCTGCGCGAGCCGCTGGGGCGATGACGCCATCTACGACATGGTCGGTAACCTCGACGAATGGATCGACGATCCGAGCGGCGTCTTCCTCGGGGGCTTTTTTTCACGCCAGACCGAGTCGGGCTGCGCCTCCCGCATCGGTGCGCATCCCTTTGATTATTTCGACTACAGCCTGGGTGTGCGCTGCTGCGCTTGAAGGCGCGAGTTTGTTGCCCGGCCGAGCCGAATCGGAAAACCCTGCCGGCATGGTCGCCCGGTGGTTCTACGGCGTCGGTCTAGGCCTCGCGCTCACGGTGCTCGGCGCGCTGCTCACGGGCTGCCAGAACGACGTCCTGGGGCAGCTGTCGGGGAGCTGGGTAGGCTGGCGCATGGAGAGCCTGGACGGCAGCGTCTCGGCGAGTCGCGCGGGTTGGGCCAAAGGTACTTCGCTGCTGTTCAGCGGGCGTCGCGTCGCGGTCGGGCTACCGGGTGAACCCCCGCGTTGGGGCGCCTTCGAAGTCGTGAGCGAGCGTGACGGCGAGCTCACGTTGGACATCGCCGGGCACGGCGGTCACGTCGATCGCGCGAAGCTGACGCTCGAGACCGACGAGCTATTGCGCTGGCACGTGACGGACGTGCACACGCTGATCCTGCGCCGGCCGTGATGCCGCAGGTTCGTTCGCCGAGAATGCCAGTTCCGTTCAGCGGTGCAGGCGGATTTCGCGATCCACCTGGAAACCGCCCTCAGACCCGCCCAGATTGAGCGCCGCCAAGTCGCGAGCGACGCAGGCGTCGACCAGCGGCGCCAGCGGCGGATTGATCCGCACTTCCAAGATGGCTCCGCTCGGTTCGACCTCCACGATGAGGCGGGTCGAAACCTCGATGGTGAGCTCGCCTTCGCCGCTCGTGTGCTTCTGGAAGCAGGCCTGAATGTGTTCGGTGGCCAACGTGAGTGCTCGTTCCACCGAAGCCGGTGGAGCGCCCTGTGCCGACCCCGGCGCATCCGAACCGACGCTCGCAGCGCTCTCCTCGGATGGATTGCGCAGCGACTCGGCCGGCTGAAGCGCGTCCCGCGGCTCGGGTGCCACTCCGGCGAGCCCACCGGGCGGCGCCGCCGCTCGGCTGGCTGCCTCCGGCGCGGCCGCCTTGTGGGGTGCGCTTCGGCTCGAATCGTGAGCAAGGGCTGCGGCACCAAGCCGCTCGGCGTGCAACGACGCGCTGGCACCGGCGGCGCCCCCGAG
This sequence comes from Deltaproteobacteria bacterium, assembly GCA_043780025.1. GTDB lineage: Bacteria > Myxococcota_A > Polyangia > Polyangiales > Polyangiaceae > SZUA-265. The sequence continues at coordinate 1,878 of JAYWEH010000113.1, forward strand.
GAGCGAACCCGCCATGAACTCTGCACTCATACCGGCGCGCAAGGGGACGCCGCTCTGCTCGCCCGTGGGGCGCACCCGCACTTCACCTTCGCTGACCGTCACCACGACGCGAGCTTCTGTGCCGAGGCTCACGGCAAAGCGCGTCCCGTGCACCGATATTTCCGTGCCGAGTGCCTGCACCACGAAAGACTCGGGACGCGTGCTCGGGCTCACCACCGCTTCGAGTGACCCCTGATCGAGCGCGATACGCAGCACGTCCGCCTCCACCGACAACACCCGCGCTCGCGACCCCGGCGCGAGCGTCCAGCGCGCGCGATCTACATGTTCCACGAAAAGCTGGCGATCGACCGCGACGACCGCGCCGCCGCGCGCGAGTGAGTTACCGTCCATCCAGGTAGCGCCCGTGGGAACTGGAGCGCTATGTTCTGCGTGCTCCGCCGGCCCCTCTAGGCCGCCTTGCAGCCACCAACTGCCCAGGCCAAGCGACACCGCTGCGGCCACCGCCAACGACCCGATCCAGCGGGGTGCCGTCCGCCGGATCTGCACCACACCACCCTGACGAGCAACCGCCTCGAACTCCGCGAGCAGCCGCGCGCGCACGGCCTGCATGCGGACAGCTTGCGAACTCACAGTGTCCAACTGCGGCAGTGGCGCGCGCTCGGCGCGGGCTTCGGCGAGCATCTGCTCGAGGCGCTCGTCGGGAGAACGGCGCGGCATCAGGGCCCTTCCTTTCCGAAGCGCTCCGAGTCCACGGCCCGCATCGCCGGACCCTGCGACGCAGTCTGCGCACCGAGTTCGCTCGCCACCACCGACAGATCCGGTTCGTCAGCAAGCCAGCGCAACACGTCGCGGCGCGCGTAGAACAATCGGGTCCGCACCGTGAGCACGGGTGCCTGCACAATCTCGCTGATGCTGGCGGGGCTCAGCCCTTCGAGTTCGTGCAACACGAACACCGCTCGCTTCTTGTCGCTCAGGCGATCGAGCAGGCGATAGAACGCTTGCACGCGCAGGCGCGTCTCCAGCGCTTGCTCGGCGGACGGTGACTCATCCACCGGTGGCAAGCCGCGCTCTTCATCCACCAGGCGCGGCCGGCGGCCTGCTCGGCGCCGGTGCATCAACACGACGTTGACGGTGACCCGATACAACCAAGTGGAGAACCGCGCTTCATCGCGAAAGCTCGCCAGACTGCGAATCACCTGCAGGAAAACCTCTTGGACGAGATCCTCCACATCTGGGTTCGCACCGGTCATGCGATAGACCAGCCGCGAGACGGAGCCGCTGTGCCGGTGAAACAGCTCGTCGAATGCACCGGCCTCGCCGGCTCGACAGCGCCGCACCAACTCCACATCCGCTCCTTCCCCCGTCGGGCTCACGGGTACGGACACGTTTGCTCCCTGCCATCCGATCGACGGCCGCCCGATCCACTGCAGCTCAGCAAACAGCAGCCCGATATCGGCCTGGCGGCCACGCGGAACGTTCGCGCGCGCGACTGCGCTGGCCGCCGACGGCCAGGCCAAGGGGCCCGCATTACGCGCCAGAACACGAATGGACTCACACTGCATCCCTCCCTGAGATGCCCGAGGCCCCGCATCCTTTCAGATCGAACCGATTTGCGTCACTCGATGCTCAGGCGAACCTGGGCGGGCCGGCGGCGGCTCAGAATACCTTGCGCACGTCGACCGCGTCCCGCTTCTTCTGCTCGAGAATGCGGTTCAGGGCGCGAACGAGGCGGCTTTTCTGGCTTCCCGAGAGAGTGCCACCGGCCGAGGCGAGAGCCAAAAGGCGCGTCGAGACGGGGCGGCCCGACCTGGGCTTGGGCTGGGGGGCCTTGGCCTTGTCGGTATCGGCGCCGTCCGCTGACTTGCTCTGGCGCTTCTGAAGCTTGATGCGCCGGTCCTCCGGGCGCAGCCGTTCGATCAGTCGCGAGGCCACCAGCAGGCGGCGCGGGTCAATCTTCTCTTGGTTCAGGAACTCAGAAAATCGGCTGCTCATGGCGCTCCGACCTAGCGCCCCTGGCCGCGCATCGCAATCCGTTTTTTGTCCGGTAGAGCCGCATCCTCCTCGATCCCGCAGCGCTGAGTCGGAACGCTAGCGATTTTGCCCTGAACGCGCGGCGCGCGGCAGTATCGGCCATGCTCGATGCTCTAGGCCGGGGTTTTCGCCGATTGCTCACGCCCGCCCAGCCGGATTCGGCTCACGAAGACGCCGCGTCGGTGCGGCGGGCGGCTGCTTATCTAAAGGAGCGCTTGCCGGCGACGCCGGCGATCGGGGTCGTGCTGGGTTCAGGTCTAGGCGCTTGGGCCGAGCGCCTGGGCCAGCGCCGCGCCATTCCGTACTCCGAGATCCCCGGCATGCCCGCGCCCACGGTGGCGGGGCACGCCGGACGCCTTTGGGCAGGGCGCATGGGAGACGTGGGAGTGGCCTGCCTCGAAGGGCGGGTCCATGCCTACGAGGGACATGCCGTCGGGCGCGTCGTATTCGGCGTGCGCGTGCTCGCGGAGCTCGGTTGCAAGGGAGTGCTCCTGACCAACGCCGCGGGTGGCATCCGCACTGAGCTCGTGCCGGGTTCGCTGATGGTGATCACCGATCACCTGAACCTGACCTGGCGCAATCCTCTCGTGGGGTGGTCCTCGGATGGACACCCACGCTTCATCGACATGACCCATGCCTACGACGTTCGGCTGGTGGTGGCGGCCCGTTCCGCCGCGGAAGCCATCGGACTGCCACTACACCAGGGCGTGTACGCGGCGCTGCTCGGGCCGAGCTACGAGACACCCGCCGAGATTCGCATGCTCCGGACCCTCGGCGCCGATGCGGTCGGTATGAGCACGGCGCTCGAAGCGATCGCGCTCTGTGAACGCGGCGTCGCGGTGGGGGCGATCAGCTGCATTACCAATTGTGCCGCCGGATTGTCGGCGGCCGCGCTCGACCACGACGATGTGCAGGCCACCGCCCGCCGCTCGCGCGCGCACTTCGAAAGCTTGCTCGATGCGTGGGTCCAGCACGCAGCGTCGGCGCTCGCTGACAAGGGCGAGGAGATCAGTTGAGCGGGCGACCCTCAATCTGCGAGAGCTGATCCAGCGCCGCCTGCAACGCTTCACGCCCTCTGTGCAGGGCGTCTTTGTCCTGCTCCCACTTCTGCAACGCCGCGCTGGCAGTGGCCGAGACGCGATTGAATTCGCCCTGCAGCTGCCCGAGATCGGAGCGCGCAGCCGACAGCTCTGCGTGCAGATCATGCAGCTCGGCTTCGAGCCGCTGAACGCGCACTCCTGCCGCGCCGAGGTCAGCTTGCGCCGATGCGAGGCTGCCCTGGGTCGACGCGAGTTCGCCGCGCGTGCTCGACAACTGATGCTGCAAACTCTCGAGCTCGCGCCCGAGGGTATTCACGTCGGACTGGGCGTTGCCGAGGCTGAGCCGGGTCGACTCGAGGTCGCCGAGGACGTGGGTCAAATCGGCGCGCGTCGACTCCAACGTGGTCCGAGTGTGCCCGAGCTCGGCCTGTTCCGTGCCAAACGCCTCACGCGTCGCGGCGAGCTCCTGCTCGACGCGGCTCAGCTCCTCGCGCAACTCCCGGACGTTCGCTTGCTCCTGCTCGATCTGGCGCCGGGCGCGCCCGAGCGTTGCGTCCCGAGCTTGTTCGAGCTCACGATATTGCGTCGCCTTCTCCTCGATCAGCATCGCAAGCGCTTGCTCATGCTCAGTCTTCAGCCGCGCCTCGTGGTGCTCGACAGCCGCTTGCTTGTCGCGTTCGGCAATGCTGCGCTCCTGCTCGCGCTCACGCGAGAGCCGCATCTCCACTTCGGCCACGGCGCCCTGGACCGCCTGCGCCATGCGCTGTTCGGCTTCTTCGGCCGCCTGGGCTAACGCGCGAGCCTGAGTTTCTTCGGCGGCGCGGGCCTGCTCTTCGGAGCGCACCCTCGAGTCGACGATGTCTCGCGCGTTGGATTGCTCGAGCGCCTCGAACTGCGCGCGCAGCGCCTCGATGATTTGCTCTTTCTCCTGGGAATCGCTGACCAGTTTGTCGGTGCGGCGTTTGAAATCGTCGGCTCGCTTGGCGGCTTGGTCCTTGTCGGCCTTGGCGGCTACGAGGACGCGATTGAGCTCATGCAGCTCGCGTTCGTTCGCCAAGAGCTTCTCTACCGCGTCGGCTTTCTCTCGCTCGTAGCCGAGGCTCACGTCCCTGATCGTGAGGAGCTCTCTCGACTTCTGGCTCACCTGTCCGTGGAGCTCGAGGACTTCCTTGTCCTTCCTGTTGAGTGCTTCACGCAGACTCAGGAAGTCCTGGGCCGTACCCGCGCCCGCAGCCGGAGCGTCCGTGCGCGACCTCGACAGGTCCCGGTGCACTTGCTCGTTGTCGCGGCGCAGCTTGTTCACCTCTGCCTTGTGGGCCTCGAGCTCGGCGTTCGCCTCGGCGAGCAACCCTTCGAGCACGCCGATCGCCTGATCTTTCTCGGCCAGGATGGCGGGATCGAGCGCGGCGAGCGCCTGGCTCTCGGAGAGCCGTGCGCCAGCGAGCTCGGAGCTCACTGACCGCACCGGGCGCGAACGCGCGGCGGGCACGACGGACGTGGGCCTGCGGTTGGGCGGGGGAATCGAGCTCACCGCGCGCATGGAAGGCGCGCGAGTCAACGTGGGCGGTACGGGCGTGGCCCCTTGCGGAAACAAGCTGCGGGTCGCGTCGACCTTTGTATCTGGATCGTCCTCGGAAGGCGCCGCGGCCGCGTTGTCTTCGAGCATCGCGTCGAATGCGTGTTCGGTGAACTCGTCGACCTCTTCGTCGACCGGAGCCTCCGGAGGCATCGATTCGACCTCCAGCTCGGCGTCGAACTCAGCGTCCAGCTCCGTGTCCTCGGCATCTAGCTCTTCCAGCTCGTCGCCGATCTCCACGTAGCCGTCGTTGCGCGGCGCTTCGTGGATGTGCACCACCTCCGCCGAGGCATCCGGCAGCTCCACCAGAGTGCGAATGCGCGGCAGGAGCTCCTCGAAGCTCACCGGCTTGTGCACGTAGTCTTCCGCGCGCGAGTGCTTGAGCCGGCGGTGCTGGCTGAAGGTGTCCTCATTCGAGTCGCTGCTCATGATGATCAGCGGCACGCTCTTTAAACCCGGATCGCGCTTCAGCTTGTTGCAGACCGAGAAGCCATTCACCCGCGGCAGCTCGACGGTGAGCAACACCAGATCGGGGCGGTTGTTGGCTGCGAGCTGCAACCCTTCCGTGGCGTCTCCCACGACGGTGACCGAGCAGGCGTGCTGCTCGAGCCCCAGCTTGAGCTCTCCGGCGAAGACGGAATCAGATTCGAAAATCAGTACTTTTGGCGATGAAAGCGACATTGGGAAACGGCTCGCGGCCGACTCCGAGGAGAGGCTGCCCTTAACGGAAGAGTACGGCCATGGCCGCCCTGAGCAACAGACCTTTCTGGGCTCAGGCGCCCGCCGGACTCCGGCTCGCCTTCTCCGCATGGCCGCTTCGGCCCGCTCGTGACGCCAAGACTTCGATAACCTTGCGCAACGGCACGCCGCGCGCCCGCAGGCCGACGAGCAGGTGATAGACGACGTCCGCGGCCTCGTTGGCGACGCGTTCGTCGCTTTCCCGGCACAACGCTGCTCCGATTTCCGCCGCCTCTTCCGAGATCTTTTCGCTGATCCGCTCGACGCCCCCATCGAGCAAGGAACGCGTGTAGCTGCGCTCGGCCGAACTGTTGGCGCGCCGTCCGATTTCCGCCTCGAGCTCGCTCAGGAAGGCGCCAGCGTCGTGCTCCCGCGGCGTCACGCCAAGCCCCGCGTCGCCGTCGAGCCGTTGAAAGAAACATGCGTCCCGCCCCGTGTGGCAGCTCGGGCCGGACGGATCGACGAGCAGGAGCAGCGTGTCGCCGTCGCAATCGATCAGCACCTCCCGCACGCTGAGTACATGCCCGCTCGTTTCGCCCTTGCGCCACAAGCGCTGGCGCGAGCGGCTGTAAAACGTGGCTTCACCCGACTCGAGCGTGGCCAGCAGCGCCTCACGATTCATCCAGGCCACCATGCGCACCTGACCGGTGAGGCGATCCTGGGCGACCGCCGTAATCAAGCCCTGGCTGTCCCATTTCAGCGACATCGCCGCGTTTCGAAGTGGTTCTGCCGACTGTTGGGTTAGCTCGTTCACTCCAGCCATTGTAGCGGCCCAGCACACATTGGCGCCAGCGATAGTCGGGGGTGACGGCCCCCAGCCCGCGCGGCAACTCTGGGGGGCCGCGCCCCGAGCCACGCCGCGATCCCCCGAAAAACAGCGCCATCAGGCCTTGGCGCGCGATCTGCAAAGAGGACCTTCATGACGACTCACCGCCCGCGCACCTCGCTCCACCTTTCACCCCTGTTGCTCGCGGCGCTGGCCCCTTTCTCGGTGGCGTGTTCAGGGGACGGCGCGAGCGAGACGCCAGGGATCATCGGCGGCGGCTACCAGGAGATCGTGTACGCGGTGCGCCAGCACACCACGATCGGTGAAGACGGCTCGGTCGATGTGATGGTCACCGAAGGCATGGGCCAGGTGATGGATTATCGGCGCTACGTCCCCGGCGGGCGCATCGAGGTCAAGAACCTCGCTACCGGCGAGACCCGCAATATCCTGGAAGGCGCCGAATACGCGCTGGCCGACGTGGTCGGTCTGGACCTCAGCTTCGACGCGCGCGAGATCACCTTCGCGATGCGCCGTGGCGGCGATGATCAGCATTACCACATCTACATCGCCAACCTACAGGCCGAGGACGGCGACTACGGCGTTCGTCAGCTGACCTTCGGCGACCGCGACGACATGGGGCCGATCTGGGTTGCCGGTGGCAAGATCGCCTTCGTCACCAATCAGCCCTACACCGAAATGGGCACTCGCGCCGACGAATACAACCACGGCCGCGACGTGACCCAGCTCGCGACGATCACGCGCGACGGCGGCGACGCCGATCGCAAGCTGTGCTCGCAGAACCTTTCCCACACCGTCAACCTGTTCAGCATGCAGAGCGGCAAGATCGGTTACTCGCGCTGGGAGCACCTCGAGAACGTCAACGACCTCAAGGTGTTCGCCGCCAACCCCGACTGCACGAAGATGGTGGCCGTCGCGGGCCAGCACGACAAATTCTGGAACTCGCTGATCCAGATGCGCGAAACCAACGATCAGAACGTGTTCGTGGGCATCGCGACCAGTCGTGAGAACACCATCCACTCCGGCGCGTTGATGCGCGTGGACGTGCGCTCCGCAGCCGACCCGAGCGTGCTCGACAAGGAAAATCCCCAATACGAGGTGCTCACGCCGGGCGTACCGCTCGACGAGTCACCGGCGCCGACGCAAGTGGGCCGCTACCGTGCGCCCTACGTGCTGCCGGATGGGCGCCTCTTGGTCAGCTGGGCCCGCGGCTTCGTCAACGACCTGGACGAGCTTTCGCTCAGCCCGCCCGACTTCGGCCTGTACATCTACAACGTGGCGACGGGGCAAAACGAGCTCATCGTCAACTACGAGAACTCGTGGGAGCTCGACGGCAGGCCCGTGGTACCGCGCGCCGAGCCGCCGATCTTGAGCTCTGTTCAAGACTCGGACGATGCGACGCTGCCGGTCCGCCTGGGCTCGGTCGACGTGAAGCAGACCTCGCTGTACGCGCTGCACGGCAACACCGTGAGCGGCGCGCAGTTCCAGGGCGCGCCCCTGGACGAAGCCCTGCGCTCGGCCACTCGCGTGCGCGTGATTGAAGGCTTCTCCTCGGAGGGCGCCCCCGGCGTCACCATGTTCGGCTTGACCATGGCCGAAGGCGCGGCGCTGCTCGGCGAAGCCGTCGTACGCGAAGACGGCTCCTGGCTGGCCGACATCCCGCCTTATGTCCCCGTGCACTTGCAGCCGATCGACGAGTTCGATCTGATGATCCGCAATCAGACCACCTGGATCCAAGGCATGCCCGGCGAGTCGCGCGTGTGCGGTGGCTGCCACGAGCGCCGCACGGAGCCGTTTGCGCCGGGAGACGGTGCGTTGATGCTGGCGGCGGGAGAGCCGCAAGATTTCACGGGTCCCGTTTCGGCGCGTGTCGAATACCCCTGGGACAATGCCAGCGCAGACAACCAGGCGAACGAGATCCAGAGTTTGCTCACCAACCGCTGCGCGAGCTGCCACAACGAAACCGTGAACGGCAACGGTCCACAAGAATCCTACACGATCACGATGACGGACGAGGCCAGCGGCACGGCAACGCCCTATCAGATCCCGCGCCTCGACCTGAGCGATCGCGCGATCACGGTCACCTACGACAACGAGGTCCAGAGCTGGCCGGCCTCGTACGTCTCCCTGTTCTATCCAGCCGCGCTGGAGATGGAGATGTCGATGGGTGCCGAGCTCTCGCAGGGCACCGCACCTCCGGTCTGGGCCCGCCCGAGCGACGCGCGTAATAGCGCTCTGATCGAGAAACTCAACATCACCGCGCTCGGTGACGACAGCCGCACGGCTTGGGCGCTCGGCGAAGCCTTCAGCAATCCGAGCATCCAGGGTGGCACCCGCAGCGTGCACCCCGAAAACGTCGGCGGCACTTTGACCCGTGAAGAACGCGTCAAGCTGATCCGCGCCATCGACCTCGGCGGCCAGTTCTATTCCCGCCAAAACACCAACTTCGTGCCCATGACGACAGGCGGCACGCCGAGCGCCCAATACGACTGATCCGGCATCGCGAATCAATTCAAACAGGAAGCCAAATATGAAACAACGCAAACTGATCCGCGCCGCCTTCACCTTGCTCGCCAGCCTCGGCGCCACCGCACTGGCGGGCGCGCAGGAGTCCGAATCATCCGAGCTGACCGAGGACCTGCGAGCCACCTCCGGGCGCGCCGTCGCCTATCAACAATTCGACCGCGCCTCGCTCGAGACCGTCACGACGCCGGAACGGCTGATGCGCGTAGCCCAGGGTGGGTTTGCGCCCACGGAGATCTGGCGCGCGCTCGAGCACGGCGAAAAAGTCGAGTGTCTCAATTGCATCCCGTACGTGTCCAACCTGCTCTTCAACGGCAACGCGAAGACGCGTGAAATCAGCGCCTGGTGGCTGCGTCGCCGCATCTTCGGCGTGTTCGGGCCGGGGCAGGTGTACGAACGCACCGTGGGCACGCTCAACGACAAGACCCAATCCGAGACTCGGCGCGCCTATGCCGCCGAAGCCCTCGGGGAATTTCTGTCGGCCGCCGGTACGCGCCACGTGGCGCTGGCGGTCGTGGACGACGAGTCGCCTCTGGTCCGGCTCGGGGCCGTGCGCGCCCTGCAGCGCCTGAACACCGTCGGGCCGAACTCCGAGCTCTCGGTCGCGATGAGCGATCCCGACCAGAACGTCCGCCTCGCCGCTCTGCACGCCAGCACGCGTATCAATTCGTTCCGCGATATCGATCAGATCGCCGCGCGCATCGACGACGCCTCCTCGACGGTGCGGGTGCGCGCCATCGAGGCGCTCGGGGCCCTCGGCGCTCGCGACGCCGTGATCGCGTTGATCGCCAAGCTTCTGCCCGCCAATGAGGCCACACCGAGCGTGCGCGCCGCGGCGGCAGCAGCGCTCGGCGAAATCGGCGACGTTGCCGCACGCGAAGCGGTGCAGCAAGCCCACGACACCGACACCGATCGCTTCGTGAGAGACGCCGCCAGCGTCGCGCTGCGCCGCCTCTGAGCGCCGGCGGTGGTCTCGCGTGGGGGAGGCTCGCACCCGTTATGGCTCACGGGCGCGCTCCCGTATCAGCGATCTCCGCCGAAAATCTCAGGAACATGAAGCCTATCGCCGCGCCATCGCCCCGCTTCTCGCTCTATTGTTTGGCCCTGGTCGGGCTCTCTCTGGCCGCTTGTGAGCCCCAGGAGCCCGACGCCACGACGACGTATTACGAGCGCAAGGTCCAACCCATCCTGCGCTCGGGCTGCGCCACGAGTCCGAGTGGGTCGGCGTGCCACCTCGTGCAGGACACTCGCGGTAACAGCTTTGGCAACCTGAGCTTCGAATCCTACGCTGCGCTGACCAAGCGCCAGGATCTGCTCGTGCCTTACGGACCCTATGCCACGCCCAATCTACTGCTCAAGGCGCTACCGCCATTCCAGCTGGGCGTCACCACCTGGAACGGCGACGAACCCATCTACGTCACCACGGACATTGCCCACGGCGGTGGCCGCCTGCTCGACGTGACCAGCGTTTCCTACACGGAGCTGCAACGCTGGATCTCACGAGGCGCCACCGAAAACAACGCGCTCGCCCCCAACGACGGCCCGACGCTGACGCCCTGCAGCGAGAGCCCCGGGGAAGATCCGCTGTTCGACGCTAGCGCTGATCCGGATTTCACGGACTATGGGACGTTTGCGGATTCGATCAATCCGGTGATGGGCCAGCGCTGCGCGGCCGGCAACTGTCATGGGTCGCCCGGCAACTCGATGTACCTCACCTGCGGTTCGACACCGGCGCAGATCCGCTGGAACCATTTCGTGGTCGGCGACTATGTCTCGAGGAGCCCGCGCACGAGCGAAATCGTGCGGCGCGCGCTCGACCCCGCGGCAGGCGGCACCTTTCACGAAGGCGGCACTGTATTCGCGAGCTCCGGCGATCCCGATTACCAAGCCTTGCTCGCTTGGGCTGAAGAGAAAGCCGGCCCCAACCGCGAGCCCGAAGCGCCGGGTTTTGGCTTCTTCGCCGACCGGGTGCAACCCATCCTGGTGAAGAAGGGCTGCATGCAGCTCGGCTGCCACTCACCGACGATGGGCCACGACTACCGGCTGCGCGGCGGCAGCGCCGGCCATTTCGGCCTACCCGCGACGCGACGCAACTACGAGCTCTCGCTGGAACAGCTCTCGCTCGAGTCCGGCGATCCCAACGCCAGCCGCATCATCCGCAAGAATCTCCCGCCGTTCACGCGCGGCGGCATCATTCACCGCGGCGGCTCGCTGTTCGCCGACGCCGGCGACGCCCGCGAGTGTGACCTCGAAGCGGCAGCCACGGGGCCGCTCGACGAACAGAACCCGTATTGCGTGATCGCGGCCTGGATCGCGCTCGAACGCACCGACCGCATGCCGAACGATCCGGGCATGACCCAGATCGTGTTCGTGCGCTCGCCCGCGGGATCCGGGCCGCGCTCGTTGCAAGATTTCGAACGTTACGCGCCCGGCGCCGATCTGCTCCGGGCCGCGGCGAGCATCGGAATCGATGGTTGGCCGACGCTGTCGGGGGCGCCCGAGAGCCTGCTCGGCCTGTGCGGCCTCGGTGCGTCTGCCGACATCCGCCGTCCGGGCGTCTCCTGGGACGGCGCCCGAGTCGCCTTCGCCGCGCGCGACGCTGCGGACGCGCCCTTGCGCGTCTATGTCATCGAGGGCGACCGCTGCGCCATCGAAACCGCCATCGACGCCCCAGCGCTGGACGATTCAGGCAATGCCGTCAGCGACAACGGCGAGCTGGTGCACAACTTCGATCCCACCTTCAGCCCCGACGGGCGCATCGTGTTCGCCTCGACGCGCGGCAACGTGACCAACGCCGGCGCTTTCGACTATCGGGGGCCGCAACGTTCACCCGCGGACCCGGCACGGCTCAACGCCAATCTATACGTCAGCGAACCGATGGGCATTCGCCAGCTCACCTTTCTGCTCGACCAGGAGCTCTCCCCCTCCTTCATGCTGGATGGCCGCTTGATCTTCACGGTGGAGAAGCGCGGGCCCGGCTTTTATCAGCTCGCCGGTCGCCGCATAAACCTCGACGGCGGAGACTATCACCCGCTCTTTGGCCAGCGCTCGACCGTCGGCTTCAATCAGTTCACGGAAGTCATCGAGCTCGCCGACAAGAACCTGGCCGCTGTGTTCAGCCAACCGGGCGCGGCGCGCGGCGCCGGCACGCTCGGCATCGTCAACCGCAG
>JAYWEH010000114.1:0-29015 GCA_043780025.1 Deltaproteobacteria bacterium
CCAGAGCGTGACCAGCGGATAACACGCGGGCAGATAGCCATCGGACCCGAACACACCGTGACCCGTCGCCAGATCGTCGAGCAAGCGGCGCGTCTTTGCGCTCGGAAAGTTGCTGGCGTCGCACAACGCGCGCAGGTTCACGATGGCGCGCTCGCGCGTGCTGTCGTCGAGCAGGATCTCGCTCGCGGGCGGCAGCCACACGTGGTCGATGCTCCCGAGCGTGCGCTGGCTCTCGGCGTCGAACTCCTTGAGGCTGGCGATCGTGTCACCCGCGAGCTCGATCCGCACGGGCGCGGGCGCGGCCGCCGGCCACACGTCGAGGAGCCCGCCGCGCACCGCAAAACAGCCAGGATCTTCCACCACCGGGTTGCGCAGATAGCCGGCGCGGCTGAGCGCGACAGCGAGCTGTTCGAGATCGACCTCGGCGCCCTCGGCGAGCTCGAAGGCGGCCCTCCGGAGCGGCTCGGGCGGCACGACCCTTCGGACCAGCGCCGCGGCGCTGGTGACCAAAAATCGAAACGGCCGCTGCTCTGCCAGCGCCGCGAGCGCGCTCAGCCGATGCATGGCCGCGCGCCGATCCGGGTGCACGTTGTCGTACGGCGAGTTCTCCGATGGCAGAAACAAGCGCACGCCGCGCGCTGCGGGCGGCGCGTTCGGGTAACCCGTGTTCGGGTCTTCGATCAGGTAGCGTAGATCGCGCGCGGCCGCTTCCGCTCCGGCCGCATCGGGCGCGACGTACACGACCAGCGTTTCGAGGCGTGCTGCAGCCGCCAACGCGAGCAGTGGCGCGCCGGCGCCGCGCACGTTGCCCACATGGAAAAACCGCGACCCGAGGCCGCCCGGGGAGGAGCTCGCTACTTGCTCTACGAAGTCGCGTACGCCGAGCACGCGGTTTGGAGCTACTACGATCGACAATTCAGGGCTCGGTCAGCGCGGCTCCGCACGCCGCGAGGTGATTTTTGGCGCGCAGCGACCACGGTCCGTCTGGATTGTTCTCGAGGTGGGCTTCGAATTCTGACGCAGCGGCGACATAGTCCTCCGCCTGGAAGAACAGGACTCCTCGAGCGAAACGGGCGAAGAAGTCGGGATCATGGTGAGAGAGGGCGGCGACATAGCTGAGCTTGCGCCGGACGTCGCCGCTTCGCTGCGCGCCGGTGGACAGCGGTTGTGCGAGCAGGAATCGATAGTAGACTCGCCATTCGTTCAGCGATGGCCCATAGGGGTGCTCTTGGCCGAGGCCCAGGGCTTCCGACCAATAAATGCGAAACACTGTCGCTGCTTCCGACGCGTCGGCCGCCAAGGGCCCTCCATTGAACCAGCCTCGCTCGAGGCCGGCCGCGTAGAAGTTGCCGCCGAGCTCGCGGAGCTCGGCAGGGGGGGAACCACTCGCAGGCGCGAGCGCCGCGACAAATAGCTCGGTTTGCAGCGCCCGCAACTCGAGCACCTTTTCCGCGCCGTAGCGGGTCACGGCCTCTGCGGCCAGACGCCGAAGCTGGTTGCGATACGGGTCCACCCCGGCTTCCCCGCCAAAGGCCGTACGCCCGAGCTGACGGAACGCCTCACCGACCGCTCGGATTTCTCGAGGCAGTCCCGCGCGGCCGGCGCTTGCCCGGTTCTTTTCTCGCTCGCCCGTCCGTTCTTGTTCACGGCGATCGATGTGCGGAGGTGGAATCAATTCGGGGGTCACAGGCCGCGGCACGGACAATGTCGCGGTCAGCGCTGCTGCGAGCACCACGCCGAGCCCGAGCGGCCAGCCGTCGAAGTGCCGGCGCAGACCGTGCCCTCGGCTGGCTCCGCGAGAGAATCGTAGCTTCATGGATATCGGCAATCGTGGGGGAAGAGAGAATCGTGGCTGAGCAGCGCAAATACCATCGGGTGCCCGTCGATTTTGCGGTGGATTGCCTGTTCGAGGACGGCAGCTCCTTTGCAGGCCAGGCCAAAGACATGAGTATTGGGGGCATGTTTGTCGAATGGAGCAACCCCGTCCCTTTCGGTGCTGCGATTACCCTGGTGGTAAAAGGCCAGTCGACGCGCGAGCTGCGTTTGCCGGGGGTCGTTCGCTGGTTCGAGGGACGCGGCTTTGGCGTTCAATTCGGCTTGCTGGGAGCCCATGCGACGCACGCCCTCGTGGACCTCGTGAAGAAACACTCGCTCTGATTTTAGCTCGGAGGTAATTTTGCTCGAGTCAGTTTTACTCGGGCATTGATGCCTCGAGTTTGCTTGTATCCGAGCTGTGATTGTACCCGAGCGTCCGGACGAGTTCTTCGTCGACTTCCTGCCCCGTCAATTCGCCGAGTTCGGTGGGGCCGGCAATTCGACGGTCGGGCGCGCTCTGGCTGTGCCGGCGAGTGCACCGGCGGAGGCTCGCGTGCTGGTGCGCGTGGCCGGCGCCGGGGAATGGTCCATCGGCATCGTCGCGCGCGCCTTGTCGGTTCGGCCGGGTCCCGACGAGGCCGTCGCGCTCCAGCTCAGCCTGCACGAGCGGGACTTTTTCCCGCTCGTGGTGGAACCCGCGCGCCGCGCGCTCGGGCGACGGTTGGAGCAGCCCGACCTCCCGCAACGCGCCGGGCTGTGGTCCCGTCTCAGTCGCTGGGATCAGGAGACCACCGATCTATTGAGGCAACAGCCGGCGGGGCTGCTCGTGCGAATCGAGGACCAGGGAACAATCCGAGCCGTGGCGGTGACGCCCGGGGCCAACCTGTATTCGCTCGACTCGGCCGCCTGCATCATCGAGTGCCGGCTCGACGATCTGGTCGAGATCGACTCGGGCACGACCAACCCCCTCGATTTATTCTACTCCGGCCGGCTGCGCATCAGCGGTGACGCCCAGATCGCGCTGGCCCTCGCCGGCCTGTTCATTTGACGGGCGCGAGAGCGCGCTGACCCTCCCCACTCAGGGGGGCAGCGCCGCCCAGCGTAGCGACATCCCCCCGCGGTTGCCGACCTTCTGGCTCTGAAAGTTCTTCAGGCTCTTGATGTACAAGCCCTGTTCCTTCTGGCGCTCGGAGAAATAGGCGATCAGGCGCCCATCCGGGCTGCACGCGGGATACGAGTTCGAGCCCTCGTTTTGTGTCAGGCGCGACATCGAGCCACCGGCCTCGTTGGCCATCACCAGGTCCTGAGCGTTGTTGCCCACCGCCACCGCATAGATCATGAACACGCCGTCCTCGGTGTCGCAGAACGTCGGCGCCGCTGCCGAGAAGCCGCCGGGCGATACAGGCTTCCCGTCGAGGTAGACGCGCTGGCCCACCTTCTGCCCGCCGCCGCCGATCCACGCCAGCTTCCCCGAAGGGCTGAACACCGGGTGCGTCGCCACCTCGGTGGTGGACACTTTCTGCATGTTCATGCCGTTGGCATTGCCGACGTAGATGGAGCTGCCCGTTTCGGTGCCAACCGCCAGCGCCAGGCGCTTGAAGTCAGGGCTGAAGGCCGCGCTGTAGATCGAGGTCCTGAACGGCAACTCCGGGCCTCTGCCCTCTTGGACCACCAGACGAAACGGCGAATACTTGCGGCTGCGCGAGTAAAACAGTGACCCGTTCGGGCCCCAGAACGGCGCGATACTCGTGTCGTTTGTGTCCGACACGCTACGCATATCGTGGCCGTCTGCGTCCACCGTGTAGATGCTGGTGTTCGTGGCGGCCTTGGCAGCAAACGTCAGATGGCTGGTGAAACCGCCGTTGCGGCCCGTGATCGCCCCGAGCAGCGCGTCGGTGATGCGGTGCGCGGTGACGCGCACCTGTTCCGGCTTCACCACGAACGTCTTCTGATAGACGGGTTCTTTGCCGTTGCTCAGGAAGTAGCAGAGCCCGAAAATCTTCACCATGCCGGGCTCTTCCCGGCGCGCGGACACCTTGATGATGACCTCGGCGCCGAGCTTGGTCCACGCCTTGATGTCGACGGGGTCGTCGAACCCGTACAAGCCTTCGGGTGCCTTGTTGTCCGGGATCACCTTGAACATGCCGGTGAGCTCGAAGTCGCGTCGCACCACTCCGCGCACGATGACGTCTTCGAGATCCGGCGAAAGAGACGGCAAGATCGCGAGCGGCGTGACGTGTTCTTTCGCGTCGCCGGTGACCATGATCACACCGAGCACGCTCTCGTCCTTCGGCGGCTCCGTGCCCGTTGGCGCCACATCAGGCGCTCGAGCGGAAGCGGCTCCCGCCGTGAGTCCCATCGAGACAATCCAGGCTGCGGTCCAGCGGCAGATCCGGCGTGCTATTTGCATTTCTCGTTCTTTCCTAGAAATACTGATCGAACCACGGCATCGAGGATGTCCGGGTAGTTGGGGGGCGGGGGTGGCACCTTCTGGCCGACGCGGGCGTCCATGGCCCGGCGCACGCGCCCGTCGAACACGTCGTTGCCGCTCGAGGTGATGTCATATCCGGAGACCGTGCCTTCAGCCGAAATCCGCGCGTTCACGTTGGCGCGCAGCGGCGCGAGCGTGGCGCAGCCGAGCTCATCGACCGGGGGATCGAAACCCTGGCGCAGCCATTCCGCTAGCTTTCGCTCGTACAGGTTGATGGCGCGGGCCTTGAGCGGATCGGTCTCGGTGCCGCCCTCGATGCCATCCGACGCGCCTTCCTCGGGAACGTTGGGCTCCTCTTCCTCGCGCTCCGCCTTCATCTTCTGGATCATCTCGTCGACGCTTTTCGCCACGGGCGCGTCGGGAGGGGGGACCTCTTCGGGTTTCTTGGCAGCTTCGACCTCCGGAATGGCGTCGACGGTCTTCTTTGCGGCGGTGCTCGGAACCGCCTTCTGTTCGTAGCGTTTCACCTGCTGCGGCGGCTTCCACATGTCCGGCAGCTTGTTGGGCCGCGGCTTGCCGCCCTTCTTGAGCAGCGGCAGGTCCAATATCGGGTTTATGGCGATGGCCATCTCTCGGGGCGGTAGCGCGGGCGGCTCAAAACCGGGGCCGGCATGCGCTAGCGCCACCAGCACGACGAGCGGAACCTGAACCAGACAGGAGAGCCCGAGCGCTCCGAAAATCTGGCCGTTTGAAAAGGCTGAGGGCCTCACGGCGGAGTACCGCCCGAGGTGGCCTCCGCGGCTGTGTCTGGCGTTTCGTCCGGCTCGACCAGCAGGTTCAGGGACTGGACGCCGCTGCGCCGCGCCGCCGCTACTACTTCCGCCACAGTGCCGTAGCGCACGTTCTTGTCGGCGCGGATGTACAATTCCCGCTCGGTCTGGACGCGCGCGTTCTCGAGGAAGGATTCGAAGACGCGGGCGGTCACGTCCTCATCCCCGAACAGCACCTTGCCCTCGGCCGTGATCGTCACCACCAACTGCCCGTCTTTGACGGGGGTGTTGGCGGCCTGCACGTTGGGGAGCTCGATGCGCAGGCCCGTCGTGAGCAACGGCGCTGTCACCATGAATACGACGAGCAGCACCAACATCACGTCCACGAGTGGAGTGATGTTGATGTCGCGAAACCCCCGGCGTCTGGAGCGGCCCGCCTGTGCTCCCATGGCTATCCTCCGAAGCGGGGCTGTTGCGCGGGCCGCTGGCTCGGAACATTGGCGGTCGGAACATTGGCGGGTGGAGCGGCGCCAGCGCGTCGCTCAGCCGCATCGCTGGCCAGAATTTCGACCCAGGTTTCGCTCGACGCTTCGACCGCCGCGAGCAGATCGGTAATGCGCTGATCGAGGTAGTTGTAGCCAATCGTGGCGGGGATTGCGGCAACCAGGCCTACCGCTGTCGCGATCAACGCTTCACCGATCGCAGGGGCGACCACGGGCAAGGACGCGCTGCCCTCGGCCCCGATGCGCAGAAACGCATCCATGATGCCCCAGACCGTGCCGAACAATCCGATGAACGGCGCAGAGGAGGCGATGCTCGACAACGTCGGCATCAACACCCCCGCGCGTTGCTGTTCGCTCACGATGGCGCGTTTGGCCACACTCATCAAAAACTCGGCGGTCAGGTTGGAGCGAGGCCGTTTTGCCATCTCCACCACCACGCGGCCGCCGGGCGCACCTTTGTGCTGAATTCCGAGCGCCACGAGCGCCGACGCCTCCACCACGCCGGCGGCTTCCCGCTCGAAACGATCTTGCGCCCCCTGCAGCTTGCGCAGCTGCATCGACTTCAAGAACCAGATCAACCAGACGGCGAACGAAGCCACCACCAGCAGCGTCAACACTACCAGCACGACCCCCGACGCCTGGCGGACCAGCGTTAGCGGATCCATGCTGTTTGCCGCTGCCGGCGAAGGGGGGGCAGACATCAATCTCCTGGGCTTTCAGCTCTCGCGTAACGACGCTTCCGTATTCCTCGTTTTCGCATTTCTGGCTCGTCTCGGCCCCGCGCAGGGCGCCAAGGCAAGCTGTCAGTCTGCGAGGATGACGTCGACGCGCCGGTCTCCCGACCAACCCGACTCATCCGTTCCAGTCGCGTCGATTTCGCCGCGGGACGTCGTTTCTCCCTGGCGATCCGGCAGCCCTTGGGCAGACAGGTAGCTCTTCACGTTGTCCGCGCGCTTGCCGCCGAGCACCATGTTGTACTCCGCTTCGCCCCGTGGGTCGGCGTGCCCCACCAGGCGCATCGTGCGCCCGCTGAGCTTGCCGCTCGTGAAGCACTGAACGAGCTTGTTCAGGACCGGTTGGTCACCACGCTGGACTCGGGCGGAGTCGTATTCGAACTTGGCTTCGGCATCGGAGATGCCGCAGGCTTCCATAATCTCGTCGGAGACCTTGATCGTGCTCTGCCGCGGATCGTCCCCGGGCTTCTCCGGTGGGGGCTCAGGCGGGGGCGGTGGTGGTGGGGCTTCCACCTGCGCGACGGGGGGAAGCGGCGGTGGTTTCGGATCCGAGCTGCACGCGAGGGCAACGAGCGCCCAAACCACGCAGAAGCTACGCTGAACTGCCATTTCGAGAATCCTCCTACACGATCTTAAAAAGAACCCAGTGAACATCCCGCGCTCGCTGCGACGTCAGAGAATCCTCGAGCCGAACCCTGCCCCTTTCGGAGGACGCGAGCCGCGGAGGACGCGAGTTTCTGGGATACTGATGCGAAACAGTTGGGGCTCCGGGGCCCCGACTTGCGAAACCGCTGGGGCTCCAGGGCCCCAGCTTGAAAAAAGCCTGTGAGATATCATGCGTTTCCAGCTGGAAACCGGCTTGGCTCGCGAGTTTATAGTACCAAAGGCCGCGACGCGGCAAGCACCCGGCATTCGATACCTGCGGGTACTCGAAGGGCGCGCACTTTCTCCCTTGGGCGGCTGCCGGTGGGGGGACCGCTCCGTCGGCAAGGCTGCCTCACGGACCGCTGCCTCGGCCCCTCCCTCGATGCGCTTTCGGGCCCTCGGATTTCAGCGAGGCCCGATGGGGAGGCTCATGGCCGGAGCTGACGCAGGATCTGCCGGCTCAGCGCGAAATAAGCGGAGCGGTCATAGGGCTGGTTGAGGATGTGGTAGTCAGAGTGGCTCAGCCCGACGCAGCCCAGGCAATAGTTGCATTGGCTCATGCCCGAGCAGCGCACGAGATAGGAACACCCCATCGAGCTCTGCGTGTCGATGCAGTGGTGGCAGGACATGAGCCCGCTCGATGCGTGGCAGTGTGAGCAATCAGAGCAGTTCTCACACTCCACGCAGTAGTGGCAGCGGATCAGCTGTCGGGAATGGCGGCAGAACGTGCATGACGTACAGCCGCGGCAGTGCTCACACGCGACGGAGCCCGCGTTCTCCGACCGCGCAGCGTGAGCACGCAAGAGCTCCCCAAAGCGAGCCTCAAACTCGCGGGCGCTGAGTTCCGCCATAGTCCTGTCGTGACCCAGTGAAAAGGCCGTGTCTCACGCGCCGTGGTGCACTCGCATCGAGCGGCGCAGTGCGCCGGCAGCGTCTCGCGTGATCGGGTCCTCAGCGGACTGTTCGAGGCGCCGGAGCCGTTGATCGAGCACGGGGCGCTGGATCGGCGCTTCGCGCTGGAGCAGCTCCGCGATGATGAACACGGCGTCGCGCGCGCGAGTCTCGTTCTCGTGCTCGAGCAATTGAATCTGGATCTCTTGCTTCCTGGGCGCGACGAACTTGCCCTCCCAGAGATCATTGGCGGCCCGCGAGATCGCCCCGCGGCCCTGGCTGCGCATCAGCCGATCGATGAGCTGCTGTTCGCGATTGCCCGGACCGAGCGCTCGCTCTGCCGCCTTGACGATGCGCACGGCGCGGCGCCGTGGGCCCTGACCTTCAGCTGAGCTTCTGCCGGCGTCCTGCGCGGGCGGGAGTTCGCTGTCGCGCGCTTCGCGGCTTTCGCCGGCGCTTTCCAGCTCGTCGAACCCGTCCTCAGACGCATCGGCAACTGCCAGCGCAGCTGCACCGTCAGTTGGGGCTGCGGGGCCCCGACTTGCGAAAACAGTTGGGGCTGCGGGGCCCTGACTTGCGAAAACAGTTCTGGCCACGTCCATTTCGCCGGCGTCGGTTGACCCGTCACGCGCGTCCATGAACTCGGTGCCAACGGCCCTCGCGCCACGCGCGTGACCGAAGCCATTCCTGGCTTGAGGTTTGGGTTGAGCCGACGCAATCACGTCGCGAAAGGCATTCTTGAGCAACGGGGAATCCGGGCGCCGTGCGGCAATCAGCACGGGCTCGATCACGATCTTGCCTCGCGCGTTCTTGGATTTGCGGCGTTGGCGACGCCTGCTGCTGGTTCTCTCTCGTTGTCCTTCCATCTGTATTTCCTCCGACGTCACACGTCGAGTTTCTCCTCGTTGGGGCAACTGTCGCTCCGCATCTGCAGGTTTGATTGCAATGGTCGAGTTCGTCGAAGCTGCCCGCGAAAGTCTGTTCTGTTCTAATTGTCGGACCGCCCAGATCATCCGAGGCGATCCACCTGAGGTGGCCCTAATCTCGGGCCGCCCTAATCTCCGGCGCGAGGGCCCCGCTGGGAAAGAGTGTTTCACGGCGTCTCACCATTTGAGGGAGTCCTCGGCGTATGGCTGAAGCCGAGCCGCGCTCCCATCCTTGGCTGGCGCAGTCTGGCCAGGATTGAGGCGCGCCGCAACCCCGTACACACATGTTCCCCGACGCACTCACGCAAACTCCATGCACGAAAGCCACAGCGGACCAGCAAGGCCGTCGGTGAGTAGGAAAGCGGAGCTGAAGTTGCCGGCGGCGCTGCAAGAAACAGCGGCGCTGCAAGAGTTAGCAGCGCTGAACTGCCGAGCGGCGCTGACCGGCGCACTACCGCCGAAGGCGATACGTCGGCCGCCGCTCGTATCGGGGCGGTCCCCAGCGCGGACGGGTACGCCGAGCAGAAAAGCGGGTTCTCCTCCATTTCGGCGGTCACGCAGCGGAGATACCGATTTGATACCGAGAGGGCACAACTTGGACGATCAAACCCAACGGCCATGATACCGGCGCGCCTTACACCAAAAAATGAGCTGAACTGAAACTGTCATCTGCGCCCATCGCGCTACTTGGCTCATCACTGCCGGGCTCATCACTGCCTGGAACGCATGCTTGCCTGAACTGCCGAACATTCATTCTCGATCGCCGGATCCACGCTTGCGGTCCATCCTGGCAGGGCTGCTTACGGGCAGGGCTGCTCACTGTTTGCGAGCCACCTTTGCGGTTTCACGTTGGTCAGGGCTTACACGTCGTTCCCTGAGCTGGTTCCCTGCTGAGATCGGAGCTCCGATGGACATTCGATTCAAACGATGAATGCAGACCGAGCGAGCTCGGAGGACACGGCCTGCTCGATACCTGGATGAAGCATGCTGGACAGAGTCTTTTGGGGAACGTCTTTGGGGAACAGCGCATTGGGGGGACGAAGTGTCCGAGACCCGTTGCCTACTCCATACCTAGCGGCTGAATGCCCAGTGACGGATACCTACTAGTTGTACCTACTAGTTGCCTAGTCGCGTCCCATGGCGTTCTCACTCGAAAACGCGCCTGCCCAGTTGGGGCGCGGTCGTCGCGTTTGAGTCTCTAGGAGGCAGCTCCTTGATGTTGCGGTCTCTAAGGAGAGGCGGTCTCGAAGGAGAGTGTCCCGGTACCGCATTCCGGGCGCGGTGTAGCGCAGGCGCATAACGCAGATCGTCGAGCACGCCCAGCCCTCTGACTAGATAGCACACCACTTTCAGGGATGCGGAAGAAAAATGTTCAGACGTCGGCTTTTTGCAGGTGGCTTTGTCTACCCCGACGCCGCTCTACCATTGCCAACCGCCTGCCCATTGCCGCTAGCGTTTGTCTAAAGTGGTCGATTTGGGAGGGTGCTCTGCACTTCCGGGAGCAGCTCGCTCGGCCCACTCCGAAGTTCGGTGTCCAGAGTGTGTCCGATCACCTCCTCACTGCGGGGAAACGCGCCCGTGCGTTGGGCCTGCGTGGCGGCGCTTGGCCGTTCATTCGGGTAGAATGCGGGGAGACGTCGATCACAGAACGCGCGGGTGGCGAGATGGCGGAATACGGTACCGGGGTTTGGCTGGACGGAAAAATCATTGCGCGAAGCGACGCGCAGATGCCGTTGCTCACGCACTCCCTCCACTACGGTGTGGGAGCGTTCGAGGGCATCCGCGCGTACCAGCGAGAGAGTGGGGAGACCACGATTTTTCGTCTGGCGGAGCACATTCGGCGTCTGTTCGAGTCGTGTCGGTTGGTGATGGTCGAACCTACGGTGACCGAGGACGACGTGATGCAAGGTTGCGTCGCGCTGCTGCGGCACAACCAACTCGCCGCTGGTTACTTGCGGCCGATTGTCTTACTCGGCGAGGGCGCGATGGGCCTCTTCCCCCAAGGCAACCCGGTACACACTTTCATCGCCGCCTGGCCCTGGGGCACCTACCTCGGGCAAGACGCACTGGAGCGAGGGATCCGTTGCAAGGTTTCCTCCTACACGCGCTCGCATCCCAATACGGCGTTCTCGCGCGGCAAGCTGACG
This sequence comes from Deltaproteobacteria bacterium, assembly GCA_043780025.1. GTDB lineage: Bacteria > Myxococcota_A > Polyangia > Polyangiales > Polyangiaceae > SZUA-265. Next base: position 10,863 of record JAYWEH010000114.1, read on the forward strand.
GGGCAGTACATCGTTTCGGTCATGGCCAAGCGAGAGGTCAAGCTGGCAGGTTACGATGAGGCGCTCTTGCTCGGTCTGGATGGCATGGTCGCTGAAGGTTCGGGCGAAAATATCTTCATCGTCAAGGCGGGGCAGATCTTCACGCCTCCACTCACCGCCTCGATCTTGCCCGGTATCACTCGCGATACGGTGTTGACGCTCGCCCGCGAGGAAGGGTTTGCCGTGAGCGAGCAATCCTTTCCGCGTGACGCTTTGTTGCTGGCTGACGAAGTCTTTCTCACCGGAACGGCGGCGGAGCTGACGCCTGTGCGCGAGATCGATGATCGCCAGATCGGTGACGGTCGCATGGGGCCCATCACCCGAATCCTGCAGGAGCGCTACTTCGCCGCGGTGCGGGGGGCACGTCAGGATCACCCGGAATGGCTCACGCGCGTCTAACGCCTTGGCCAATTTTGCTCTTGCTCGCCAGCTGCGCAGCGCCGCTCGGTCGCGGTGAGTTCGGCCATGCCGCTCCGACGCGCCAGCCGTCCCCGGCTTCTGGTGCCAGCGCACGAGCCCCGAGCGGGTTCTGGGGCGCCGCTCGCCCCGTCTCGGCGCTGGGACAGGGCCTCGTGATGCCGCTGCCCGACGTGGAGGGCTGGCGGCGCAATCGAAGTGAGAAGCAAAGTTGGGTCGCGGAGCATCGAGCGACGTCGTCGCGCCTAGTCGTGCGCGTGTGGACCCATGATCGGGTGGCGCGGCTCGAGGACTGCGAACGGCAGGCCCGCATGTGGCGGAGCGACCTGCCACAGCTCGCTCCTTTGGAAATCGTCGAGGCTCGTGATCGCGTCCTTTTGGGGAGTTACGCCGGCAAGGTGACGGTGGGCGTGCGAGAAGAAGCCGCCGCGGGCGGAGCGTGCCTCTCGGGCCACGTCTTGGCATTCGGCAGTGACGCCCGGAGTTGCATGTTGCTGTCGTTCTCGACGGCCGCGTCAGGGCCCGGTGCGGCTCGGGTCGTGGCCGAGCGCCTCGGCACGATGTCCAAAGTGTTCGATCGAGTTCAGCGCGTCGGCATCGACGATCGGATCAGCGTCGAGCCGCTGTAGCCAGAATAAAGGAGAGAGGAGGGAGCTGGTTCCCATCGCTTCATTGAAGTGGCGTACTGGAACTCAGGTGTAGTCGAGCGTCAGCTGGCGCAACTTTTCGCGTGTCTTCTTTACGGGTGTGCCTACCGCCACCACGTTCAGGTTTTCCGGGCGAAATAGCCTGCGCGCTGCGGCTTGCACTTCGTCCCGGCTGATCGCGGCGAGTTGCTCGCGCCGCTCGGCAGGGTGCTGCAACGTCCCGGCCAACTCCGCCATGGCGAAATGGCTGGCTACGTCTTCGGGGTTGTCGAGCATCATCACGAGCTGCCAGCCGTGGCGCTGCTTGGCCTTGTCCAGCTCGGCCTCCGACAGGCCTTCGTCGCGCAGCTGATTGACCACGGCAAACAGCTCGCGGAGCACGTCCGCGGCTCGCTCGGTGGCGCTTTCGGCAGCCAGATCGACCATGCCGACGTCTTCGTACGCCTCGTAACAAGCGGCCACGTCGTAACAAAGGCCGCGACGGTCGCAGATGTGTTCATACAGGCGCGTCGACAACCCGTCGTCGAGCACCCGAACCAAGAGTTGCGTGGCGGGTTCCTGCGCGTCGAGCAGGCTCGGGGCACGAAAGCCGACGCGCAGGCATATCTGGCTCGCCGCGTGGGGCACGAATCGAAACGCCGGGCCGAGCTGCGTTCCGGGCGCGCCCACGTCGAAGCGCCGCCCTCGGGGTACGCTGCCAAACAGCTTCTCCAGATCGTTCAGCACCCGCTCCGGATCAAACGGCCCGGCTGCCACCACACTGGTGCCGTTGCCCACATAAAAGGCGGCGTGGTGGCGGAGCAACCGTGGTGCGTCGAACCCGGTGATCTGCTCCGGAGCGCCCGTGATGGGCAGCCCGAGCGGATGGGACGGAAAAGCCAGGCTGCCCAACAGATCGTCGGGGTCGACCAGGTTGCCGGCTTCGTCGAGCGTTTCCAGAACTTCTTCCTGGACGATGCCGCGCTCGATCTCGATGCCGGTCATCAACGGCGCCTGATAGACCTCGCTGAACAGCGGCAAGACCGACAGAAATCGCTCCGGAGGCATGGCGATCTGCATGGACCCGAAGTCCTTGGCGGTGGCCGCGACCAACGTCCCACCGAGGGTTTCGAAGGCCAGCGCCTGCTCGTGAGCGCTCGGGTACGTCTCCGTACCGCGATACAACATATGTTCGAGAAAATGGCTGATGCCGTTTTCTTCGGGCTTCTCAAAACGGGACCCGATGCGCAGCTGCACCTCCAGCACCGAGCGATGCACGTGGGGCATCGCGATGGCTGACAGTTTGAGGCCGTTGGGGAGTACCCGGCGGATCGGGGCTAGCTCAGTGAGTTTCAAAGCCTCGAACCTGTCTCGATCACGAATCGTCCTGGGCTGGGGTCTGGGGCTCGAGGTACCGCTCGTTGACGGTGATCTCTTTCTCACGAGCGCGCCGCAGGCCCGCGACGAACGCCGTCAGGGCATCGGACTGAGCGCGCTCTTTGAGCTGGCGCATGAAGTCGGCCTTCTCTTTGTCGAAATCTTCCCGCTTGGCAGGCTCCCGATCCTTGAGCTGCAACACGGCCAAGCCATCCCGCGTGGGGATCGGCTCCGGGTGCACGTCCCCGACCGCTTTCAGGGTGAACGGCAGCTGCTTGACGGCGTTGCCCGCCACGGCGTTTTGCACCGGGCTGAGCACGCCCGTGCGAGTCAAACTCGGGCTCACGTCCACCTGCGGCTTGTCGCGTGACTCGAGTGCCGCATCGTAGAGCTCTCTCGGAGCGGTCCTGGGAGCCGCTTTGGACAAGCCGTCGAGCACCTGGGCCGTCTGCGCGTCCAGTGCGTCCTTCATGGCTTCGCCCCGGCCCAGCGCAGCCAGTAAGTTCTGCGCGAATTCTCGGGTGCGCTGATCCGCCGCGGCGCGCGCCGCCAGCGGTCGCGCTACCCAATGCCGGCCGGTGCTCGTGATCTCGTCTTTGCCGAGCCGTGCATCGACGCGCAACAAGGCGTATCCGCGGGGCAGTTCGAGCAATTTGCTGAAGCTTCCGGCGCTCAGGCCCTCGACCGCCTTGATCTGGGTCGCGACCTCTTCCCCGTCCGCCTCGTTCATGCAGCCTCGCTTGCCGCCCTGCTCGGCGCTGGGAGCTACGCTGTGCACGCGCGCCAGCGTGTCGAACTCTTCGGGATGGGCGAGCAAGCGTGCGCTGACGCGTTCTGCGCGGGCCTTGGTTTCGGCTTCGTCCTCCGCGTCCGCGGCGGGAGGGAACCCGAAGAAGATCTCGCTCACCAGCGCGCAATTCTCCTTGTAGGCCGCCTCCAGGCTCGCGAAGCCGGCATCCACGTCCCCGGTGTTCGCGGTCGCGTACTGTTGTACTTGGTCGTCGGTCACCCCGGTCGAGAAGCGCGCAAACCAGGGCGAGTGCAGCTGGGCGACGCGAACCGTGGCCTTGGAGCCCGTGAACTCATATTGCGCAAAAGCCTCGGCTTCCGAGATGCGCACGCCGCTCTTGACCAGATCGCGCATGCGCCCGGCGATCAGCTCTTCCGTCTGGTTCGCCTTGAAATCCTTGCCGCTCATGCGGGCGTGGTTACGCACTACGCGCTGGTAAATTTCGTAGTTGAACAGCTCCGTCTGCGGATGGCGTACGTTCAAATACGTCAACATCGGCAGCTGGCCGTCGCGCTCCGCCGGCAGAGAGAAGTGGAAGCGCCCGAGCGCGAGCTCCGCGTCCACGTCTTCCTCGCTGACCGAGATGCCGAGGCGCCGCGCTTCCGCGAGCAAGAGCTCCCGCTCCACCAGACCGTCGAGCAGCATCTTGCGGATCTGCAGCTGCTTGAGCTCCTTGGCCGTCATGTCCGGGCGTACCGCCAGTTGAAACGCCGCCGTGAAGTCCCTGGGTGCTACGCATGACCCCGATACCTCCACCACGCACTCGTTCTGGAAGGTGCCGGACGGCCCTTGCACATCGAGCGCGAACGCCGCGATGATCATCACCACCACGACGCCCATCAAAAACTGGACGATGCCGCCTCGGCGAAAGCTGTTGAGCATGTGCTAAATTGACCCTAGTGCCTCGATTCTATTGAATCGAGGCCAATGTAGAGGAGGGAACCGGTTCAAATTCGTGGCAAAGGCGGGAATTTCGATGCCCTCGCCCCAGCCGGGGCACTCGAAATTCCCATCGCTTCATTGGAACCGGCGGACTTGCTTTGGGCTCTTGGGGCCCGCTGATTAGCACGCTTGCTCGAGCGGTGAAAGGACCGGCCCGGCAGGGTTTGCCTGCTAATTTAGCACATCCTGGCTGCGGCGCGCGGGATAGGCCAGGGGGTCGGGGGAGCGTGTTGCCGAGCCTCGCTCGGGAGCGCCTGCTCAATCGGGGTTGCTTGCGAGGGCCCCACTGTCCAACATGGCCGCCGATGGGTGCCGCTGAGCTGCTCGGACCCGGTGGACCCTTCGCGGACGTTCTCCCCGGTTACGAGCCGCGACCCGGGCAGCTCGAGATGGCGGCAGCCGTCGAGCGCTGTCTGACTCGTGAAGGCATCGCGCTGATCGAGGCCGGCACTGGCACGGGCAAGACGCTCGGCTATTTGGTGCCGGCCCTGCTCGCGTCGAGCAACAAGAAGATCGTCATCAGCACCGCCACGCGCGCGTTGCAGGACCAGATCTTCTACAAAGACCTGCCGCTCGTGGAGCGCGCGCTCGGCTTGAACGTGCCTGTGGCCCTGATGAAGGGCCTGCCGAACTACGTGTGCCGGCGCCGCTACCACGAGTTCTCGAGCAGCGCCGAGTCGCTCTCGCCAGAATGGTCGAGCTCCCTGCCAAGGCTCAGCGAATGGCTCGACAGCACAAAAACCGGGCGAATCGATGAGGTCAGCGCGCTCGGCGAAGACGATCCGATCTGGTCGCGAGTGGTGGCGTCGAGTGAGCGGCGCATCGGGGCGGGCTGCGCGTTCTTCGACGACTGCTATGTGACGGCGATGAAGCGGCAGGCGGCGCGCGCGCGTGTGGTCGTGGTCAATCACCACCTATTTTTTGCCGATCTGGCGCTGCGCGGCGGCCACCCGGGCTCTGTCATCCCCGACTACGACGCGGTGATCTTCGATGAAGCCCATCAGCTCGAGGACGCGGCCACCGAACACTTCGGGCTGAGCGTGTCTTTGGCCCGTCTCGGCCGGCTGTGCAACGACGCGCGCCACTTGCTCGAGCGGGAGTCCGCCTTGGCCGCCGGAGCCCACGCTCGCCACACCTACGATCTCGCGGAGCAGTTCTTCGATGCGATCGCGGCGGCGCTTGGGCTCCGCGAAGGTCGAGTGCCGTTGACGGACGAGGCCTGGAGCGGCGCGGCGGAGAGCGCCTGGTTCGCGCTGGACACCGCGCTCGAAGGGCTGGCTGCTCGCCTGCACACGAGCGAGCTCTCGGGCGCCCGCCGGCAAAATCACCTGCCGATGCTCGGCGAGGTGGAAAATGATCGCGCCGACGCGTTCGCACGCCGTGCCCAGCAGCTGCGCGAGGACTTGTCCCAGATCAAGACGGGTCGGCCGGATTCCATTGTCTGGTTTGAGTCAGTGGGGCGCGCGCGCAAGCTCAGCGCATCGCCGGTCGATGTGGGTTCGATCTTCCAGACGCGACTTTTCGATGCGATTGGGTCCGTGGTGCTCACCAGCGCGACGCTTTCGAGCGGCAGCGCGGAAGTGCCGCCGGAGCTCGACACGGCTCGGCGGGTCGCTTCGCCCGGCGACGAGGCGGAGGGCGACCCCGGTTTGGACGACGGCGAGGCCGCCTCGCCGATCCTGCGCAGCTTTCGCGGTCCGTTCGCGTTTGCGTGCCAGCGGCTGGGCCTCAATCCCGATGTGTATCGCATCGAGGAGCTGTGCGTGCCGTCGCCGTTTTGCTTCGAGGAGCAAGCCCTCCTGTACTTGCCGGAGGATCTGCCCGGGCCCGAGGAGCCGGCATTTGCCGCGGCTCTCGCCGAGCGTTGCCTGCGGTTGATCGAGCAGAGCCGTGGCGGCGCATTTCTGCTCACCACCTCGCTCAGGGCCATGCGCGGGCTACATCGCGATCTGCTCGGCAAGCTGCCGCCCGAAATCATCCTGTTGGTGCAGGGGCAAGCGCCCAAGTCCGCGTTGCTCGAACGCTTCCGCGCAGCCGGAAATGCGGTGCTGGTGGCGACCTCCAGCTTCTGGCAAGGCGTCGACATTCCCGGTGCTGCGCTACGGCTGGTCGTGCTCGACAAGGCGCCTTTTCCGGTGCCGAGCGATCCGATTGTGCAGGCCCGCTCCGAAGCGCTCAGCCTGGCGGGTGAATCGCCGTTCACGCGGCTTCACTTGCCGCTCGCCCAGCTGGCGCTCAAGCAGGGCTTTGGGCGACTCATTCGCAGCCAGAGCGACTACGGCGTCGTGGCGTTGCTCGACACTCGCGTGCATCGCCGGGGCTATGGGCGACGGCTGCTATCGGGCCTGCCGCCGGCCCGTCGCGTCAAGACCCTCGAGGAAGTGGCGGCGTTCTGGCAGAAACGGCTATCCCAGCTCTCGGCGCAGCCGCTCGAACGGCTGCCGCCGCCGCAGCGCGAGGCGCTCTCGGTTTGAATCGCCCCTCGGTACCGGCCACCATGCCCGAACCCAGCCTGCCTTTCGTCGATCTGCTCGGTGGCCCAGCGCGCCTGCGCGTGAACAAGGCTGGGCTTCGCCAGGCGCTCACGTTCGCTTTTAGCGCGGGCGGCAGTCAAGACGCGCTCGCGCACGCGCTGGCCGAAGCCGCGCGCGAATCGTCACTCTGGGCCAAGGAGTGTTTCGCCGACGATCTGTTTCTCGGTGCGCTCATCGAACGCGTGCTCTGGCGCAGCCGCGCGGCCGCTCGCTCGTCGGCGAGCGTGGGCGTGCGCCGTTATGTCCTGTCCATTTTGAGCTCGCCCCCCGCAGGCCTACAATCCCTCGAGGTGGTTCGGTACCGCCAGGGCATCAGCGCGGAGCTGATGGCTGACACGACATTGTCTGGCCACGCCGCGGGCATGGTTCAGCGCATCGAGGCGCTTTTCGAGTTGCTCGAAGCCGGCGGCGTCGGCGTGCGGCTCGATCCCACGCGGCGAGGCCTCGACATCCTCGGCGCGCTCAAACGCGTGGTCGACGAAGGCGCGCACTTCACGCAGGCAAAATCCGGGCTTTCGGCGATCGCCGCATGGTCGGGTGCGACGCGAGACAGCCCCGAGTATCAACGCGTGCTCGATCTGCTCGACTATGACGGACACGCGGCCACCGTGCATCTCGACGTGCGCCTGGGTCGCCAGGGCGAGCTCAGAGGAATGCAGATCGTCCGCATCGCTGAGAACACGCAGAACCCTTTTTATGTGTCCGTCTGGCGTCGGCTGTGGGGGGTGATCAGCTTGAGCTCGCGCGGTTTCCGCCTGCGCCGAGCCGAGGTGTTCAGCCGCCTCGTGCACGACGTCTTCGAAGGCATGTTGGGTGCTTTCAGCGCGATCCTGCAGCTGCTCGGGGACCTGGAGTTCTACCGGCTGGGTCTGGCCCTGGGCAGCGCTGCTCGCGAACAGGGCCTGGAGGTTTGCCTGCCGAGCTTTGTGACTTCGGGGCGACGCATCGACGCGCTCTTCAATCCGTTCTTGCTGCTGGAGGAACGGCCGCCGCGGCCCTGCGACATCTCGAACGGCCCCGGTGCCCTGGTGGTCATCACCGGGCCGAACTCGGGTGGAAAGACCCGGCTGTTGCAGGCGCTCGGGATGTGCCAGGTGCTCGCGCAGGCGGGCTTGTTCGTCCCTGCGCGCGCCGCGGCACTGCCCTGGCAGGACGGCCTGTTCGCTTCGCTTTCCGTGCAGCCCGGAGCGGAACAACGTGAAGGCCGGCTCGGTACAGAGTTGTTGCGCATCCGCAGCATGTTTGAAAAATTGGAGGTCGGTGCCCTCGTGCTCGTGGACGAGTTGTGCTCCGGGACGAATCCGGGTGAGGCAGAGGAGTTGTTTGGCATGGTGCTCGATCTGCTCGCAGCGCTCTCCGCCGAAGCCTTCGTCACCACGCATTTTCTGGAGTTTGCCGCGCGGCTCGCCCTGGATCCGCCCGTTTCGGTGCTCGAATTCCTGCGCGTGGGTCTGGATGCAGACAAGCGGCCGACCTATCATTTCGAGCCGGGCGTCGCGGAGAGCGCGCTGGCACAACAAACAGCGCAACGCCTCGGCGTGACGCAACACGAGCTCTCCGCTCTCGTGCACGCAGCCAGGGAACGCAAACGCCTGCGCGGCTGAGTGATGGAGCCGTGTATCACCAGAGTCAGGGCTCCGGGACCCGACTCCATGATCGAGTTAAGGATGTGACACTGCGCGTTAACACAAGGTGTTTCACGCCTTCAGTAATGGAGCACACGTGCCGTCGTGAGAGGCAGGTGTGCGTGTGTTGGCGTCTGAGCGATCGTTGGGGTCCGCGCTGACACGCCCGGCTGAAGACGATCGCAGAGCAGACCTCGTCCGGCGGATCTTGCTCGGAGAGATCAGCGCCGAGCAGGCCTGCCGTGAAGAGCAGGTGGATAGCGCCGAGCTGACCGAATGGCTGCGTCAATACCGCCGCGCCGTGCGACGAGCGGTCGATGAGCAATTTGCGGCGGCGCTCTCTCAGCAGGGCATCGACGTCGACGATTTCGTGCTCTCCGGCAATCTCGAGACGATGGCCGTGGCCGACCTTCTAGAGGCCGTGCAGCAGGGCCTAAAAGACGCGCATATCCGGGTCGAACATGCCGGCGCCTATGGTCACATCTGGTGTGTCGAGGGCGAGGTGATCGACGCGGAGGCGGGCTCGCTCTCCGGAGCGCACGCGGTGTACCATCTGCTTTCGCTCGGTGAGGGCCGTGTTCGTGCCGATTTTTCCAAGGTCGCGCGTGAGCGCACCCTGGTGTGCTCGATTCCGACGCTCATCCTCGAAGCGGGTCGTAGAAGCGACGAGATCAAGTCGTTGCGCGCGGAGCTGGGTCCCGGTGCCGCGGTGTATGAGCAGAACCCGGCGCTGTTGGCTCGTGCTGATGAGCTGAGAGCCGATGTTGCGCAACTGTGGCCGTTTTTTGACGGCACGCGGTCGCTCGCAGAAGCCTTGCATCTGGGCTCGCTCAGCGAGCTCGAGGCATTGCGCGCGATGGAACGCCTGCTGAGAGAGGGCTGGTTGATTCTGAAGCGGGAGCCCGACGTGGACCCTGCACCCGACGTCGTGCGCGAGGCCGCCGTGGAGCCACCTCCGGTATCCGAAATGCAGCCGGTTCCGGTGCCGGTCGCGGCCGATCCGGGTCGCGCATCGCGCCTGAGCTTCGACCCAGTCGCAGCATCTTTGCGCGTGGTCGCATCGCTCGGGCCGGTGACACCTCGCTCCTGGTACGTCGCTGCGCTGCTGGCTGGCGTGGCGATCCCCGCGGCTTTTATGCTCGGGTTTCACAGTGCACCTGAACCGGCCGCGGTGCTGGCTGGCGCGGTTCAGCCGCTCGGTGCGGGCCAAACGCTCGGTACCGCGTTGTGCGGCAGTGCCATGGCGCTGATCCCCGCGGGGGTGGGTCCCGCCCCCGGCGGCGCAAAGGCTTCGCTACGCCCTTTCTGTCTGGGTCAGCGCGAAGTGTCGGTGGCACAATATGAAGCGTGCGTCGGGGCCGGACGCTGCGAGGCGGCACAAACCGAATCGAGCGCAGCCGTTGCCAGTGGCGAAACGCCTGCGTCTCAATGCAACACGGGGCTGACGGGTCGCGGGAGCGCTCCGGTCAATTGCGTGACGGCACGCCAGGCGGAGCAATATTGCGAGTGGCGCCATGCGCGCTTGCCGCTGGATGCCGAATGGGAATTTGCGGCGCGTCCCCTGGCAAGCTCGGACGCGTCTCTGAGCGCTTTGTCGGTTCGAGAGCCCTTGCGCGATATCGTGGGTGGCGTCTCCGAATGGACGCGGGGCGAGCGGCTCGTGCCGAGTGAAGCTGGAAGCGAACCGCAGGCGCGCTACGTGGTGATGGATGGCGCGGCATCCGGCCCACCCAATGCCGAAGCTCCACCGAGCCGCCTGTACATGAATGCCAACGCGCAGGGACGTACAGTCGGCTTTCGTTGCGCCTCGAGCCTCTCGGCGCCCACCGCGCTACCGTAGCCAGGGGCGCACGGAAGCGGCGCTGAGGTATCGAAGCCCGGAGGCTCGACAGACCTCAGCGCCAGACCCTCACTTGCGCTTGGCCTTACCGGCTTTCTTAGAAGTCTTCTTCTTACCGGAAGCTTTTTTGCCAGCGGCTTTCTTGGAAGCCTTTTTCTTGCCGGAAGCTTTTTTACCAGCGGCCTTCTTGGAAGCTTTCTTAGAAGTCTTTTTCTTGCCGGAAGCTTTTTTGCCAGCGGCTTTCTTAGAAGCCTTTTTCTTGCCGGCAGCCTTTTTGCCAGCGGCCTTCTTGGCGGCTTTCTTAGAAGTCTTCTTCTTGCCCGACTTGCGCGCGGGCTTCTTCTCGGCGATTTCTGCGGCGACCTCGTCCATCACGTCGGCGTCGGATGCCGCCTTCTTGGAGGCCTTCCGCTTCGCCTTCTTGCCTAGCTTGGCGAGCCGCTGCGTGACCGGATCGTCTTCCTCCGCAGCACCGCGAGCGGCAGCGCCGCGCTTCGCGCGCGCCGGTGCGGGAGCTTCCTCATCGTCTCCATCATCGTCGTCGTCATCGTCATCACTCGAATCGTCGTCAGCGTCTGAGCTCTCGTCGCTGGCGCCCTCATCGTCTTCGTCGCCGTCGGGCCTGCCCAGAGTTCCACCGCGGCGGCGCTCCAGCGTTTCCTTGATGCGCGCTTCGAGCTCGGCGAACTCGAACGGCTTGTCGATGTAGGCATCGGCACCGTAGAGCGGTGACGTGAGCTCGTTCAGGCTCTCGCCGATACCGGTCAGCATCACCACTCCGGTGTGGGCGAGCGAGACGGATTCGCGGATCTTCTTGCAAACCTCCCAACCGCTCATGCCCGGCATCATCACATCGAGCACGACGGCGTGCGGCAGGTGTTCGTGCGCCAACTGCCAGGCCATGTCCCCATCAGAAGCCTCCAGCACACGGTAGCCCTTAGAACGGATATACGCGCTGAGCAGCGCGAGCATGCTTGGCTCGTCGTCGGCGACCAGCACCAGAGTGTCTTCGTTTTTTGACATGATCCTACTTTCCAGAAAGCGGGGCGTATTCGAAACCAGGTCGGTATTTCGGTCAAGGTCTGTGTTGCCGAGGCAGGTCCGCGATCGCGGGTCTCGCCGGCGCGCAAAGCAGCCGGCTTCGCGCGTTTCAGGCGCTCGCGCGGCGCGTGTGGAGCGCACAAAAAGGCCCCGCGTGGGGCTCCGTCGGGGCGCTCCGTCGGGGGGCTGATGCTGCTTGAAATATAAGGATTTTTCTGTAACGCGAGAAATCGCGGGAAGCGTGGGCCAATCGGGCTACGCTTAGACCCCATGAGCGCGAGTCCGAAGGACGGGCAACTCGGGCGCCTGTCACGCGCCGCGCGAGCTGCTGGTCGCCGGCAGTCCCTCAATGCTGCCCTGCGTCGCCTCACAGTCCTGCTGCCGGTGCCGCTCGTTTACGTAGTCCTCGGGCTCGCCTTCGCGAAGTGGTCGAGGCCGAGCGCCGAGGTGGCCACGGCGCTGAAGTACGGTTTCTACGCCGCATGCCTCTTTGTCGTCATCGCCGTTGCCGTGGTCGGCTGGGCGCGGCGCCCTCGCTATGCCGGCGCGCTCGCGCTCGACCGCCATCATCGAAGTGCTGATCGCGTGGCGAATGCGCTTGCGTTTTCCGAGATCCCAAAAGAGCGGCGGAGCCCCTTCATGGACGCGGCCATCGCCGACGCGCTCGCCGCGGTGGAGCGGCCGAGCCCGGGGCAGGCGGTGCCGTTGCAGCTGCCGCGGCTCGCCTGGGCCAGCGTCGCGTTGCTGTTGCTCGCGGTGTCGATCGCTCGCCTCGAAAATCGTCCCCGCGCCGTGGTGGCGCCCGTCCCGGCGGCGCTGCCCGTGGCGCACCCGGTCGCGCTGAGCGACGACGATCTCGGCCTGCTGCGCGAGGCGGCCCTCGAGTTTCGGGAGCTCGGAGACAATCCGGAGCTGAACGCCGCGGTGGCGGACTTCAATCGGGTGGTCGAAGACATCGCCGGCCAGCGCGTGGATCGCGAAGAAGTGTTTCGGCGGCTCGCCGCGGTGGAGCGTTCGCTCGGCGTGGGGGCTGACGCGGACGCGCTCGACGCGGGGCTCGAGGAGCTCGCCGCGCGGCTCGGGGAGAGCCCGCTCGCGCGCAAGACCGCGGACGCGCTCGAGCAAAAACGCTTGCCCGATGCGGAGCGAGCCCTGCGAGAACTGGCCGAAAGGCTGACAGCCAAAGACAAGCCCAACACCGCCGAGATCGAGCGGCTGCGCCAGGCTCTCGCGGCCGCCGCGCAAGAGTCCTCGGGCCGCGTCGAACGCCTGGAGGCCGCGCGGCGCGAAGCGGAACAGCAGGAGCGCCGACTGCTGCAGAAGAAAGGTGCCGAGCCCCCGAGCGCTGCGCCGGATCAACAGGCGAACGTCGAACGTCAGCGGCGTCGCCTGGAGCGGCTCGACCGGGACCTCTCGAAGGCACGACAGTCCCAGCAGGCCCTTTCGCAGCTGGACAAGGAGCTCGCCAAGGCGGCGCAAGAACTGATGCGGGACATGGCCAAGAGTGGGCAACACCTTCAAGCGGGCGCCGAACAGGTCAATCGCATGGGCCAAAAACAGGCCACAGAGCGCGAAAAGCGCGAGCTGCTCCGCCAGCTCGAGGAGCTGCGGGAGCTCTTGCGGCAGGGTGGGGCGGGCAAGCAACAGCACCAGGACCGGCTGAAGCAATTCGCCCAGCGCGCGCGCGGCGGGCGGCAGGGCAGTGGCAAGCAACCCGCCGGCGAAGGCAAGACGCCCGGCGGCCAGCGCGGCGCGCCGCAACTCACGCTGGGGTCCGGTGCTGACCCCGCAATGACACCGATGCCCGGAGCCGGAAGCTCGCCCGGCGGCACTCAGCCCGGTTCGAACGACCCGTCCGGCGGAGGCAAGGACTCGGGGTCCGGAAGCAATCCGGGCGCCGGAACCGCCAAAGATCTGGAGGGCAAGACCTTGGACGTTTCGGCGGCCGCGTTAGACACCGGTCAGGGTCAGGCGTCGAGCGAGGTCGTCTTCGGCGCCGCCGAGCGAGGTTTCACCGGTAGCCGTTACCAGAAGGTATTCACACAGTATCGCACCGTGGCGGAAGACGTGCTCGAGCGCGACACCATCCCGGCCGGCTACGAGTTCTACGTACGCCGGTATTTTCAACTGATCCGTCCGCGCGAAGCGCCCTGAGCCCCGGGGCCGTTACATTTCTATAGGGGCGGGCTAGCCCCGAGCGGGGCCGTTACATTTTCGATAGGGAGCAGGTGCCCATGAGTGAAGTGAGAGAGGTCGAGCGGCAAGCGCAACGCTTCAGAGACGCCCTCGCGGCGCTGCGCGAGGAGATCGGCCGAGTCATCGTGGGGCAGCGCGAAGTCGTCGACGGCGTGCTGATTTGCATGCTCGCGGGTTCACATGCGCTGCTCGAGGGCGTGCCCGGCCTGGGTAAGACGATGTTGGTGCGAACGCTGGCCCGATCGCTCGGGCTCAGCTTCGCGCGTATCCAGTTCACGCCGGACCTGATGCCCGCCGACGTCATCGGTACCACGGTGCTCGACGAGGCCCCGGGCGGTAACAAGGTGCTCGAGTTTCGCCCCGGGCCGATTTTCGCGAACATCGTCTTGGCGGACGAAATCAATCGCGCGACGCCGAAGACGCAGAGCGCCCTGCTCGAGGCCATGCAGGAGCGCAGCGTCACCGTGGGGCGCAAGACGCACGAACTCGAGCGACCGCATCTGGTGCTGGCCACGCAGAACCCGCTGGAAATGGAGGGCACTTATCCATTGCCCGAAGCGCAGCTCGACCGGTTCTTCTTCAAACTGCACGTGCCTTTCCCGGATCGCGAGGAGCTGAACCTGATCCTGGATCGCACCACGAGCGATTACTCGGTGGAATCGAAGACGGTGCTGACGCGCCAGGACGTCCTGGAATTTCAGGCTCTGGTGCGCAAGGTGCCGGTCGCCAAACACGTCCAGGACTACGTGGTGCGCTTGTTGATGAACACGCGGCCCGAACACCCCGGAGCCCCGGAGGGCGTGCGCCGTTTCGTGCGCGAAGGCGCCTCTCCGCGCGGCGCCCAGGCGGTGTTGCTCGCCGCAAAGATTCGCGCCTTGATGTCCGGGCGGTTCGCCGCGGCCATGGAGGACGTTCGAGCCTCGGCGCTACCGGCGCTACGCCACCGCGTGCTGCTCAACTTCGAAGGTGAGGCCGAGGGCATCAAGACCGACGCCGTCTTGCAGGAGATCCTGAAGGCACTGCCAGAGACCTGACGGTACCGCCATGTTTGAAGCGCTGAAGAGAAAATTTTCGGCTCGGCCGGCCACCGCGAGAGCGCGTTCGGACAACCCGGCATGGTTGTTTGACGACGAGTTTCAGCGCAAGCTCGAGAGCCTGGCCCTGGTCAGCCGTCGCGTGTTTGCGGGGCGGTTGCGCGCGGATCGCCGCTCCAAGAAGAAGGGCAGCGGCGTGGAGTTCGCCGATCACCGCGCCTACGCGCCGGGCGACGATTTCCGGTTTGTTGATTGGAACGTCTACCAGCGGTTTGGGCGCCTGCTCGTGCGCTTGTTCGAAGAAGAAGAGGACCTGAGCATCTACTTCATCGTCGATTGCTCGGCGTCGATGGGTTTCGGCACGCCGAGCAAGTTCGACCAGGCACGGCGCCTGTGCGCCGCGCTCGCTTACGTGGGCCTGGCCAACCTCGATCGCGTGACCATCGTGGGGGCGCGCGAAGGGGGTAGTTCGGTGCTACCGGGGACGCGCGGCAAAAATCGCATCTTCACCGTCTTCCGCCACCTGGCTTCCCTTTCGGCCGGCGGAGGGACTCACCTCGCCGAAAGCGTCACCCAGTTCGTGGCGGCGCACAAGCGCCGCGGCCTGGCCATATTGATCAGCGACCTGTACGACCCCGCGGGCTTCGAGGCCGGCATAAACGTGCTCCGGTACAACAAGTTCGAGCCCTACGTCCTGCACATGGTGGAGTCCCCGGATGCGTTCTCCACACGCGCGGGGTTTGTGGGCGACGTGAACGTGTACGACTGCGAAACCGGTGAACAGCGGGAGGTCACTGTGACGGAGCCGGTGCTCGAGAAGGTGAGGCGGGCCCACCTCGACTACGCCGCGGCGATCCAGAAGTTTTGTACGCGCTCGCATGTGCCTTATTTCGCGGCCCCCCCCGACGTGCCATTTGACGAACTGGTCTTGCACGTGCTCAGGCGTGGCGGAGTGCTCAGCTGATGTCGTTTGCAGGCTACTCGCTCGGTGCGCTGCTCGGCGTTTTCGGTGCCGTGGCCGCCGCGACGGTGGTCCTGTACATCCTGAAGTTGCGGCGCCGCCAGCTGCCCGTCGTGTTTGTGCCCATCTGGCAGCGGGTGCTCGGGGACCACGAAGCTTCGCGGCTGTTCTCGCGCCTCAAGCGCTGGCTGTCCCTGCTCTTGCAGCTGTTCTTGCTGTTGCTGCTCGCGCTCGCGCTCGGCGATCCGCGTTTCGGTGGCGCGCTCGGCGAAGCCCGACATGTCGTGGTGCTCGTCGACACGAGCGCCTCGATGCAGGCGACGGATGTGCCGGGTAGCCGCCTCGGCGCCGCCCGCGAGGCCGTTTCACGCTTGCTCGGCGGCCTCGGCTCGAATGACCGCATGTTGATCGCCCAGATGGACCACAGTGTCACGCCGCTGTCGACCATGAGCGACGACACGGGCGAACTCGCCCGTGCGCTCGAGCGGATCAGCCCGAGTGACACTCACCTGGAGTTCGGGGCCGCGATCGAGTTTGCCAAGGACAGCTTGCGCGGGCGCAGTCAGCCGGAAATCATCGTCGTGAGCGACGGCGCGATCCCGGCCCGCATGACCGAACACGCCCCCTCGCTCGACGGCGTGCCGCTGCGCTTCGTGCCCGTCGGCCTTGCGGGCGAAAACGTCGCGCTGACCGCGTTTTCGGTGCGGCGTTACCCGCTCGATCGCTCGCGTTACGAGGTGATGCTCGAAGTCTTCAACACCAACGAGGCGTCGGTCGACGTCGATCTGGCCTTGCTCGGTGATGGGCAAATTGTCCAGACGGGCCGGCTGTCGCTCGGGCCGCGTGAACGCCGCGCCCAGTTCTATCCGAACCTCGCGGGCGCGGATCGCACGCTCGAAGCCGAGCTGACGGTGCCGGCGGGCCAGGACCACCTGGCGCGAGACAACCACGGCTACGCCCTGATGCCCGAGCGGCGCCGCACGCGCGTGCTCGTCGTCAGCGCGGGCAACACCTACCTGGAAGCGGCGCTCTTGCTCGACGAATACCTGGAGGTGACCCCGATCGCACCCGGTGCGCCGTTGCCCGACGGTCGCTTCGACGTCACTTTGCTCGACGGCGTCGCCGCGCCGCGCGCGCCCAACACGGGGGATCTGGGCGGGCTCTTGTACTTGAATCCGCCAGCGGAAGGCGGTCCGGTCCGGCATCGCGCGACGATCACCGACTTCGGCTTCGATCGCTGGGACGAAAAGAGCGCGATCTTGCGCTGGACGGCGCCCGAAAACATCCAGGTCGCCACGGGCCATGCGCTGATCCCCGAGCCCGGCGATCGAGTCGTGGGCGCGAGCGAGCTCGGCCCTATCCTGGTCGCCGGGCGCCGCGAGGGCCAATCGTTCATCGCGCTCGGTTTCGACCCCAGGGACAGCGATCTAGTGCTGCGCATCGCCTGGCCCTTGTTCGTGCTCAATTCCATCAATCACTTCGTGGAGGAGGATACCGGATACATTTCTTCGTATCGAACCGGGGAGGTCTGGCAGTTGCCGGCGCCCGGTGCCGGGGACCACGGCTTCATCCGGCAGCCCGACGGCGTGCGGCAACCGGTTGCCATAAAGGCAGGCCGGGCCGTCTACGCCGGTACGCGGGCAGGCTTCTACGAGCTCTCCGTGGACGGCAGCGATCAACCACCGCTCGCCTTCGCCGCCAATCTGAGCGATCTCGACGAGAGCCAGATCGCCCCCAACAAGGAGCTGCGGCTCGGCGGATTGAAATTGGAAGAACCGAGCGGCTTCGCGGCGCGCGCGCGTCAGCAGATCTGGGCGTACCTGGTGCTCGGGGTCGTCTTGCTGTCCATGGTCGAATGGTTCACCTACCACCGTCGCGTCACGGTGTGACGGAGCGCCCGGGAGCTCGAACGTGATGCGTCGCTGGGTGATCTTCAGTCTGCTCGGCGCTTTGACGCTCGCGCTCGGCGTCGGCGTCTTCTGGGTGCTCGGCGACCGGTCGGGTCCGCTCGGCTTCAGCTACGGAAGTACGAGCTATCAGTTGCTCGAGCCGCGCGCGCTCGTGCTGGTGCTGGTCGTGCCGTTCCTCTTGCTCGCCGTTTTCAGGTCGCTCGCGGATTTGCCCTGGCAGCAGCGCGTGTTGTCCATGTTATTCCGGCTCGGCTTCGTCGCCTTGCTCGGTCTGTCGGTGGCGCGTCTGGTGCGGAGCGTGGAGGCGTCGCGCATCTGCACTGTCTTCCTCGTCGATGTCAGCGATTCAGTTTCGGATGCATCCTTGTCGGACGCCCGCGGCGTGCTCGAGCAGTCCCTCGCGCTCGCGCGCGAAGGCGACGAAGTCCGGCTGATCCGCTTCGCCCGCCGCCCCGAGTTAATCGCACTGGGCCCCCAGCGCGAGATTCCGTCGCTGCGGGAGCCCCAAGCGGGCGCTCGAGACGCGGCGTTTTCGGAGAGCAACCTGCAGGCTGCGTTGCAGCTCGCCTACGGCGTGTTGCCCTCCGGGTACCTCGCGCGCGTGGTGCTGCTCTCCGACGGTGTGGAGACGCGCGGCGATCTGCTTTCCGAGGCCCATCGCGCGCGTCAATTTGGCGTCAAGGTGTTCACGTTGCCGTTCGACCGTCCGGCGCCGGCGGAAGTCGCGGTGCGCGAGCTCTCGATCCCGAGCGGCGTGAAGGTCGGCGAGCCATTTTTCGTCAGCGCCGACATCTATGCCACCGAACCGAGCTCGGTACGGG
>JAYWEH010000115.1:0-13695 GCA_043780025.1 Deltaproteobacteria bacterium
AAATCATGCTCGACGGCCCGCTCGGCGCGGCAGCGTTCAACAACGAATTCGGCAGGCCGGGCATCCTCGGTTACTTCCGCAGCTTCGAACAAAGCGTGCCCGGGCAGGGCAAGGGCACGCGGCTCGGCTATCACAAGCCGATCATGCTGGCCGGTGGCCTCGGCAACGTGCGCGAGGCCCTGGTCCACAAAGCAAAGCTCCTGCCAGGGTGCCCGCTCGTGGTCATGGGGGGGCCCGCGCTGCTGATTGGCCTCGGCGGAGGGGCGGCGTCGTCGCGCGATCAAGGTGCCAATCAGGCCGCGCTCGATTTTGCATCGGTGCAACGCGACAACCCGGAGATGCAGCGGCGTTGCCAGGAGGTGATTGATCGCTGCTCGGCGCTTGGAGAGGACAGCCCGATCTGGAGCGTTCACGACGTCGGCGCCGGTGGTCTGTCCAACGCGCTGCCCGAGCTCGTGCACGATCACGGGCTCGGAGCGGATCTCGAGCTGCGCGAGATCCCGAGCGCAGAGCCGGGCCTTTCGCCGCACGAGCTCTGGTGCAACGAGGCACAAGAGCGCTTCGTGCTCGGCATTCACCCGGAGCGCTACGAAGAATTTTGCCGGATCGCCGAGCGCGAACGCTGCCCGATCGCGCGCGTCGGCGTGGCCACGCTCGCGCCGCGTCTGCGCCTCAGCGATCGACATTTCGGTGATACACCGATCGATCTACGCCTCGAGGTGTTGTTCGGCAATACGCCGCGCCTGGAGCGCAATGTCTCGCGAGCGGCCTCGCCCACCCCAAACGCTGCCACGCAGGGTTTTGACAGCCGCGGCATCGAAATCAGCGATGCTGCTTTCCGCATCCTGGGCTTACCCACGGTGGCCGACAAGAGCTTCCTGGTCACGATTGGGGATCGCACTGTCGGCGGCCTCGTGGCGCGCGATTCGATGGTGGGGCCCTGGCAGGTGCCTGTGGCGGACGCGGCGCTGACCCTGGTCGACTTCCGGGGCTTTGCGGGCGAGGCCATGTCGATCGGCGAGCGCGCCCCGGTTGCCGTGCAGAACCCCGCCGCTGCGGCGCGGCTCGCCGTGGCTGAAGCGATCACCAACATCGCCTCGGCGCCGGTGGCCAGGCTCTCCGACATCAAGCTCTCCGCCAACTGGATGGCCGCGGCGGGCCAACCCGGGCAAGACGCGGCGCTGTACGACGCCGTGCAAGCGGTGGGGCTCGAGCTGTGCCCCCGCCTCGGCATCGCCATTCCCGTCGGCAAGGATTCGCTGAGCATGCGTACGGCCTGGCGCGACGCCGAGGGCGCGGAGCGCGCCGTCAATTCGCCGCTCTCGCTGGTGATCAGCGCGTTTGCCAAGGTCAGTGACGTGCGGCGCGCGTTGACGCCGGAGCTCGATACGCGGACCGCCGATACCGAGCTCTTGTTCATCGATCTGTCCGGCGGGAAGCACCGGCTCGGTGGCTCGGCGTTGGCGCAGGTGTACGAGCGGCACGGCGGCGCCACGGCGGACCTCGACGATCCCGAGCGGCTCGTTGCGTTCTTTGACGCGATCGTGGGGCTGAACGAGCTGGGTCTCTTGCTCGCCTATCACGATCGCTCCGACGGCGGGCTGTTCGTGACGCTGAGCGAGATGGCGTTCGCGTCGCACGTCGGCCTGGATATTTCGCTCGATCCGCTCGGAGTCGAACGTCTGGCGGCGTTGTTCAGCGAAGATCTGGGCGCTGTGATCCAGATCCGAAAGAGTGATCGGAGCGCGGTTCTCGGGCGCCTCGCGGCGGGCGGCTTGCACGGCGGCCCGGGCGGCGCCGTACATCAGATCGGGCAGCTACGCAGCGACGACCGCGTGGTGTTCCGCACCGAGGGCGGGGTGGTCCTGAACGAAACCCGCGTGCGTTTGCAGCAGGCCTGGTCCGAAACCAGCTATCGCATGCGTGCGCTGCGCGACAATCCGGTCTGCGCCCTCCAGGAATTCGAGCGGCTGGCGCGCCCCGAAGATCGCGGCTTGATGCCGAAGCTGACGTTCGAGGTCGCGGTCGACGGGCGCGTGCTCAGCGCGTTTGCGATCGAATCACGAGCGGAGGCGGCGGGCCAGTCCGCGAGCGAACGCCCGAAGGTGGCCATCCTGCGCGAGCAGGGCGTGAACAGTCAGGTCGAGATGGCGGCGGCGTTTCACCAGGCCGGCTTCCGCTGCGTGGACGTGCACATGAGCGATCTGTTCGCCGAGCGCGCGAACCTCGAGGACTTCGTCGGGTTGGCGGCTTGCGGAGGATTCTCCTACGGGGACGTGCTCGGTGCGGGGCAGGGCTGGGCCAAATCGATCCTACTCAACGCGCGCTTGTCCGAGCAGTTTTCGCGTTTCTTCCAGCGCCCAGACACCTTCACGCTGGCGGCGTGCAACGGCTGTCAGATGCTCGCGAGCTTGCGCGACCTGATCCCGGGGGCCGCGCACTTCCCGCGCTTCGTGCAGAACACCTCCGAGCGCTTCGAAGCACGCCTGTCGATGGTGCGCGTCGAGCCCACGCCATCCATCTTCCTGCGCGGCATGGCCGGCAGTGAATTGCCGATCGTCGTGTCGCACGGCGAGGGGCGCGCGGAGTATCTGCAAGGGCTGCCGCCGGCTGCCTTTGAAGCGCAGGGGCGCGTGGCGCTGCGCTTCATCGACAATCTGGGTCAGCCCACGGAGCGCTACCCCGACAATCCCAACGGATCGCCGCGCGGCATCACCGCGCTATCCAGCGACGACGGCCGCGTGCTGATCACGATGCCGCATCCCGAACGCGCATTTCGCACGGTGCAGTTCTCCTGGCACCCGCGTGGCTGGGGCCAATATTCGCCGTGGATGGCCCTGTTCGACAACGCGCGCGATTGGGTCGAACGCCGCCGTCGGCGCAGCGGGCCGTAGACCCCCGATCCGACCCCGAGGCACCAGCGAATTCCGCTCGCTTTACCTCTGTTCCTTTCCGGGTGTTCCAGCTCTGTACAATGTCAGAGCGTCGTTGACATTGTCGTACATACGTACACACTTAGATCATGCTTCTGAACGCCCCCTCCTCACGGTCGCTCGGTTCGAACGCCCGAAGAGCGCTGGCCGTCGATGGCCCCGCCAGCGCGCCGATGCCCGTCTCTGCCCCTTCCGCCTCCTTCGGCACGCCACCCGTGCCACGGCCCGCTGTGGGCTCGCGAGAGCTCCCGGACGTGACCGGGTTCCTGGTCGTGCTGCTCGTCACTGTAGGCCTGTTCGTGGTGCCCGTGGGGGCAACGCTGATGCAGGGTCCGGCCATCGTCGCCAGCCTGTTCGCCGGTCATTGAGGCCTTCGGGCTCGAGGGGTCCGATGCGCGCGTGCTCGGTTCGGGCCGCACCGATCGGAGACGCGTCAAGGCTGCGTCAAGATTGATGTTCCGGGCCGCAGTCGCGCTCTAGTACAGCCCGCCTGGTCCGGTCATTCGGTAACAGCTCCTCAGGTTGGAGCTGGGCGTCGCGCCTGGCACCGTCAACGCACCGTCACGGGACGGGTAAACGGCGACCCTCTGGCGTGCGCGCGACCTGGACCAGACCGGTACGCGTCGTCGCGGTTAACGACCTGTAACTGCTGAATAAAGTACAGCTAGTCGCACAGCTGGATGCACTCCTGCGTAGCGGTCATTTTTGACCTCATTGCGGGCGTATCACTGTGGAACGACAAGGGAAACGCCAGCAAGTCGCGCGCTTTTTGCAGCCGAAAGCCGAGTCGAGAATGCGGCGCTGCCCGTCCAGGCTCGGCGTGCGCCGGCGCTGGTCTATGACTTGCAGTGTCATCCGATTGGTGTCCCAAGAGCTGGCTCTCAACGCGTTCGAAACCTGCGACCTGGACCTTCCTGACTCTGCCGATCATGGCGCTCCGGAATCCTGCGTTGTTGCGCGCGAGCGCCCCGCCAGCATGCAAGACGTGGTGGGATCTTCGGCGGAGCTCGTCGACGTGTTCGCCGTGGTGGACCGCGTTGCCGATACGGATTGTACCGTATTGGTGACCGGCGAGAGTGGAACGGGCAAAGAGCTGGTGGCTCGCGCGGTGCATTCTGAGAGCCGCCGCCGCAACGGTCCGTTCGTCGCCGTCAACTGCGGCGCGATTCCGGAGGCGCTGCTCGAGAGCGAGCTCTTCGGCCATGCGCGCGGGGCGTTTACCGGCGCGCACCAGGCCCAGGTAGGCCGTATCGGAGCGGCCGAAAAGGGAACGCTATTTCTCGACGAGATCGGCGAGTTGAGCCTGACCCTGCAAGTGAAGCTGCTGCGCGTGCTGCAGTCGCGCGAATATTCGCCCGTGGGCGACGCGCGCGTCTTCAAGGCAGACGTCCGGGTCGTCGCCGCGACAAACATGGACCTCGAACGGGCCGTTAACGAAGGCCGGTTTCGGCAGGATCTTTACTACCGCCTTAATGTGATCCGCTTGCACGTGCCCGAGCTGCGGCGGCGCGCGAGCGATATCCCAGAGCTCGTCGCGCACTTCATCATCGGTGCCCGGCAGAAGACCGGCCGGCAAGTGGCTCAGATCTCGCGTGCCGCCCTGCAGTTGCTCAGCGAGCACACCTGGCCCGGTAACGTACGCGAGCTCGAGAACACGATCGAACGAGCCGTGTTGCTCTGTTCCGGGGATCGCATCGAAGCTTCCGACCTACCCGTGCGCGTGCAGGGCCTGGGTAACCCTGGCAGGCACGCGCAGAGCCTGCCCGACTCCGGCATCGATCTACGGGCGGCCGTCGAGTCCTATGAGAACGATTTGATTCGCCAGGCTCTCGATCGGACGGGCTGGAACAAGAACCGGGCCGCCAACCTGCTCAAATTGAACCGCACCACGCTCGTCGAGATGATGAAACGCAAGCGCATCACGCCTCGCGCCGCGTGATTCATCAGAAATATCGCTGAGCTTCGCTCTCTGCGTGGACGCTCTTCGGATGCCCACGACCCGCGCGACGTACCATTAGGGGGTGCACGACTGTGCCGTACTGATAGGGCGGACGGGTCGTTTTTGCGGGCGGATCGTTTTTCTGTTCAAGCTTCGTTTAGGAATGCCGATTATCGCCATTGTAGGTTCCCGGCACCGAGCGTGAGGGGAGAGGCATCCAAATGAAGCGAAGCACAGGCGATCAATCAGCTCCGACCTCAAAGGGGCGGCGCGCCGGCGCCGAAGCAGCGGCTGTAAGAGAAAATTCTATGAGCAAACCTGAGGCTATCGGGGCGAGGGGAATGAGTCGGAGTGCCAGCGGCACGAGCTCGACGCAGCTACGTGCTCAGCAGGTACCGCCGGAAGCGCATCTTCGTGCACCAGCCATTCCGGCTGAGTCTGTTGACCGCTTCAAAGTGGAGCAACTGCGCGCGGCCATCAAGTCCGGCATGTTGAAGTTCGATTCGACGCTCGTCGCCGAGCGCATGATCGATCAGGACGGCTGAGTCCGTCGTGCTCAGCGAGCGCGCCAGCTCGTGAGGAGCTGGCGCAGCGCTCGTAGTGCGCGCCGGATGTCCGCGGGGCGGGGCAATCGAACGGAGAGGGGCCGGCGCTCGAGCACGCGGGCTCGCCCGAGCACGTCCGCTATGGGGATGCAGCCATCCTCGCGCTTCAGGGCGTCGCCCTGAAAGTGAACGCCAGTGGCGGTGACGCGCGTCACGCGGTGCACGACCACGGTGCCGCTGCGTTCGAACGCCGCCACTTCGCCGACCCTGAGCTCGGCTGCGCCGCAGGGATCAATCTCCAGCCGAGAACGCGAGGGGATAGCGGGCCACATGCTCGAGCCGCGCGCGCTGAACGCGACGCGCTGCCCGGAGCGGAGCAGCTCGATGATCAGGCGGGCGGGGAGATCGCGCGCCGTCACAGAGCCCTCGGTTGTCACGCGGGGTCGAGCGTTGCAAGTGCTTTCGGCTGGACGCACTGGCTCGGGCACGCGAGATTGAGCCCCATGCCCGGCGTTTCTGGCGCGATCGTCTGGCTCACCGGGCTGCCCTGTTCCGGAAAATCCACGCTGGCTCGACATCTGAGCCTCGAATTGCGGGACCGGGGGCGCGCCGTGCAGATCCTCGACGGGGACGAGGTGCGGGCGGAGCTCGGCCAGGGCCTGGGCTTCAGCCGGGCCGACCGGGATCTGAACGTGCGCCGGATCGGCTACGTCGCGCGCCTGCTCGAGTCGCACGGCGTGTGCGTGGTCGTGGCGGCGGTGAGCCCGTACGCAGAGGCGCGCGCTCTAGTTCGGCGGCAGGCTCAGCGTTTCGTCGAGGTGCACGTGCAGTGCCCGCTCGCCGAGTGCGAGCGGCGCGATGTGAAGGGTCTGTACGCGCGGGCCCGAGCGGGGGAGATCCGCGCCTTCACCGGGCTCGACGATCCGTATGAAGAGCCGGTGAATCCAGAGCTCCGCATCGACACTTCGCAGTGCTCGCCGGAAGCCGGCGCACGGCGCATTGCCACGGCCCTCGAGCGGCTCGGCGTGCTTTGAATCGGGCGCACCTGGTACTACGCTCGGCGGGCCATGCCGCAGGGTTCGAGCTTTGAGCGCCTCATCATCGTGGGGTTACCGCGCTCGGGGACGACGCTCGTGGCCACGCTGCTCGGCAGCCAGCCCGGGATTCAGTTTCTGACCGACTATTTTCCGGCCTTTATGGAGGTGTTGGGGAGGCTGGGAAAACGCTGGAACGAGGCGCTCTCGGAGAGTGAGATGCGTATCGCGCTCGCCGTCGTGCGCGATCAGTTCCTGCGCGTGCGCCACCCTGTATTGGTCAAACTGGAGAGCTTTTCGAATGTGGACGAGTTGCATCAGCTCGTGATGGCCGAGCTCGCTCAACCCGGGGATCGCTGGCTCGGTCATAAGCTTCTAATGAGCCCCGAGCAGTTGAGGGTGACGCTTTCTGATACGTCGATCCGCTGCCTCTTGATGGTGCGGGACGTTCGCGACGCGGCCCTGTCATTTTATCATCGCACGGGCGGCGGGGTGGAACGTTACGTGCGCAACTGGTCGGCCACCATGCGGCTTTGGCGCGAACTCGAAGGGCATCCACGACTGATCGGGCTGCGTTACGAAGACCTGATTGATGCTCCGAAGGTCACGCTCGATCGGTTGGGGAGCTGGCTTGGCGTGGCGATTGATGCGGACGTGGTGGCATTGCGGTTTCAACGCAGTCGGGCGCACGGCGCCACGGCGTGGCGTGAGAACTCGGCCTTTCAGGACGTCAAAGGGCGATTTGATCGGACGCCGTTGGGGCGCTGGCGCGAGCAGGCGCGCTCGCCCATCGTGCGCTACGCCGGTTGGGTGGCGAGGAGGGAGCTCGCCCAGCTCGGATATGAGGAGGTCACCCGAGATATTTCTCCAGCCGAGCGCACGCGCTTTTCATGTTTGCGCGCTCTGGAGTTGGCGGAAGAACGCGCCCACCACTCGCTCAATCAGACGAGCCTTTGGTTGAAGCGGCGGGTGGCGGAGTTGGCGCCATGACCGCGCGCCTTCGACACTAGGAGCTCTTTCGGAAGCTCCCGGTCGGATGCACCGACTCAACTGTTGAAGTAGGGCTCTCCCAAGCCGATGCAGGACAGATTGGTATCGCTCTGCCCACAAGCCAAAGCCAGCGTCTCGAATTGCGAGGTTTCCTCGATGGCCGGTGCTTCGTAGGGAAGACGCCCTTCCGGAACGACCTTTGGCGAAATCCGCCCATCCTGATTGTTCATAGTTCACCAAAATTAGCAGGCAACGCTGTTCGAGTAAAGGCCGCGGTCAGTACAGCAGGCGGACGACGTTGGTCCCTGCGCCTGAGTCAATCACGATCAGATCGTTAAAGCCGTCGTCGTCCACGTCACCCACGAAGTTGGGCATCACCTGCCCACTCGCGAGCGTGGAAGTGAAGCTGAAGTCGGCCGTGGAGCGTGGGCGCGCTCCAGCACCCAGTGCGCCATAAAACAGCTGCGCCGAGCCGCGTGAGCCCGCGGGTGTGTCCGGCACCGTGGCTCCCACGATGAGTTCGGCAAAGCCGTCACCATCGAGGTCGCCGGTGAAGCCGAGGTCTGGGCGCAGCCCGGCTCCGATGTAGCTAGCGTAGTTGTCGTCGATCGTCGGCACGAGGTTGTTGGTGAACGTGATCGCAGTGGCGCTGGAGAATCCGCTGGCGCTGCCTCGGTAGAGGGTGAGGTTGCCGCGGCCTCCCCCGGCCGTGAAGTTCTCTCCCGCGGCGAAGTCTCCAAAGCCATCGCCGTCATAATCACCGATGCCGCGGACGGCGAAGCCAAAATTGGCACCCGGTCCCGACTCGACTTCGATCAACGTGGGGGTCGTGAGCGGCGTGAGCCCGGTGCCTGGCACGGGGGTACCCTGCGACGGCAGGACGTACACCGCGCCATTGGCGGGCGAGCCGCCCGCTTGACCCGCGGCCCCGATCAGCACGTCGTTTCCGAGGGAGCCGACGCTGATACCGAATTGGGTCCTGGCAGCGGGCGGACTGATAATGAAGCCGTCGGGGCTTCCAGCTAGATTGGCGCCGTCCACGGTGAGCGTCCCGGGTGTGGCGAGCTGAGCACCACCAAGCAGGACGAAGGCTTGGCCGGTGCTGTTGCCGAACCGGGCGCTCACCACGAGGTCATTCGCTCCCGACCCGTCAAAATTGGCTGAATGGACGTCCCACCCGAACAAGCCGCCGCTCGTGCCACCCAGATTGGCGCCCAGGATGCAGAGATCGGCTTCGCAACCGTCTCCTCCGTCAACGTCGACGTCGATGTCTGCCCAGGTATCCGTAGCACGACCCAAAAATACGAACACCGCATTGGCATTGGGTGCGCCCAACGCAAAGTCCGGGATGCCGTCACCGCTGATGTCCCCGAGGCCCGCGACCTCCGAACCAAAATTTACCGCGTTGGTCGCACCGCCGCCGAAGGTGATCTCGAAGTCTGGCGCTTCCGTCGGGTTCGTGCCGAACGGGGTCTTGCCGAAGAACACTTGCACCGTGCGCTGTGTGGCGCCGTACGCGAAATCAGCGATGCCGTCAGCGTTGATGTCGCCGAGCGGCTCGATGACGACCCGGGGGATGGTTCCCGCGGTGTTCGGGTCATCCACAACCGTGAAAGCTTGCGACAAGAACGGGTTGCTCACCGCCGCGCTCAGACCGGCCACGAGGGGGCTCAGATTGCCGCTCGTCTCTTCACCGCGCACTACGCAAAAGCTGCTCGTGCCGGTTCTGAAGCTGGTGAGGCCGAAAGTCTCGGGAACACCCGCCGCCGCGGCCGGCGTGATGGACACGGGGACGTCCGTGGCAGCGGCCCACCCGGCTTCGTCGACGATGTCCGTCCTGGCGCAACGCAGGCGGTAGGCCCCTAGTGGGTCTCCGTCGCTGTCGAGCACCGAGACCCAGCTCAGGTCGACGGTGCCTTCACGGCGCCCCGTGACGGTAAAAGTGGGGGCCGCGACCGAACCGCTTGGCACCGCGTCGACGGAAATCGTGATGCTGAGCGCGCCGGGGAGCGAGCTGACGGCATCAACGACTGACGCCGTCAGGGTCTGGTCGTCGCCGTTTGGCATCGGCACGCAAGCGCTCCAAACCCCACCGGCGACCGTGGCGGAGACAGGAATGGCGGCACCCACGGCCACCTGCATCGTGCTGCCATCCGCGGCAGTGGTGGTGCCGGAAACGGTCGCATCCAGGCCGGTCGTGGGCACGTCGCAATCCACGGTGGTGGTGACCGACAGCGTGCTGCCGGCGGCCGGTACGTTGATCGCAATCGCAGGCCCGGCGACGATGGTGATGGCGCAGTCGGCGCTGCAACCAGGATTCCCAGCCGCGTCGGTGACGCAGGCGCTGAGCGTGACATCGCCCGGAGCGCCGAGATCGGCCTCGGCGAAAGTGGTCGAGAAGTTGTCACCGGTTGCAGCGATCGGCGCGCCGCTGGTCGCACCGCGCGTGACGGTCAGCGTGGCCAGGGGCACGCCCGTGTTTTGCACGGTGACGTTGGACTGCAATCCGGCAAGCCCGGGGTTTTCGTCGTTGTCCGCGATGCTCTGCTGAGAGCCGCAGAGCGGTGCCGAGATGCTGGGCACGGGCGCCTCGCAATCGGCGAAGACATTGATGGTCGCCTCCCCGGAGGTCACAAACCCGGTCGCGGTGTGTCGCGCCAAGAGGACCGTCGGATCGCCGTTGTTCTTGGTGGCAAGCGTGACCGGGATGCTCACCGTGCCGAGCGGTCCGCACTCGGTCGTGGCTGACGACGTGCCATCGATGAATAGCTCCACGGGCGAGCCGACTTCGCTGCAGCTCACCTCCACGGACGAGTTGCAACCGCTCGCGAGATTGAACACCGCGGCGGGAGCGGGAGAGGTGATCGCGACCAACGGCGCGTCGAAGTTTACGGCGACGCTGAGCTGATCGGGGGGATTGCTCACGTTGCCCGCGACGTCGACGACCCGCCCGCACACCGTGAGGTTGGTCGCACCGGGCGAGATCGTCACGAGCTCGGAGAAGTTACCGCCCGCCAGGTTGGTCGCGTTGATGTCCTGGGTCGGTCCACTGCAATCGCCCTCACCCAATTGCACCGTGCGGCAGTCGCCTCCGCCGATCTGTCCGGCCATGGTCACCTGCAAGCCGTTGCTCGCGTCTTGATCCGCGTCGTCGGCGGTGGTGATGGGGTTGGCGCCTCCGGCGACGCTGCTGACGTCCAGAGTGCAGGGGGTGATGTCGACCTGCCAGACCGTGGGGGTGGAGCGTCCAATGGTTCCGTTCTCGTCTCGACACTCGGCCTGAACGACCCGTTCCCCCTCGTTCAGAGTGAGGCCCGAGAACGTTGCGAGGCTATCGGAGCCGCTCAGCACGCTCGTGGCGTCCGGCACGAACACGTCGTCGATCTCGAGGCGCACGGGTTGACCGGCGTTTTCGGTTTCGCTGCGCACCACGATGTCGGTTTGCAGGCCCGGGTCTGCAGAACCATCCTGGCTTTGGTTCAAGTAACCGCTCAGCGCGACAGGGCTCTGGATGGAACAGCTGGGTCCTGCGCAATCCACGAAGACGTCGCCCGCAAACGTGATCGAACAGGTCCGGCCGTCCTCCATGGTCGCCTCGGCGCGAAGCTCATTGGGCGTCGCACCGCGGTTTCCGAGCGCAGCCAGGAAGTCCGTCGTGGGGCCGTCTACCGGACGGGCGCCGAGCGGGCTGTTGTTGATGAACAGGTTGATCGAAACGCCATTGGTGGAGACGCTGATCCCGGTGGTGAACTCTGGGCCACATTGTTCTCCATCCGCGTCGTCGCCTCCCACGAGCGTGAGGTCCCCGGCGACGGGTGTCTCGAAGGCCACGTTGCAGGGCTCCGGCCCCGGCCCGCCGCCGTCCGGAGAGGCGTCGCTGCCCGCATCGACCGGCTCCACCGAGCTGCCCCCGTCACCCGCGAGGGAGTTCGTGCCACCGGTCCCGTCGTAGTCGGGGCAGCGTGGACCCACGCAGATACTGGTGGCATCACCGCCACAAGCTGAAAGCCCGAGCCATACTGCCGCAAGAAGGCCCGAGGTAAGTAGGGTCCGGTTCGTCGACATCAACATGCTCATTATCAATCTCGGAGTTCTTTGAGATCTGACGGCGGCGCAGCTAACTGCGTAAAGGGACCGTTAGCTCGACGGCGAAGTTGTACGAGTTGGCCGCGTTCCAGCGCCGCCGGAGCGGCGTTCGGATCCGCTGGCCCGAGCCAGGGCCGCATCGGCGTGGATCCGGGCCCAGATGTCGAAGCTCGCGTGAGGAAGCGATGTTCGCCGTTGCGTTCGAAGGGACCCACCGGTTCTGCTTCGCAGTAGTCGTTCGAAGAATCAATTTCGGGCTCGACCCCATGGGCCAACTCGTATTGCCAGCGCGCCCCCCGGCAGGCCCGGGCGTAAGGGGCCACCGCGTTACCACTGAGGCGCTCCGCGTCCGCAAAACACCGTTGGCAATACGCTTGCAGGTCGCAAGTGCGGCACAGTGGTAAGTCGCTCCAGGTCAGGTCGCGAATGGCCCGTGCCGCGGGGTCCTGTTCCCAGGCGGCCCGCACCCCTTCCTGGCTGGCATGGCCGGTGGGAATGCCCCACTGCGTACACGGTCGCAGCTCCCCGTTGGCTTCGATGTGCACGTTCCCGCTGCAGGCCCCGCAGGGTCGGTCTCCGCCCTTGTCCCGTTGCGGCGGACGTGGGCGCTCATCATCGCGCGGTGCCCGAAAACGGGGGTCACGCTTGACTGCAAAATACTCGTGTTTCGTGGCTCCCAGACGCGTCGGCCCCGGGTCGCCATCCTCACGCGGGCTCAGGTGGGGATCGAGCGCGTAGTCGGCGCCGAGGCTCGTCACCAGATCCACGTAGTCGGAAAACTCGGAGGCGTTGTGCTTCAATAGCGGGCTCTTGAGCAGCACCTTCACGCCGGCCGCACGCAGGTGGCGAGTCGCCGCGACCACGTGCTCGAAGGAACCCGGCACGCGCGTCACCTGGTCGTGAACCTCTGGCCGGTGCGAATACAAGCTGATCTGTACTTCTTGTACCGCGAGGCGCCCGAACTCGCGAGCCATCGCCTCGTTGATGTTGAGGGCGTTGGAGTAGATCTTCACGGCGAAGCGCAGCCGGCGCGCGTGCGCCACGAGATCCATGAAGTCTTTTCGCAACGTCGGCTCGCCGCCGCTGATGGTGAGGAACATCACGCCCATCTCGGCGAGCTCGCCAAAGATGCGTTTCCACTCGGCGGTGTCGAGCTCGCCCTTTTGACCCTGCACCTGGTAGCAATGCACGCACGCCTCGTTGCAGCGATCAGCGATTTCCACCATCGCGCTGTAGGGTGCGCGGATGCGCTCGGCCCGCTCGGAGACGACGTTCGCGGCGCTTCGCTTCTTGCGATAGGGCTTGAGTGCTTCGGGGTTGGACACGTTACTTCGATTCACCCTTCGTCACTTGAAGCGCACCGATGGCGAGTAGCTGCTGGGTGAACTGGGCCACGTCGAGCTGGGCTCGTTCCGGTTCGACCTCGAATTCGGTCACGATTTGTTGCACCACCGCCTCGAGCGGCCGCCCGTCGAGCAGCTCCCAGACGCGTGTGCCGACGCCGTTGAGCACGTGCAGCTCGTTGCTGTCGATGGTGATCACGACCGCCTTGCCGTCGATCACCCGACTTGCCGTTCTCTCACATTGCTGCAAGCGGCGCGTGCCGAATTCGGCGGCAATTGATTCAGCTCGAGACACGGTTACCCCCTTAGCCCATTGGATTTGTTCACGTTGCTCCTCGTCCAAGACGGCTGTCCGCCGCCAGTCTTTCGCCGGGGC
Source organism: Deltaproteobacteria bacterium (assembly GCA_043780025.1). Taxonomy (GTDB): domain Bacteria; phylum Myxococcota_A; class Polyangia; order Polyangiales; family Polyangiaceae; genus SZUA-265. The sequence continues at coordinate 13,247 of JAYWEH010000115.1, forward strand.
CGAGAGCGGTTCGGTAGTGGCTGAGCGCGAGCCATGCCGAGAGCGGCCGGTTTAGGGCCGCACCCAAGGCAAAATGCAGCTCACCCACCTTTACCTCCCTCGCCAGGCGTTCCAGCGCGGTCAGCAGCTCCAGCTCGAGCTCCCGGCCCGGGCCCAGTTTGAAGGCAGACTGCCGCAGCAACCCCACGGCGCGCCCGCCCACCCATGTATCGAAGCGGTGGCCCTCCGCTGCCTTTTGAATCCTCAAGATTCCGAGCAGCGGTCCCGCTGATGCCAGTGAATGGGGAAGCGGATTTGCGAGCGCCGAGCCCCCCGGCAAAGGATGGGCAGACCAGCCTCCCCGAGTCCGGTGAGCGGTCACGCCTAATGCCTGTGCGCGGGGCACCACCGCTAGGCGATCGGCCGAGAAAAGCCTCGCTTCGCCGACGTGCTGGCACGCGGTGCTCTTG